>CAXTFY010000024.1:6879-25144 GCA_964243265.1 uncultured Acetobacteraceae bacterium | reverse complement strand
ACGACGAGAACATCAACTCGCAGCCGTTCATGCACTGGCGGGACCGGTTCCTGTACTGCATGGAGGGCGTGAACAAGGCGCAGGCCGAGACGGGCGAGGTGAAGGGCACCTACCTCAACGTCACCGCCGCCACGATGGAGGACATGTACGAGCGCGCGGAGTTCGCCCGCGACCTCGGCAGCACCATCATCAGGATCGAACGGGTAACCGGCGACACCGCCATCCAGTCGATGGCGAAGTGGGCGCGCAAGAACGACATGATCCTGCACCTGCACCGCGCCGGGCACAGCACCTACACCCGGCAGAAGAACCACGGCGTGTCGTTCCGGGTGATCGCCAAGTGGATGCGGATGGCAGGAGTGGACCACATCCACGCCGGCACCGTGGTCGGCAAGCTGGAGGGCGACCCTAATGTGGTGCGCGGCATCTACGA
The DNA here is from genome assembly GCA_964243265.1 of uncultured Acetobacteraceae bacterium. Lineage (GTDB taxonomy): Bacteria > Pseudomonadota > Alphaproteobacteria > Acetobacterales > Acetobacteraceae > DASWOJ01. The sequence continues at coordinate 24,711 of CAXTFY010000024.1, read as the reverse complement.
CACCTGCCGCGAGACCTACGTGCCAAAGAACCCGCAGCACGGCATCTTTTTCGATCAGCCCTGGGCGAGCCTGAAGAAGCTGATGCCGGTGGCGTCGGGCGGCATCCACGCCGGGCAGATGCACCAGTTGCTGCACTACCTGCAGGACGACGTGGTGCTGCAGTTCGGCGGCGGCACCATCGGGCACCCCATGGGCATCCAGGCCGGCGCCATCGCCAACCGCGTCGCGCTGGAGTGCATGGTCAAGGCGCGCAACGAGGGCCGCGACATCTGGAACGAGGGGCCGGAGATCCTAACCGCCGCCGCCCGCTGGTGCCAGCCGCTGCGCGCGGCGCTGGATACCTGGAAGGACGTCAGCTTCAACTATGCATCGACGGACTCGGTCGATGTGCTGCCCACGCCCACGGCATCGTAAGGAGACCCGCAGATGAAAGTCACCCAAGGCCAGTTCTCCTTCCTGCCGGACCTGACGAACGAGGAGATTTCGGCGCAAATCCAATACGCGCTCGGCCAGGGCTGGTCCCTGGCCGTCGAGCACACCGATGACCCGCACCCGCGCAACTACTACTGGTCGATGTGGGGCACGCCGATGTTCGACCTGCACGACGCGGCCGGCGTGATGTTGGAGCTGAAGGCGTGCCGGGAGGCGAACCCGCAGGATTACGTCAAGGTCCTGGCGTTCGACAGCCGCAAGGGCTTCGAGACCATCCGCATGTCGTTCATGGTGCAGCGCCCGGCGCACGAGCCGGGGTTCGAGCTGGTGCGGCAGGAAGGGCCGGGGCGGACCATGCGCTACACCTTGCGGAGCTACGCCACGTCCAAACCCTCCGGCGACCGCTACCTGCCGTGACGGGGTACCTGATTGCCCCGAGCATCCTGTCGGCCGACTTCGCCCGGTTGGGCGAGGAGGTCGAGCGGTTGCAGGCGGGCGGGGCGGACCTGATCCATTTCGACGTTATGGACAACCGCTACGTGCCCAACCTGACCATCGGCCCCTTGGTGTGCCAGGCGATCCGGCCGCATGTGGACCTGCCCATCGACGTGCATTTGATGGTGACGCCGGTGGATGAGCTTGCGGTGATGTTCGCCAAGGCCGGGGCGAACATCATCAGCTTCCACCCGGAGGCGTCGCAGCATGTGGACCGCACGCTTGCGCTGATCCGCGACCACGGCTGCCGGGCCGGACTGGCGCTGAACCCAGCGACGCCGCTGGATTGCCTGGACTGGGTGATGGACCGGCTAGACCTGGTGTGCGTCATGTCGGTCAACCCCGGCTTTGGCGGGCAGAGCTTCATCCCGCACGCGTTGCAGAAGATCGCCGCCATCCGCCGCCGCATCGACGCCCATGTGGCGGCAGGCGGACTGCCGATCCTGCTGGAGGTTGATGGCGGGGTGAAGGTGTCGAACATCCGCGCGGTGGCGGATGCGGGGGCGGACACCTTCGTGTCCGGGTCCGGCATCTTCGGGGCGCGGGACGCCGACGGTGGCTACCATGACGTCATCGGGGCGATGCGCCGTGAACTGGGTCCACTGCAACAGGCCCAACAGAGGGATCGCGCGGCATGAGCGCAGCACTTGAACTGCCCACCCAAGGGGACGACCGCAGGGTTGACCTGAACGCGCTGTATGCCGAGAGCAACATCGGCGAGGTGATCGGCCAGTTGGACCGGGACCTCGTCGGACTGTTGCCCGTCAAGACCCGCATTCGCGAGGTCGCGGCGCTGCTGCTGGTCGAGAGCGCCCGACGCGGCCTGGGTATCCAGGCGGAGCCGCCGCCGCTGCACATGAGCTTCACCGGCAATCCCGGCACCGGCAAGACCACCGTGGCCCGGCGCATGGCGGACGTGCTGCATCGCCTGAAGTACATCCGCCGCAACCATGTTGTGACTGTGTCGCGCGACGACCTGGTGGGCCAGTACATCGGCCACACCGCGCCCAAGACCAAGGAAATCCTCAAGAAGGCGATGGGCGGCGTGCTGTTCATCGACGAGGCTTACTACCTGTACCGGCCGGAGAATGAGCGGGACTACGGGCAGGAGGCCATCGAGATCCTGCTGCAGGTGATGGAGGACAACCGGGACGACCTGGTGGTGATCCTCGCGGGGTACAAGGACCGCATGGACACGTTCTTCCGCAGCAACCCCGGCATGTCGTCGCGCATCGCCCATCATATCGACTTCCCCGACTACTCCGCCGGGGAGCTGCTGCGAATTGCCGAGCTGATGGCGGCGTCGATGCAGTACCGCTTCGACGACGAGGGCCGGGCGGCGATGGAGGAGTACGTCACGCTGCGGATGGCGCAGCCGCGGTTCTCCAATGCGCGCAGCATCCGCAACGGCATCGACCGGGCGCGGCTGCGGATGGCGAACCGGCTGTTCGCCGGGCGCGACCAGTTGCTGGACCGGACGGCGCTGGAGACGATCACGGCGGAGGACATCCGGGGCAGCCGCGTGTTCCAGCAGTAAAGCTGCTTCCCCCTCTCCCTCCGGGAGAGGGCCGGGGCGAGGGGGTCTTGGCTGCGGAGCGGAGCGTGCGGGTTCAAACGAGGTGGAAGCTCAGAGTGGGCAATGCCTGCTCTAGCGGAAAGACCTCCTCACCCCGGCCCTCTCCCGCAGGGAGAGGGAGAAAGCAGCGGATAAGAATGCCAGCCACAAGGCTGCACCGATGGGAGACGACGAATGCCATACCGCCGCACGACGCTGTCGAAGTTCATCATCGAGGACCAGCGCCGGGCCGGATCGCCGGACCCTGACCTGACCTCCCTGCTGAATGACATCCAGACCGCCTGCAAGCTGATCGCCGTCGCCGCCTCCCGCGGGCGCATCCACCCGCCCGACGCCGGCCAGGTCGCCATCAACGTGCAGGGCGAGCAGCAGCAGCCGCTCGACGTGGCGGCCAACAACATCATGGTCGGCACCTGCGAGTGGGGCGGCCAACTCGCCGGCATGGTGTCCGAGGAGATGGAGCAGCCCCACCCCATCCCCGGCCACTACCCCAGGGGCCGCCTGCTGCTGGTGTTCGATCCCCTCGACGGCTCGTCCAACATCGACATCAACATGCCCGTCGGCACCATCTTTTCCGTCCTGCGCTGCCCCGAGGGCGTCGCCGAACCCGCAGCCGCCGACTTCCTGCAACCCGGCACCACCCAGGTCGCCGCCGGCTACGCCATTTATGGTCCTACGGCGATGATCGTGCTGACGGTCGGCGACGGCGTGCACGGCTTCACCCTGGACCGCGAGATCGGGGCCTTCGTCCTCACCCACCCCGGCATGGCCATCCCGCCCGACAGCCGCGAGTTCGCCGTCAACGTCAGCAACGAGCGCTTCTGGGAACCCCCGGTCCGCCGCTATGTGGACGAATGCCTGGAGGGCGCCGAAGGCCCGCGTGGCGCCGATTTCAACATGCGCTGGATCGCGTCGATGGTCGCCGAGGTCCACCGCATCCTGATCCGCGGCGGCCTGTTCATGTATCCCAGGGACACCAAGGACCCCGGCAAGCCCGGCCGCTTGCGCCTGCTATACGAGGCGAACCCAATGGCCATGATCGTCGAGCAGGCCGGCGGCGCTGCCTCCACTGGGCGGGAGCGCATCTTGGAGGTGCAGCCCATCGGCATCCACCAGCGCGTGCCGGTGATCCTGGGGTCGCGCCATGAAGTCGAGCGCCTGGCCCGCTACCACGGCGAGCACGACCGCGGCGAGGACGAGACGTTCGCCGCCCCGCTGTTCAACGCGCGCTCCCTATTCCGGACCGCCTGAGCCATGTCGCAGAGGCATCCGGTCATCGCCATCACCGGGTCATCCGGCGCCGGCACCACCACCGTCACGACGACGTTCGCGCAGATCTTCCGCCGCGAGGGCGTCAACGCCGCCATCATCGAGGGCGACGCCTTCCACCGCTACGACCGCCTGGCGATGCGCGAGAAGTTGAGGCATGCCAGCGGCGAAGGCCAGGTGCTGAGCCACTTCGGACCCGACTCAAACCTGTTCGGCGAGTTGGAGGCGCTGTTCCGCAGCTATGGCCAGCACGGCGTCGGCATGACGCGGAAGTACCTGCACGACGCCGAGGAGGCCGCGCCCTACGGCCAGGACCCCGGCACCTTCACCGACTGGTCAGAGCTGCCCGGCGGTACCGACCTGCTGTTCTACGAGGGCCTGCACGGCGCCGTGGTGACGCCGGAGGTCAACGTCGCGCAGCACGTGGACCTGCTGGTCGGCGTGGTGCCGATCATCAACCTGGAATGGATACAGAAGCTGCACCGCGACAAGAAGGTGCGCGGCTACTCGCAGGAGGCGGTCGTGGATACCATCCTGCGCCGCATGCCGGATTACGTGAACTACATCTGCCCGCAGTTCTCCGAGACCCACGTCAATTTCCAGCGGGTCCCCACGGTCGATACCAGCAACCCCTTCATCGCCCGCGACGTGCCGAACGCCGATGAGAGCATGCTGATCATCCGCTTCCGCAACCCGAAGGGCATCGACATGCCGTACTTGCTGTCGATGCTGCACGGCAGCTTCATGTCGCGCGCCAACACCATCGTCTGCCCCGGCGGCAAGATGCCGTTGGCGATGCAGCTGATCTTCACCCCGATGATCCTGCAGCTCGTCAGCCGCAAGAAGCGGTCGGCCTGACACCGTGGCGAACTGAAGCCGTGACAAAGCGTCATTGCGAGGCGCGCAGCGACGTGGCAATCCAGCGGCTGCCGAGGCCGACGTTGCATTAGCAGCCCTGGATTGCCGCGCCGCAGGCTGCGGCTTGCAATGACGGCCCCTCCCATCTGCCTGACCAAGAAGGACCCACCATGGCACTCGTCTCGATGCGCCAACTGCTCGATCACGCCGCGGAGCACAGCTACGGCATCCCCGCCTTCAACGTGAACAACATGGAGCAGGTCCGCGCCGTCATGGAGGCCGCCGACGCCGTGGACAGCCCCGTCATCCTGCAGGGCTCGGCCGGCGCGCGGAAGTACGCGGGCGAGGCGTTCCTGCGCCACCTGATCGAGGCCGCCGTCGAGAGCTGGCCGCACATCCCCGTCGTCATGCACCAGGACCACGGCGGCAGCCCCGGCGTCTGCCAGCGCAGCATCCGCAGCGGCTTCACCAGCGTGATGATGGACGGCTCGCTGAAGGAGGACATGAAGACCCCCGCCGACTACGACTACAACGTCGGCACCACTCGCCGCGTGGTCGAGATGGCGCACGCGGTCGGCGTGTCCGTCGAGGGCGAGCTGGGCGTGCTGGGGTCGCTGGAGACCGGGGAGGCCGGGGAGGAGGACGGCTCCGGTGCCGAGGGCAAGCTGTCGCACGACCAGTTGCTGACCGACCCGGAGCAGGCGGCGGACTTCGTGCGGGACACTGGGGTGGACGCGCTGGCCATCGCCATCGGCACCAGCCACGGCGCCTACAAGTTCAGCCGCAAGCCGACGGGCGACATCCTGGCCATCGGGCGCATCAAGGAAATCCACGCCCGCATCCCGACGACGCACCTGGTGATGCATGGGTCCAGCTCGGTGCCGCAGGAGTGGCTGGCGGTGATCCGCGAGTTCGGCGGCGACATCAAGGAGACCTATGGCGTCCCGGTCGAGGAGATCCAGGAGGGCATCAAGCACGGCGTCCGCAAGATCAACATCGACACCGACATCCGCCTGGCGATGACCGGGGCGATGCGCCGGCTGATGGCGCAGAAGCCGGAGGAGTTCGACCCGCGCAAGTTCTTCGCCGCCGCGACCAAGGCGGCGACCGACCTGTGCCGGGCGCGGTTCGAGCAGTTCGGCTGCGCCGGCCATGCGTCGCGCATCAAGCCTGTGACGCTGGACCGGATGACGGAGATGTATGCCAAGGGGTCGTTGAACCAGGTGGTGCACTGACCCCGGCCATCCCGGCGTTCACTCGTCCGGCCGGGTATTGGATTGGTCCTGTCTGGACCGGCAGCCTTCCAGAACCGTGCTGGCGAGCCTCGCGGCCCAGAGGGATCCCCAAGAAGCGACCAAACAGGCGCAGGTATGTCGCCCCAATCACCTCGTCCAACACACGCGGCACGTTTAATCCGTGCGATCTGCCTTCCGCCCTTATCTCCGGGCGATGATCCGGTCCGCCAGCGCCGGCAGCTCGGCGAGGCTCGCCGCGATGGCTGTCGCGCCGGCCGACATCGCAGCCGGGCCATAACCCCAGCCCGCGAATATGCACGGCAGGCCGGCGCCGGCCGCTGCCTGCACGTCGTTGCGGTGGTCGCCGACCATGATCGCCGCGTCCGGCGTGCCACCGGCGGCGGCCAAGGTCATCAGCAGGTGCCTCGGGTCGGGCTTGCGGGTGGGAAAGCTGTCGCCGCCGCCAACCGCGGCGAGCCAGGGCAGCAGGTTCAGCGCCTTGAGCAGGGCATGGGTCGCAGCGGCGGGCTTGTTGGTGCAGACGGCGAACTGCCACCCCCGGTCCCGCAGCGTGCCGAGCGCCTCGATGGCGCCGGGAAACGGCCGGGTCTCGACCGCGGCGTGGGCGGTGTAGTCGGACAGGAACGCCGTGAATGCCGCTTCATCGAACGGCGCGCTGCGGGCGGCGCAGGCGCGCTCCACCAGGACGCGTGCGCCATCGCCGACCATGAGCGCGGTTTCCGCCAAGGTGAACGGCGCGATGCCGTGATGCCTCGCCATGCGATTGAGAGCGGCAGCAAGGTCCGGCACGGAATCGACAAGGGTGCCATCGAGATCGAGCAGAAGCGTTCGCAGCATCCGGTTCATCCTTGCAACGGCGGCTCTGCCGGCGGGACGCGGATGTGAATGCGCCTAGAGTAATTTGTCCAGCAGTGACAGGGCCGGCCGGCAGTCGCCCTGCACGTAGATGACGTGGGCTTGAACTTGCGCGCGCCGTCTATCGGGCAAGCCGGATTGAAGCGTGTTCTCGAAACTAGGTAAATTGATCGATGCATGCGGTTGGAAACGCGTCACTTATAACCATTGTGCTCTGCACCCACACTCACCGCACCGTGCATCAAGGAGAACGAGGTTGAAGGTCTTTCTTAGCTCCGTCGCGGCGCTGGTCATCATCGCCGCCGCGTCGCAGTTCGTGCTGACCCACTTCGTCGGGGAAAGTTCGGAGCAGGCCTACTCCACCCCCTCGACCCGGCCCTAACTGTCTACACCAGCCGCTGCTACCCCAAGCCACGCTGTCGTCGTTGCGAACCGTCTTCGGCCCGGCAATCCCGAGGGTAAGCGCCGCATCCACCGCCCTGGATCGCCATGCCGCAGGCGCAGACCGCAACGAGGGCATCTCCGTGCCGGTCAGGCCCGTGGGCGGCTGGTATCACTCCGCCGGGTGCGGCAGCACCGACGGCCCAGCGGCGCCCTGCTGCTTGGCATCCTCCTCCGCCAGCCACAGTGCATGGTGCTCGGCGGCCCAGTTGCGGTCCACACGGCCCGTGGTCATCGCCTGCAACGAACCCTGGACGCCGATGGACCCCAGGTAGATGTGCCCGATGATGACCGCCATCATCAGCGCGGCGATCACCGAGTGCGCGACCTGCATCAACTGCATGCCCTCGATGCCGAAGACGTAGAACGGCACCAGTAATAGCACGCCCGTCAGCGAGATGCCGGCCCCGCCGAACACCGCGATCCAGTAGATCATCTTCTGCCCGGCGTTGAACTTCTGCGCCGGCGGGTGCGGGCCGCCGAAGATGCCGCCCGCCGCCTTGATCCACTCCAGGTCCAGCTTGGTCGGCAGGTTCACCGTCAGCCACTGGACCGCCATCACCGCCAGCCCGGCCATGAAGGCAAAGCCGACCGAGTTGTGCGACAGCTTCGCCAGCGCGGTGAAGCTGGCATAGGTGTTGTCGCCCAGAACCGGCTCCAGCAGCCAGCGCCCGAACACCAGGTTCAGCCCGGTCAGCGACAGCCAGACGAACGACGCCGATGTCAGCCAATGGACGAACCGCTCGAACTTGGTGAACCGCTGGATGGTGCGGCCCTGCGGGTCCTTCTTGTAGCGCATCGGCCCTGCGATGAAGTAGAGCGCAGCCATGGCGGCGATGGCGATGCCGAGCAACGCCCCGTCGATCAGCGGCTGCGCCCGGGTGCGGAAGCTGCGGAACTCCCGGCCTTGCGGCTGGATCAGCACGCCAGCCTTGGCGTCGGGAATGTGGACGAAGCCGCTGATCTGCCCGGGCGGCAGGTCGCGCTGCTGCTCCAGCTTCTGTTCCAGCGCGGCGCGGTCCTTGTTCGGGAAGTTCTGCGGCAGCAGGTCCGCAGCCGCCGGGGTGGGCACGGTGGCCAAAGCGAGGGCGGCGACGCCAAGGACTAAGGCAATCCGGGGACAGCGCATCGTGTGCCTCAAACCGTCGGGGTGTCGCGATAGGCCGTGGACCACGCCCACGCGCCGGAACCGTAGCCACGCCGCAGCACGCGCTCCTTGTAGATCGCGCCGATGGTCGCCCCGTCGCCGGCCAGCAGTGAGCGGGTGGAGCACATCTCGGCGCAGATCGGCAGCTTGCCCTCGGCCAGGCGGTTGCGGCCGTACTTGGCGAACTGCTCGGGCGTGTTGGTGCCCTCGGGGCCGCCGGCGCAGTAGGTGCACTTGTCCATCTTGCCGCGCCCGCCGAAGTTGGACGCGGAAGGGAACTGCGGCGCCCCGAACGGGCAGGCATAGAAGCAGTACCCGCACCCGATGCACTGGTCCTTGTTGTGCAGCACGATGCCGTCCGCCGTCTGCACGAAGCAGTTGACCGGGCACACCGAGGCACACGGGGCGTCGGTGCAGTGCATGCAGGCCATGGAGACCGACAGTTCGCCGGGCTGGCCGTCGTTCAGCGTCACCACCCGGCGGCGGTTCAGGCCCCATGGCACCTCATGCTCGTTCTTGCACGCGGTGACGCAGGCGTTGCAGTCGATGCAACGCTCGGCGTCGCACAGGAACTTCATCCGGGCCATCAGCGCCCCTCCTCGAAAATGAACACAGGCATCACGCCGCCTCGACCCGGCAGAGCGTGACCTTGGTCTCCTGCATGTGCGTCACCGCGTCGTAGCCGTAGGTCGTCAACTGGTTCACCGCATGGCCCAGCACGATCGGGTCCAGGCCTGGCGGATACTTGCCGCGGTTGTCTACGCCGGCCGTCATGCCGCCGAAGTGGAACGGCACGAACACCACGCCGGGTCCGGTGCGGTTACTGACATGCGCCCGCAGCTTCGCCTTCGAGTTGCTCTCGACGCCGTAAATCCAGACCTCGCCGCGGTCGGTGATCCCCAGCCGCTTCGCGTCCTCGCTGTTGACCTCGGCGTAGGCCTCCTCGACGATCTCCGCCAGCCAGCGGTTGGACCGCGTCTCGTCGCCGCCGCCCTCGTACTCCACCAGCCGTCCCGAGGTGAGGATCATCGGGAACGCCGACACGTCCTGCACCTGCAGGCTGCGGCCCAGGTAGGGCAGGCGGTAGTCGCGCCGGTCCTCCAGGGCGGGATACTTGGCAATCAGGTCGCGCCGCGGCGTGCGGATGGGTTCGCGGTGGATCGGCACCGGGTCGATCAGGTTCCAGGCCACCGCCCGCGCCTTGCCGTTGCCGAACGGCGCGCAGCCGTGGCTGACGGCGACGCGCTGGATGCCGCCGCTCAGGTCGGTCTGCCAACTCACGGCGTCGATGCTGTTACCACCGATCTTATTGATCACGGCCATCTCGTCCGCCGTCAACTCGCTGTCCCAACCGAGCTTCTTCAGCACGGCGATGGTGAACTCGGGGTAACCCCCCTTGATGTCCGACCCGACCGGATAGTCGGCGGCCAGCAACGACACGCCCTCGCGCTCCACGCCCCACCGTGCCCGGAAGCCGCTGCCGCCCTCCTTCACGGGCACCGCAGTATTATACAGGAACGCCGTCCCCGGATGCTTCATCTCCGGGGTGCCCCAGCACGGCCAGGGCAGCCCGTAATACTCGCCAGCGCACGGACCCGTGCTGGCCTTGAGCGTCAGCGGATCGAAGTCCGCCTGGTGCTTGGCGTGCAGCTTCAGCCGCTCCGGCGACTGGCCGCTGTAGCCGATGGCGAAGCAGCCGCGGTTGATCTCCCGCAGCACGTCCTCCGGCACCGGCACGCCGTCCTGCACCAGGATGTTCTTCACCAACTGCTCGCCGAAGCCGAACTTGTTGGCGAACAGCAGCAGGATCTCCGCGTCGTTCTTGCTCTCGAAGATCGGCTTCACGACCTGCTCGCGCCACTGGATCGAGCGGTTCGACCCGGTGACGCTGCCGGCCTGCTCGAACTGCGTGCAGGCCGGCAGCAAGTACGTGCCATTCTGCCGCTCGCCGCTGATGGCGAAGGTCGTGGGATGCGGATCGACCACCAGCAGCAGGTCGAGCTTGTTCATGCCCTCCCGCATCACCGGCTCGCGGGTGATCGAGTTGGCGGCGTGGCCCCACGCCACCATGGCGCGCACGTTGTCCGGCTGGTCCAGCTCCGCCTTGTCGGCCAGCACGGCATCGAACCAGCGCGTGCTGGGGATGCCCTTGTTCTCCATCAGCTTCTTCGACGCGAAGCGGGACACCAGGTAGTCGTACTCCACGTCCCAGACCCGCGCCCAATGCCGCCACGCCGCCTCGTCCAGGCCGAGGTAGGCCGGCAGGGTCGTCACGTCCAAGCCAAGGTCGGTCGCGCCCTGCACGTTGCAGTGGCCGCGGAAGATGTTGGTGCCGCCGCCGCTCATGCCCATGTTGCCCAGCGCCAATTGCAGGATGCTGTAAGCGCGGACGTTGGCGGTCCCCACGGTCTTCTGCGTCGCGCCCATGCACCACACCAGGCTGCTGGGCTTGTTGTGCGACATGATCTCCGCCACGCGCTTCAACTGCAGGGAGGGCACGCCGGTCACGCGCTCGCTCTCGGCCGGGTCCCATTTCGCTACCTCGGCGCGCACCTGGTCCATGCCATAGACGCGGTTGTTGATGAACTCCTTGTCCTCCCAGCCATTCTCGAACACGTGCCACAGGATGCTCCAGATCACCGGGATGTCGGTGCCGGGGCGGATGCGGACGTACTCGGTGGCGTGGGCGGCAGTGCGGGTGAAGCGCGGGTCGATGACGATCAGCTCGGCCTGGTTGATCTCCTTGGACCGCAGCAGGTGCTGCAGGCTGACCGGGTGGGCCTCGGCGGGGTTGCCGCCCATGATCATGATGGCCTTAGCGTTGCCGAGGTCGTTGAAGCTGTTGGTCATCGCGCCGTAGCCAAACGTATTGGCGACTCCGGCGACGGTGGTGCTGTGGCAGATGCGGGCCTGGTGGTCGCAGGTGTTGGTGCCCCACAGCGCCGCGAACTTGCGGAACAGGTAGGCGCTCTCATTGCTGAACTTGGCGGAGCCGAGCCAGTACACGCTGTCCGGACCCGACTTCTGCCGGATCTCCAGCATCTTGTCGCCGATCTCGTCGATCGCGGTGCGCCAGTCCAGCCGCTTCCACTCGCCGTTTTCCAGCTTCATCGGGTACTTCAGCCGGCGGTCGCCGTGCGTCAGCTCGCGGACGGCCGCGCCCTTGGCGCAGTGGGTGCCGAGGTTGTTCGGGCTGTCGTAGTTGGCCTCCTGCGCCACCCAGACACCGTTCTGCACGCGGGCAAGCACGGAGCAGCCGACGGAGCAGTGGGTGCAGACGGTCTTGCGAAGCTCGCTCGGCTCGCCCGGCACGACCTCCCCGGCGGCGGCGCGCTGCACGGTGGACAGGCCCAGGCCGCCCAGCGCCGCCAGGCCGCCCGCGGCCAGGCCCGAGTTGCGGAGGAAGCCGCGGCGGTCCAGCGCGCCGCTCGATACGGCGGGGGCGGGGAGGGTGGGCAGGCCGCGGGCTGCGGCGGCGGGGCGTTGCTTGGTGAGCATTTGGGTTCCCTACCGGCGGTTCAGCGCATAGAACCGTTGGTTGTGCTCGCTGTCGATATAACGGGCGGGCGCCTGGTGGTTGGTGGGCTGCACCAGCGTCTCGGCCTCGGCGGCCAGCGGCACGGCCACGGCGGCTAAGCCGGCGCCGCGCAGGAAGGCACGCCGGTCGGCCCGGAGCGGCTTTTCGGTCTTGTCGGTCATGCTGCACCTTTTCGCAGGGAGGGGTCGGCGGCGAGCGCGAAGCCCTGCCGGTCAAGTTCGATCATCAGGCGGCCCAGCGTGCCCACCGGCCGATATAGCCGCGCCGAGGCGGCCCGTTCCAGGTCGGTGAAGAAGCGGGACGCCCAGGGGTTCAGGTGGCGGTCGAAGAACTCGGCCTGCACGTCGGCAGGGCGGTCGGCGAGGCTCGCCATGATCTCGCATTCGGTTGCGATGTGGTCCTCGGGGTCGGACCGGCCGGGCCGGCGGGCCAGGCCCAGCCGCGCCAGGTCGGCGCGCAGCCGGGCCAGCGGACGCTCGTGCAGGAAGCCGGTCATGTAGAAGGAGCCGTAGGGCACCAGCTCACCCCGGGCGACGCCGATGAACAGGGCATCGTACTCGGCACGGGCCATCTTGACCGTCGCAGATTGCGCCTGCGCCGCCAGGTCGCGCAGTGCGGCGCCAATCTCGCCGCCGCCGTCCAGCCCCGCCAGGCGTGCGAGGAAGCCGGCTTCCGGCGGCTGCGCCAGGACGTGGCCGAGCAGGCCATACACGAGCGCCCGTGCAGCCTCCACGTCATCCAATCCTTGCGTTGCCATCCCCATCGCCGTCCCAGCATCAAACGTCCGTACTGATTTAGCCGGGCGCAACCATTTTGTAATCTAAGCAGCGGCTCGATTTTCGGAAAAAAGCCGTGATCACGATGGCATTGCGCTGCCATGCCGAGGGGCTGCCGCGCGTGGAGCCTCTGCCTCGGCAACGGTGGCCAACCCTGGTTCGGCTGCCGGCGCCTGCGAGTGCTGCGGCACCCCCGGCAACGCCAGGGTGGGCTTGTCAGGGTCCTGCGGGAAGTCGGGTTCAGCGCGGTCAGGTTCGATCTCGGCGGGCGGCGCTACGACAGCCTGCAACAGCCTTGCCACATCGTCCGACGCCCACAGCTTGCCGTAAGTCGGCGCGTTGAAATCCCAGTCATAGTCGGCCATCCCGCGGAACCCGGCGATCTGCTCGTCGCTGGCCCAGGCGCGTTGCAGGGCAATGCGCTGCACCTCGGCCGCCACACCGTTTTGGAGGAACGCCTTGTAGTCGCTCTCGGGGCCGAGGGTCTCAAGGTCTGGCAGGACTGGCGCCGGTAGGACCGGCTCCGGCACGACTGGCCCTTGCAGGAGTGGCAAGGACAGCTGCACGGCAGGCTGCTCCGGCAGCGCCGCGGGGGCGGCCGCATGGTCCGGCGCAGCCTTCGCTGCCTGCTTGCGCCGTGCCCAGCGGCGGAACAGCCCTTCAGTTGCCTCATTCGTCATCGGCGTCCACCTCCTCGCGCCTGCCGCCTCCGCGGTCGTCGCCCCGGCCGTCCCGGTCGCGCTTGCGCTTCCAGCCGGGGCGCTCGACGTGGTTGCGCGCCACGAAGTCGGTCACCCAGGCAGCCAGGTCCGGCGGCATCGGCACCGCCTCCACCAGATCGGACCCGGTGTCCACGTGCGCCTGCGCCTCCCCGGCGCACACCGTCGCGCCCAGCAGCGACATGCCCGGCGCCGCCTCGGTCGTGCGCAGGAACACGTACACCGCCGGTTGCGGCCCCTCCAGGTTGTGCTTCAGGGTGTCCGTCTCCAGCGGATACAGGTGCAGCTCGGCATTGCCCGCGAAGTAGCGCCGCATGCCCGGCGAGCTGGCCAGCAGCGTCCAGGCCGGCACCTGCGCAGCGCCGGGCAGCAGGCCGACGACGCGCCAGCGGTGGTCGGACCACTCGCTCTCGACCGCCTGCCATTCGGCGATGACGCCGACCTCGCGCTGCTCGTGCCGGGTCATGCGGCCGCCTCCTTCATGCGGCACCATTCCGGTTGACCGCCAGGGCCAGCAAGTCGAAGGGCTTGCCGAAGTCAGGCCCGGCCGCTTCCTCCGGCGCGGCATCCCGCGTGACGGTGGCAAACTGCTCGACCACGCCGTCGAGGCCGTGCTGGCGGAAGATGGTCAGCAGGGTCCCGACGGGGTGCTCGCACAGGCTGGCGGCGAAGGCGACCTCGCGCTCGGCGACCTGCTGCGCCGCGGCCGCGGAAGGGGCGCCGTGCTGGTCCATGAAGTGCCGCGCCAGCGCGTCGGTCACCGACTGCACCACCGCCGGCGGGGCGTCCGCCACCATCACCAGGGTGGACCAGCCGAAGCTGCCGGTGCCGAGGAAGCCGTGCTGGAACGCGGTGCGCCGCTTGCCCGTCAGCTCCTCCCCGTCTTGGGCGTCACCCAGGAAGGCGAAGGTGCCGGTGACGGCCCACTCGCCGGGTTCGGCGGCATGGTCGAACACCGACCGGTCGGAGGCGTCCAACTGGATGGTGCGCGGCAGGCGGACGGTCATGCCACCACCATGCCGGGCCGGGTGCGCCGGGCCACGATGCGGGCCAGGCTGGCGGGTCCGTCCTGCTGCCACGCATCCAGCCAGTTTAATAGATGCCGGCAGGTGTGGGTGAGCACGTCCGCCGCGGTCACGTCGCCAAAGCCCTCCTCATGCAGGCAGGTCTGGTCCGGCTGGTCGCCCGGCGCGGCGCTGATGCGGTCCACTGCCACGTCGATGCCGAGCACAGCCCACTCGGGGATGGCACCGGGCGCTGCCGCGGCCTGCTCGACGCGCAGGGTCGCCACCCGCCCGCCGTCCACGGCCAGGCCGTCCGGCGGGATCAGGTGCATCGGCACCTGCGGGGGCGCAACGGCGGCCAGGGCGTCGAACAGGGCGAGCGCGCCCAGGTCCAGGACCTCGCCCTGCAACGGCCGGTCGGGCGCCAGCACGAATGCCGCACGGCACCAATCCGCCGCGCCGTCCCAGAACACGCTGCCGGGTTCGGCGCCCAGGGCCGCAGCATCGAGGGCCGCCGCCCACGGGTCGTCCACAGCCGGCATGAGGCTGAAGCCCGGCGGGAGCGCGAGCAGGTGGTCTATGGCGAGGCTCCGTTCGACATCAGGTGTAATAGATCGGTGTGCATGGCAGGCGGGGTGGACCCGCCAGCCTCGCTGCAACATATGTGTCCGCACCGGCGAAGCGAAGACCTCTGTCTTGCGCCTGGCGCCGGCAAGGGATGCACCGCGGATGAGTATGGATGGCTGCACGGTCCTGACCTGCACATGCCGGGGGACGATGCCGGTGGACGCCGGGGCGCTGGCACGTGCTGGCGGGGCGCCGGCTCCCGCGGTGCATGAGCTGTGCCGGGCGGACCTGAACCGGTTCCAGGCGGCGGCCGCGGAGGGCGCCGTGCTGGTTGCCTGCACCCAGGAGGCGCCGGCCTTTCGGGAGGCGGCGGCGGAGGCGTCCCTCAGCTTCGTCAACGTCCGCGAGGCCGCCGGCTGGTCGGACGAGGCCGGGCAGTCCCTGCCGAAGATCGCCGCGCTGATCGCCGCCGCCAAGCAGGAGGTCGCCGCGCCCCGGGCCGAGGCCGCCATGCAAGAGGTCGCCATGCAGTCGGAGGGCGTGACCGTCATCTACGGCTGCGACGACCGCGCCATCGAGGCGGCCGAGCAGTTGAAGGGCCGCCTGGACCTCACGGTCATCATCACCGGCGCTGCCCCGCTGACGCCGCCGCGCGTGGCCGACTACCCCGTGGTGCGCGGCACCATCAGCCGGGCGACCGGTTATCTCGGCGCGTTCGAGCTGGTGGTGGACGGCTTCGCCACCGCCCTGCCGTCCTCCCGCGCCGTGCTGGAGTTCGGACCCGCCCGCGACGGCGCACGTTCGCGGTGCGACGTGGTGATCGACCTCAGCGGCGGCTTACCCTTGGTGCCGGCGCCGGAGCACCGGGACGGCTACCTGCGCGCCTCGCCGGAGGACCCCGTCGGCGTGCAGCGCGCCCTGCTGGCCGCCACCGACCTGGTGGGCACGTTCAGCAAGCCCCGCTACGTTACATTCCACGCCAGCCGGTGCGCGCATTCCCGGTCGGGGCAGATCGGCTGCACCCGTTGCCTGGACGTGTGCCCGACGGGGGCGATCACCCCTGCGGGCGACAGCGTGGCCATCAGCCCGCACATCTGCGCCGGATGCGGCACCTGCGCCGCGGTGTGCCCGACCACCGCGGTCGAATACGCGGCGCCAGGCGCCGAGGTCACGGCCCGGCGGCTGCGGACCCTGCTGACCACCTACCGTTCGGCAGGCGGCACGCTTCCGCCGGTGCTGCTGGTGCACGACGCCAGCCATGGCGCCCCGCTGATCGACATGCTGGCCCGCCATGGCGACGGCCTGCCGGCCCGGGTGATCCCGTTCCCCATGGCGGGGCAGTTCGGGCTGGACGCCTTCGCCACCGCCTTCGCGTTCGGCGCTGCGGATGTGCGCGTGCTGGCCAGCCGCCGCGACCAGGCCCGGCGCGACGCCGTGCTGCGGGAGGTGGAGCTGCTGTCGGCCATCCTGGAGCCGCTCGGCTATGGCGAGGGCCGGTTGGACCTGCTGGTGGCCGATGACCCGTTCGAGTTGTCCGCCACCCTGCGCGGCATGGCGGCCCGGCCAGGCCCGGAGCCGGCTGCCTACCTGCCGACCGGCGACAAGAACGCCCTGACCATGCAGGCGTTGAACGCCCTGCACCAGGCGGCGCCCACCCCCACCGAGCTGCTGCCGCTGCCGCGCAGCGCCCCGGTCGGCCGGGTGCTGGTGGATGCCGCCGGTTGCACGCTCTGCATGTCCTGCGTGTCGGCCTGCCCGACTGCGGCGCTGCGGGCGCATCCCGACCGGCCCATGCTGAAATTCGTCGAGGACCTGTGCGTGCAGTGCGGCCTGTGCGCGACCACCTGCCCGGAGAACGTCATCAGCCTGCAGCCGCGCGCCACCTTCGGCGCGGCCCGGCGCGATGAGGTCGTGGTGAAGGAGGAGCCGCCCGCCATCTGCATCCGCTGCGCCAAGCCGTTCGGCGTCAAGTCGTCCATCGACAGGGTTGTCGAGCAGCTTGCGGGCAAGCACTGGATGTTCCGGGACCCGGCCATCGCTGACCGCATGCGAATGTGCGGGGACTGTCGCGTGACCGCGCAAGCGAGGGTCGGGCTGGACCCCTATGCCGGGCCGCCGCGGCCGGCGATCCGGACGACGGACGACTACCGGTAGAGGCTGGGTTTCACTGCGGCCGTTGTGTGCCGCCCTGGGCCGGGTCGGACTCGATGGAGCCGCCGGCACCCTTGCTGCTCCCGCCGCCGATGCCGGTCTTGCCGCCGTTCACCCCGGCGACGGTGCTGGTGGCCTTGCCGGGGCTGCTGTCCAGCGACCCCAGCGTGCCGATGCCGTTGTTGCCGGCGTCCTGGTTGGCCGTCGCCGGACCCATGGGGCTGTTCTGGTGGCTGGCCTCGCTCTGGTCCGGCCGGGTTGCGGCCGGGCCGCTGGTCTGGGCGGCTGCGGCTTGCAGTCCGAAGGCCAGGAGTGCCGCAGCGACGACGAACTTGGACCGCATCTGGGCAGCTCCTACGTTGTGGGCCGGTCCGGGTGGACCCGGGCCGACGCGATGGGTTCTGAATGCCGGGCGCCGCCGTTAGTTCCGGGCGCTGGCGGGCAGCGCTGCTGCTGGCTGCTCCCCGCTCCGGCTGCTTGGCCTTCGCCGCCCGTCATTGCAGGGAGCGCTTGCGACACGGCGATCCAGGGTCGCAGAACCGGAGCCGCGTCCCGTGCATTTCTGGCTTGCCCCGCCGCAAGCGCGGCTCGCAATGACGCCGCTTGATGGGATGCCGCCGCATATAGAGGCGACGCGGATCACGGTTGGCATGGCGCACGGCGCAGCCCGGGCCGAGGCACCAGGTCTTTGGGCTGCCGCAGGCCCCACACCAGCCCGAACCGCCGAAGGGCCAGCAGCACCCACCA
>CAXTFY010000024.1:0-6779 GCA_964243265.1 uncultured Acetobacteraceae bacterium | reverse complement strand
CCGCCCACCCAGAGGAACAGCACCGCCCACGGCGCCTGCTGCAGCATCCACGTCGCCTCCAGCCAACGCAGGAACCTGTCGTCCAACGCAGGCTCCGGCACGAAGCGGGGCGGGCGGGCCAGCACCAGCCGGCAGTGCATCTGCCACCAGGCATCCCGCAGCGGAGAGGCGCGGTGAGCATGCAGGTCGTGGCACGCGCCCTGCCGCTGCGCCCAGTCCCGCATGTCGTGCAGGCGGACCATGCCCAGCGGCCCCGCCATGCCCACCAGGGTGCCGAGCAGGACCAGCACGCGCTCAACCCACCGCGGTGCCGACAGGCTGCGGTGGATCAGCAGCCGGTGCAGCCCGATGGAGTGCCCGGCGCATAGCGTGACGGCGCTGGCGCCCAGGAACAGCGCCACCGCCCCAGGCGTCACGAACACCGGGGCGAGCAGCAACGCCGCCAGCGTCATCGCACCGGTCCACAGCGACCGCGCGGGCGCCCACCTCACCCGGCCGTCCTCGGCGGAGGTGCCGGGGCCGGCGATGATCCGTGCGGTGGAGAGGCAGTCCATGGCGAGCGCCTTTGTTCGGTAATTAGCAACATGCCTAACTATGCCCAATCGGGTTTGTCAACGGTTAGTTCAATGCCTAAGTAAAGGGGAACAGGTATCTGGTCCCTCCAATGCAGCCCGTCTTCGAAGCCCTGGCCTCCGCCACCCGGCGCAAGATCCTTGCCTACCTTGCGCACACCGAGCTGAGCGCGGGCGAGATCGCGTCGCGGTTCACCATGTCCAAGCCCTCGATCTCCCAGCACCTGTCGATCTTGGAGGCGGCCGGGCTGGTCACCAGCGAGAAGCGGGGCCAGTACGTGTTCTACCGCCAGGTCCGCGACAACCTGGTGAATACCTTGAACGGTTTCGTGCAGGAGGCCTGCCCGGTCAGCCGGCCGCTCAAGCGCGAGAGCGCGGCCTTGGCCGCAAGCAAACCCGCCGCACCGCTGGACAGGACCTAGCGGCATGGCCGTGCGGCGGATGTCCGGCGCCGGGCGGACGGAGGTGCCGGCCGCACCCGCCGCGGTGATGGCGGCGTTGCTGGACCCCGCCGTGCTTGCCGCGCTGATCCCCGGTGCGGACAGCGTCGAGCAGTCCGGCGACGGGCGGTTCTGTGCGCTGCTGTCGTTCGGCGTCGGCACGGTCCGCAGCCGCTACCGGGTCGAGCTGGACCTGTCGGGCCGCGACCATGCCCAGGCGATCCTGCTGCAGGGCAACTCCCGCGGTGGGTTGGGCGGCGGCGCTGCCACCGGCCGGGTCGCGTTGCGCCAGTCCCGGCCCGGGCGCACCAGCATCGACTGGGCCTATGAGGGCGAGGTCACGGGCGCCGTTGCCCTGGCCGGGGACACGCTGCTGCAGATCTCGGCGCGGCTGTTCGTCCGCCGGTTCTTTGCGGCGCTGTCCCGCTTCCCGTTTCCGGCCGATGCCGCCGCGCGCCGGCCGCCCCGGCAGAGGCTGCCCCTGGCATGACCCGCGTCCTGTTCCCGTGCAGCCGCAACCGCCTCCGCAGCCCGGTGGCGGAGCAGGTGTCCGGCAACCACGTGCCCGGCTGAGCCGGCATAGCTGGGCAGCAGGCATTGCGCGCGCCGTTGCCGCATCACCATCTTATCGGCATGGATCAGATGGTTGACCGCCTGGATGGCGACACGCTGCTGCGAGGCCAGGCCGCCCTGGCGCCCGATGCGGTGCGGTGGGACCTGCGCTTGACGGGCTTGAGCTGCGCCGCCTGCGTCAAGCGGGCGGAACGTGCGGCCGCCGCCGTGCCCGGCGTGCGGGCCGCCGCGGTCAACTTGGCCACGGAAGCGGCCGCCGTGACGGCCGACCCCGGCGTGCGATTGGCCGATGTCGCGCAGGCGCTTGCCGGTGCCGGCTACCCCATTGTCGAGGGCAGCTTCGACCTAGCCGTTCAGGGCATGAGCTGCGCGTCCTGCTCCGGCCGTGTCGAGCGGGCGTTGCTGGCGGTCCCCGGCGTGCTGGCCGCCACGGTCAACCTGGCCACCCAGCAAGCGCGGGTGCGCGTGGCGGAGGGGATGGCCGGCGCGGGCGACCTGGCGGCGGCGATCCGGTCTGCTGGCTACGACGTGCCCGCCGCGGTACCGGCCGGCCCGGCCATGGCGCCACGCGACTGGGAGGGCCTGGCAGCGGCGGCGGCGTGCGTCCTGGCGTTGCCGTTGCTGCTGCCGATGCTGGCGATGCCGCTTGGCTGGCATGCCGCGTTGCCGGGTTGGGGGCAACTCGTGCTGGCCGGGGTGGTGCAGGCCGGGTTCGGCGGGCGTTTCTACCGCGGCGCATGGCATGCTCTGCGCGCCCGTGCCGGCAACATGGACCTGCTGGTCGCGCTCGGCACCTCCGCCGCGTTCGGGCTGAGCTTGTGGGCGCTGGCGCGGGGGCGTGGCGACCACCTGTACTTTGAGGCGTCCGCCGCGGTCATCGCCCTGGTGCGGCTGGGCAAGTGGCTGGAGGGACGCGCCCGGCGCGGCGCCGGCGAGGCGATCCGGGCGTTGGCGCGCCTGCAGCCTGACCGCGCCCGAGTCCGACGGGCGGGCGCTGATTCGGACATCTCGCTGGCTGACCTGCATCCCGGCGACCTGCTGGTGATCCGCCCCGGCGAGCGCATCGCCGCGGACGGCATCGTCCAGGACGGCACCGGCGGCGTGGATGAGAGCCTGCTGACCGGTGAGGCGCTCCCGGTCCCGAAATCGCCCGGCAGCACGGTGGCCGGCGGCAGCCTGAACGGCGAGGCATCCCTGCTGGTGCTGACGACCGCGGTGGGCGCCGAGGGGCAGCTCGCCCGCATCATGCGCCTGGTCGCTGACGTGCAGGCCGCCAAGCCGCCCGTGCAGCGCCTGGTGGACCGCGTCAGCGCGGTGTTCGTGCCCGTCGTCATCGGCCTGGCGGTGATGACGTGCGCGGGCTGGTGGCTGGCCGGCGCCGGCGTCGAGGCCGCCGTGGTCAACGCCGTCGCGGTGCTGGTGATCGCCTGCCCCTGCGCGCTGGGCCTGGCGACGCCGGCCGCGATCATGGCCGGCACCGGCGCCGCGGCCCGGCACGGCATCCTGATCCGCGACCCGGCGGCGCTGGAGCGGGCGGGCGGGATCGCCACCGTGGTGTTCGACAAGACGGGCACCCTGACCGGCGGCGCCCCGGTTCTGGTGGCGCTGCACCCGGCGCCGGGCTTCGAGGCCGGCGAGGTCTTGCGGCTGTGCGCGGCCGTGCAGGCCGGCAGCGAGCATCCCCTGGCGCGGGCGGTGCTGACGGAGGCCGCTGCGCTGGCCGTGCTGCCTGCCGCGGGGGTGCGGTCGCTGCCGGGACGCGGGCTGCAAGGGGAGGTGGCCGGGCAGGCCGTCTTGCTGGGCACCTCGCGGCTGATGGACGAGGTTGGCGTAGACACGGCGCCGCTTGCCACGCCCGCGGCGGCGCTGGAGGCGGAGGGCCGCACGGTCTCCTTCGTTGCCGTGGATGGGCGGCTGGCCGGGCTGCTCGGCTTTGGCGACGCGCTGAAGCCGGGGGCGAAGGCCGCCGTGGCAGCCCTGCACCGGCGCGGGCAGCGCGTCGTGCTGCTGACGGGCGACAACGCGGGGGCGGCGGGCGTGGCGGCGCGGGCGCTCGGTATCCAGGAGGTCCACGCCGGGGCATTGCCAGCGGACAAGGTGGCGCTGGTCGGCGCGCTGCGGCGGCAGGGCGCGGTGGCGATGGTCGGCGACGGCGTGAATGATGCGGCGGCGCTGGCCGCGGCGGACCTGGGGCTGGCGATGGCGACGGGGACCGACGTTGCGGCGGCGGCGGCGGCGATCACGCTGATGCGCGGCGACCCCGGCCTGGTGCCTGCGGCGCTGGACATCGCAGCACGGACGCACCGGCGCATCTGGCAGGGGTTGGCCTGGGCGTTCGCCTACAACCTGGTCGGCATTCCCATGGCGGCGGCGGGATGGCTCAGCCCGGTGGTGGCCGGGGCGGCGATGGCGTTCTCCAGCGTGGCGGTCGTCGGCAATGCCCTGCTGCTGCGGCGCTGGACGCCCCGGGCCTGATGTCCGGACCTGGCATCTCTGGGGCGTGATCGCCGCGGTGCGGTGCGGTGCAGCGATGTTGTCCCATGTTAGGATCATGGACAGAAGCTTTCCGCCTACCCGTGCCGCCGCGCTCGCCCGGCTGACCGAGTTCTCGCCCGCGATGGGCCGCGACTACGCCGAGGGGCGCAATACCGACGCCGGGCCGCACGGGGAGGCTACGACGTCTGCCCTTTCGCCCTACTTGCGCCGTCGCATGGTGGTCGAGCAGGAGGTCGTGGACGCGGCCCGCGCCATGCATAGCGGACGGGCGGAGAAGTATGTGCAGGAGGTGTTCTGGCGCAGCTACTTCAAGGGCCACCTGGAGACCCGGCCGGCGCTGTGGGCCGGCTACAAGCATTTGGCGGAGGAGGGCCACGCCCGGCTCGCCGCCGAATCGGGGCTGCGGAAGGCTTACGAGAAGGCCGTCACCGGGCATACCGGCATCGAGTGCTTCGACGACTGGGCACAGGAGCTGACCGGGACCAACTGGCTGCACAACCACGTCCGCATGTGGTTTGCCTCGATCTGGATCTTCACCCTGCGGCTGCCCTGGGCGTTGGGCGCCGATTTCTTCATGCAGCACCTGCTGGATGGCGACCCGGCGAGCAATACCCTGTCCTGGCGCTGGGTCGCCGGGCTGCACACGCGGGGCAAGGTCTATGCGGCCCGGGCGGAGAACATCCGGCGTTATACCGACGGCCGTTACGACCCCGAGGGCCTGGACGAGGACCCGGTCGCGCTGGAGGAGGCCGACCCGCCGCCCGCCACGAAGCTGCCCCATGCCGATGCGCCGCCAGAGGGCGAGGTGGCCTTGCTGCTGCACCTGGACGACCTGAACCCGGAGAGCCTGCCGCTCGGCCGCGCCAGGGTGGTGCGTGTCGGCGGTCTGGTGGCCCATGCCGACCGGGCGGCGGAGCGGCCGAAGGCGATGGACCGCGACGCCATGGCGGACGCGCTGGCCCGGGCGGCGGAGCACTTCGGCTGCCCGGCGGCCTTGGTTGGGGATGGGTGGGCCGATGGCCTGCCGGTCGTGACGGCCTGGGCGCCGGTTGGTCCCTCCGCCGAGACCCTGCCGCACGCCCTGCGCATCCGCCGTGCGTGGGACGATGCGGTGTGGCCGCGGGCGACCAAGGGCTACTTCCAGGTCAAGGCGGCGATCCCCGGCATCATCGGCGAGGCGCGCTAACTGGCGTCCGCTGCTGCGCCGGGCACCATCTGGGTGCTGAGTTCAGCCAGCCGGCGCGTTGCCGCCAGGACTGCCTCCAACGCGCGGGCGTCCCTCTCGCCGTTGTAGCCGCGTGCGGCTGCGATCTCGCCCACCAAGCGTTGGAACTCGGCCGTGATCTGCGCCGGCATGTGCGCCCGGCCGAAGTTGACCTCCGACAGCCGCGGCGGCAGGCCCTTGGTGATGTCGTGCTGGTTGGCGAAGTAGTGGATGATCCGGCCTTCGCCGTCATGGACCGGCGACAGGAACAGCAGGTTCCAGAACGTCTTGCCGTCCTTGCGGTGGTTCACGATCCACTCGACGCAGCCGTCGCCCTCGGCGATCACCCGGCCCAGCCGCCGCGCCACCTGCTGATCCGTCGCCGGACCCTGCAGCATGCGGCAGTTGCGGCCGACGATCTCCGCAGCCGGGTAGCCGGACATCGCCTCGAACGCCGCGTTGACCGCGATGATCGGGTGGTCCGGCAGGCGCGGATCGGACAGTGCCATAGGTTCGGTGCTGCAGGCGATGGCTGCGAGCAGGGCGTCGGTGATGGTGTGGGTTGTCATCCTGGACCCTCCCTGGTTGCGGGCATCCTGGACCCGGCACGCCGTTCTCGCAATCCGCGTCCATCCGCGCTACATGCCGCGCACAGCCCCACCGAACGGCAACTCATCAAATGCTCCAAATAGACGGCCTGGTCTTCAACGCCTGGGGACGGCGGTTCTTCGACCATGCCAGCGTCCTGCTGCCGCCCACCGCCAAGGTCGGCCTGGTCGGGCGCAACGGCGTCGGCAAGTCCACCCTGTTCAAGCTGATCCTGGGTGAATTGCAGCCGGATGGCGGCGAGATCGGCGTGCCCCGCGCCGCCCGCATCGCCGCGGTCAGCCAGGAGCACCCGGCGACCCCGGTCAGCCTGCTCGACACCATCCTGGCCGCCGACGAGGCGCGCGACACCCTGATGGCGCAGCTTGAGACCGCCGAACCCGAGCACATCGCCGACATCTACGCCCGCCTGGAGGAGATCGGCGCCGACCGCGCCCCGGCCCGTGCGGGGGAAATCCTGGCCGGGCTGGGCTTCTCCACCGCCGACCTGGCGCGCCCGATGTCGGAGTTCTCCGGCGGCTGGCGGATGCGCGTCGCCCTGGCCGCGGCGCTGTTCGCCCAGCCCGACCTGCTGCTGCTGGACGAGCCGACCAACTACCTGGACCTGGAAGGCGCCATGTGGCTGGAGGCGCGGCTGCGCAAGTACCCCAACGCCGCCATCATCATCAGCCATGACCGCGAGCTGCTGAACAACTCGGTCGATAGCATCCTGCACCTGCGCGATGGCAAGCTGGACCTTTATACCGGCGGGTATGACGACTTCGAGCGCCGCCGGGGCGAGAAGGCGCGGCTGCTAACGGCATCCCGCGCCAAGCAGGAGGCCGAGCGCGCCCACCTGCAATCCTTCGTGGACCGCTTCAAGGCCAAGGCCAGCAAGGCCGCCCAGGC
>CAXTFY010000023.1:21898-26565 GCA_964243265.1 uncultured Acetobacteraceae bacterium | reverse complement strand
GAACCGATCCAGTGACCGCTATCTATGACAGCGAAAGGGACAGGTCAAGGCGGAAGTTGCCGCCCGTGTCATGATTCTTCAGGAACCAGGCAGCGAACCGCGGGATACCCACCGACAGCGGCGTCACCGGCCGATACCCAACGTGTTCGCCAATCGCTGTCAGGTCGGCAAGCGTCTCCACCACGTCTGCCACCGGCCGGTCGGCGCATTGCACCACCGCAGGCCGCCCCAGGCTCTCCTCCAGCAATCGTACCAGGTCAGACACCAGCTCCCCCCGGTTGTTGCCGATGTTGAACACCTTTGGCGCCACCCCGCTGCCCGGCGCCAAGTCGAGGCACGCCAGCAACCCCTGGGTGATGTCATCGATAAAGGTGAAGTCGCGCCGTAGCCGTCCACCGTCGAACAGCATGATCGGCGTCCCCCGCAGGATCGCCACCGCGAACGAGTAGTAGGCCATGTCAGGCCGCCCCCACGGCCCATACACCGTGAAGAAGCGCAATCCCGTCTGCGGCAAGCCGTAAAGATGCCCGTAGGCATGACTGATCAACTCGTCCGCGCGCTTGGTGGCGGCATAGACGGAGACGGGCGTGTTGACCGGGTCGGTCTCGGCGAACGGCAGCTTGGTGTTGCCGCCATAGACCGAGGACGAGCTGGCATAGACCAAGTGCTCCAGGCGATCCAACCGCCGGGCGGCCTCCAGGATCGTCACATGGCCCAGCACGTTCGCCGTCACGTAGGCGTAGGGGTCCACCAGCGAGTGCCTGACGCCAGCCTGCGCCGCCAGGTGGACGATGCGCGTCGCATGCCGGGCCCGCTGGAACACCCCCGTCACAGCCGCGCGGTCGGCGACGTCGGCCAGCTCGAACCGGAAGTTCGCCGCCTGGCGAAGCCTGTCGAGCCGGGCCTGCTTCAGCCGCACGTCATAGTAGTCGTTCAGCACGTCAACGCCGACCACATCCTCACCCCGGTCGAGCAAGGCCTGGCAAACGTGGAAGCCGATGAAGCCTGCCGCACCGGTGACGATGACGGTCATGGCGCGGTCCCCGCCATGCCCCGGCGGCGGCGCATCACGTCGCCACCCACCCGCCATCGATCGACAGGCTGGCCCCGGTGATCGTGCGGGCCGCATCCGAGCACAGGAACACCGCCAGGCCGCCGATCCCGGCCGGCGTGGTGAACTGCGTCATCGGCTGCTTTTCCGCCAGCAGGCGCAGCTTCACGTCCTCGATCGGCGCGTTCTCCCGGGCGGCGCGGTCTTGCAACTGCGCCTCGACCAGCGGGGTCAGCACCCAGCCGGGGCAGATCGCATTCACCGTGACCCCGTCATTGGCCAACTCGATGGCGCCCACCTTAGTCAGCCCGACCAACCCGTGCTTCGCCGCGACGTAGGCCGACTTCTGCGCGCTGCCGACCAGCCCGTGCGCGGATGCGATATTGATGATCCGCCCCCACCCCGCCGCCTTCATCCCGGGGATGGCGGCCTGCATGGCGTGGAACGCCGCACTCAGGTTGATCGCGATGATGGCGTCCCAACGCTCGGCGGGGAAGCTCTCGATGGTCGCGGTGTGCTGGATGCCGGCGTTGTTTACCAGGATGTCTAGGCGGCCCATCTGCTCCACCGTCTGCCGCACCAGCGCCGCGACCTCGGCTGGCCGCGACATGTCCGCGCCGTGGTAGCCGGTCCGGATGCCGAACGTCCCAGCGATCTCGGACCGCAGGTGCTCAATGGCGCCGGGGTCGCCGAAGCCGTTCAGCATTACATGCGCTCCGGCCTCCGCCATCGCCCGGGCGATGCCAAGGCCGATGCCGCTGGTCGATCCCGTCACCAGCGCGACCTTGCCCTCTAGGCTCATCAAGTTCTCCCTACCGATCCCGCCGCAGCGGCGATGGTAGCAGTTTCGTTCAGGACGCGCCCGGCGTGAAGGCTTGCAAGATCATGGCAGCCTGTCAGGCTCGCATCCGCCCTGCCCTGGCACTCATCGCCCGAGCACCCCCACCCGCAAACCCCGCCTAACTGATCCTAACCGCGCGCCGGCTCAGCCAGCCAACACCGCCCTTGCCCGCCTCGCCCCGGCGCACTAGCTTTAGCCGAGATACGGGAACACAACATGAACGACACGCTTGCGCCCGCGAGCGCCATCATCGATGGCCCGGCTTCCACCGATGGACAAGCTGCCTACACCGCCCGCGACATCGAGGTCCTGGAAGGGCTGGAGCCCGTCCGCCGCCGCCCTGGCATGTACATCGGCGGCACCGACGACGCCGCCCTGCATCACCTGGCCGCGGAGATCCTCGACAACGCGATGGATGAGGCGGTGGCCGGCCACGCCAGCGCCATCGACGTGTCGCTGGAGGCCGGCAACTGGCTGCTGGTGCGCGACAACGGCCGGGGCATCCCCGTGGACCCGCACCCGAAGTTCAAGCGGCTGAGCGCGCTGGAGGTCATCCTCACCACGCTGCACTCGGGCGGCAAGTTCGGCGGCAAGGCCTATGCCACGTCCGGCGGCCTGCACGGCGTTGGCAGCTCCGTGGTGAACGCCCTGTCCGACGGCATGGAGGTGGAGGTTGCGCGGGACCGTATCCTGTGGCGCCAGTCGTACTCCCGCGGCAAGCCCACGACCAAGCTGGTCAACGCCGGCCCTGTGCAGAACCGCCGCGGCACCACCATCCGGTTCCACCCCGACCCCGACATCTTCGGCGACCAGCAGTTCAGCCCGGCCCGGCTGTACCGCCTGTGCCGGTCGAAGGCCTACTTGTTCCGCGGCGTGAAGATACGCTGGTCCTGTGCGCCCAGCCTGGTTGCCGGCGCCCCCGGCGTGCCGGCCGAGGCGCTGCTGCACTTTCCCGGCGGCTTGCGGGACAGCCTGGAGGAGGACATCGGAGCGTCCATCAGGGCCGTGCCCGAACTCTGGGCCGGCGAGGCCGACCTGGCCGCCTCGGCCAGCGGCGCCACGGGCGGCCGGGTCGAGTGGGCCGTAGCTTGGCTGGACGGCGCGGATGGATTTTTGAACTCGTATTGCAACACCGTCCCGACCGCGCAGGGCGGCACGCATGAGGCTGCGCTGCGGGCTGCGCTGCTGAAGGGCCTGCGTGCCTGGGGCGAGCAGCGCAACAACCGCCGCACCGCGGTCATTACCCCCGAAGACGTGCTGGGCGGGATGGCCGGCAAGCTGTCCGCCTTCATCCGCGAGCCGCAGTTCCAGGGCCAGACCAAGGAGAAGCTGACTAGCCCCGAAGCGACCCGGCTGATCGAGCCCGCGCTGCGCGACCGCTTCGACCATTGGCTGGCGGCCAACCCCGCCCAGGCCGATAACCTGCTGACCTTCGTGATCGAGCGCGCCGAGGACCGCCTGCGCCGCCGCGAGGTGAAGGACGTCAGCCGCAAGACCGCCACCCGCCGCCTGCGCCTGCCGGGCAAGCTGGCCGACTGCACCTTGGAGAGCCGGGACGATACGGAGATCTTCCTGGTTGAGGGCGACAGCGCCGGGGGTTCCGCGAAGCAGGCACGCAACCGCAACACGCAAGCGGTGCTGCCGCTGCGGGGCAAGATCCTGAATGTCGCCAGCGCCACGGCGGAGAAGCTGCGCGACAACAAGGAGCTGACGGACCTGGTCGAGGCGCTGGGCTGCGGCGTCGGCGCCGGGTTCGACCGGGCGAAGCTGCGCTATGGCCGCATCATCATCATGACCGATGCCGACGTGGACGGGGCGCATATCGCGTCGCTGCTGATGACGTTCTTTTACCGCGAGCTGCCGGAGCTGATTAAGCATGGCCACGTGCACTTGGCGCAGCCGCCGCTGTTCCGGCTGACGCAGGGGGCGAAGTCGGTTTACGCGATGAACGACGCCGATAAGGACCGGCAGTTGAAGCGCGGGTTCAAGGCGGGGTCGAAGGTGGACATCAGCCGCTTCAAGGGCCTGGGTGAGATGCCGCCTATGGCGCTGAAGGAGACCACCATGGACCCGGCCAAGCGCACGTTGCTGAAGGTGGTTGCCGCGGCGGAGGATCGTGCCGCAACCAATACGCTGGTCGAGAGCCTGATGGGCCGCCGGCCGGAGCTGCGGTTCCAGTTCATCCAGGACCGGGCGCGCACCGTGGCCGACGTGGACCTATGACGCTGCTCCCTCTCCCTCCGGGAGAGGGCCGGGGTGAGGGGTCTTGCTTGCTTAGCTGTCGCGTTGGGGACTACCGACTATTGTAAAGCCGGACGGCTAAATCTGAGTACCGCGCTGCAAGACCCCTCACCCCAGCCCTCTCCCGAAGCGGGGAGAGGGAGTCAGCGCGGCCCTTCATCTGTAGCGGTGCACCTATAGCCCCGCCTGCGTGATGAACTTGATGTTCACGTAGGCGTCGATGGCCTCCGCCCCGCCCTCGGAGCCATAGCCGCTGTCCTTGATGCCGCCGAACGGCACCTCCGGCAGCGCCAGGCCAATGTGGTTGATGGTGACCATTCCTGCCTCCAGCGCCGCCCCGACCGCGCCAGCCGTGCGCGCAGACCGGGTGAAGGCATAACTGGCCAGGCCGAACGGCACCCGGTTCGCCTCCTCGATCACGTCGTCGAACTCGCGGAATGGCGCCACGACCGCGAGCGGGCCGAACGGCTCCTCGTTCATCACCCGCATGTCCCGGCTCACCCCGGTCAGCACCGTCGGCTCGAAGAAGTTGCC
>CAXTFY010000023.1:4737-21798 GCA_964243265.1 uncultured Acetobacteraceae bacterium | reverse complement strand
GACCCGGTGAACGAAATCTTCCGGATCACCGGATGCGGGATCAGGTATGCCGAGATGTCGGCCGGCACGCCGAACACCAACTGCACCACGCCCGCCGGCAGCCCGGCATCGACGTAGCACCGCACCAGCTCGGCGCAGGAGGCCGGCGTCTCCTCCGGCCCCTTGACGATGATCGAGCAGCCCGCCGCCAGCGCAATCGCGATCTTGCGGTTGGCCTGGTTGATCGGGAAGTTCCACGGCGTGAAGGCCGCCACCGGCCCAACCGGCTCGCGCAGGGAGAGCTGGTAAACCCCCTCCGCCCGGGCCGGGATGACGCGGCCGTAGGTGCGCCGGGCCTCCTCGGCAAACCAGTCGATGATGTCGGCGCCGGCCACGGTCTCCATCCGCGCCTCGGCCAGCGGCTTGCCCTGCTCGAGGGTCATCAGGCGGGCGATGTCGTCGGCCCGCTCGCGCAACAGGTCGGCGGCGCGGCGCAGCAACTTGGAGCGCTCGAAGGCGGACACCCGGCGCCAGGCGGCGAAGCCCCGGTCGGCCGCGGCCAGGGCGACGTCGAGGTCGGCCCGCTCGGCATGGGCGACGGTGCCGTTCACCTCGCCGGTGGCCGGGTTCATCACGTCCAGCGTCTTGCCGTCCTGGGCTGCGGTCCAGGTGCCGTCGATATGCAGCATGACATCGGGATACATCGGGCGTCCTCGTTTGGTGCAGATTGGGTTTGGTGCAGATTGGGATTATGGGCTGAGCGTCCGGGATGGTCGAGTGGCAGCGCCAACCGCCATGTAGAACGTAAGTGACGCGGGAGCCGAGCTGCCTCCCTCTCCCTCCAGCAGAGGGTTGGGGTGAGGGAGGCCGCAGGGGCCGCATTCCGCCAGATTGAGAACGGATTTAGTCCCCACGCGGGCGAACCAGGCCCCTGCCGCTTCCCTCACCCCGGCCCTCTCCCGGAGGGAGAGGGAGCAGCGTCGGCAGCGCCTCTTACGGCGGTGGATTTAGTTAGCAGTGCGTCAGGCCGGCTCGGTGTCCAGCGCGTAACCCGCCGCCCGCACCGTCCGCACCACGTCCAGTTCGCCCTCGCCGTTGATGCTCTTGCGCAGTCGCCGGATGTGCACGTCCACCGTCCGCGGCTCGACGTGGATATCGGGGCCCCATACCGAGTTGAGCAGCTCCTCCCGCGAGAACACCCGGCGCGGGTGCTGCATCAGGAACTCCAGCAGCCGGAACTCGGTGGGACCGAGGTGGATCGACCGCCCATTGCGCTGCACCCGGTGCGCGGTCAGGTCCATCGTGATGTCGTGGAACACGTGCTGCCCGCGCACCGGCACCGCGCCCGACCGCCGCAGCAGCGCCCGCATCCGCGCCAGCAGCGCATCCATGCTGAACGGCTTGGTGATGTAGTCGTCCGCCCCGGTGTTCAGCCCGCGCACCGCGTCCTGGTCCTCGGTCCGTGCCGTGACCATGATCACCGGCAGGTCGCGCGTCGCCGGGCGGCGGCGGATTTGCCGGCAGACCTCGATCCCGGACATCACCGGCAGCATCCAGTCCAGCAGCACGATGTCCGGCACGGCCTCGGCGATACGGGTCAGCGCCTCCTGCCCGTCCACCGCCTCCTCGACCCGGAAACCCTGCTTTTCCAGGTTGTAGCGCAGCATGGTGGCGAGTGCGGCCTCGTCCTCGACCACCAGCACCAGCGGCTTCGACAGCCCGGCAGGCCCCGGCAGCATCACGCGGCGCCCCGATCTACAGCGGGCCGATTCGCAGCGGGCCGTTCAGCGGCCGAGCGCACCACGGCATAGGCGGAACTGTCGCCGCCCTTCGGCCGCTCGTCCGCCAGCGCCTCGCCGGTGACGGCGTAGTGCAGCGTCTCGGCGATGTTGGTCGCGTGGTCGCCGATGCGCTCCAGGTTCTTGGCGATGAACAGCAGGTGCGTGCAGGGCGTGATGCTGCGCGCGTCCTCCATCATGTAGGTGATCAACTCGCGGAAGATCGAGTTGTACAGGTCGTCGATGGCCTCATCGGATTGCCAGACCTGGATCGCCTTCTGCGCGTCCTGCTCGCCGATGGCGTCGATCACCAGCTTCAGGTTCTCCTGCACCAGGCGCGACATGTTCGCCAGGCCCGTCAGGCTGAACGGCAGGCGGAACTGGCCCAGCACGATGCTGCGCTTGGCGACGTTCTTGGCGTAGTCGCCGATGCGTTCCATCGCCGCGGTGATCTTCAGCGCCGCCACGATCTCCCGCAGGTCGCTCGCCATCGGCTGGCGCAGGGCCAGCATGCGTATGACAAGCTGCTCGGCCTGCCGTTCCAGCGCATCGACGGCAGGGTCCAGCTCGACGGCGCGGGTGGCCATGTCGGCGTCCCCGTTGACGATGGCCTGCGTGGCGAGCGCAACCTGGCTTTCCACCAGGCCGCCCATCTCGGTCATCAGGCCGCGCAGGCGCTGTAGTTCCTGGCCGTAGCTTTTGACGATGTGCTGCGCGTCGGACATCTTGATCGTCCCCTTTGCCAAGCCGGGCTAACCGAACCGGCCGGTGATGTACTCTTGCGTGCGCTTTTGCCGGGGTGCTGTGAACATCTGCGCCGCCGGGCCGACCTCGATCAGCTCGCCGAGGTAGAAGAACGCCACCTGGTCGGCGCAGCGCGCGGCCTGCTGCATGTTGTGGGTGACGATGGCGATGGTGAAGTCGCGCTTCAGCTCGTCGATCAGCTCCTCGATCCTGAGGGTGCTGATGGGGTCGAGCGCGCTGGTCGGCTCATCCAGCAGGATCACCTCCGGGCGCACCGCGATGGTGCGCGCAATGCACAACCGCTGCTGCTGCCCGCCCGACAGGCCCGTGGCGGAGGTGTTCAGCCGGTCCTTCGCCTCCCCCCACAGGGCGGCGCGGGTCAGCGACCACTCGACGCGCTCGTCCATCTCGGCCCGGGACAGCCGTTCGTGCAGCTTCACGCCGAAGGCGATGTTGTCGTAGATCGACATCGGGAACGGCGTCGGCTTCTGGAACACCATGCCGACCCGGCTACGCAGGTCGTTCAGGTCCACGTCCGGGGCGATGATGTTCTGGCCGTCCAGCATCACCTCGCCCGCGGCGCGCTGACCGGGATACAGGTCGTACATCCGGTTCAGCACTCGCAGCAGGGTGGACTTGCCGCAGCCGCTGGGGCCGATCATGCCGGTCACCTGCTTGGCCGGCAGATCCAACGTGACCCCCTTCAACGCCTTGTTGGCGCCGTAGTAGAAATCCAGGTTCCGCATCGAGATGCGCGCCGGGTTCAGCACCGCCGCGGAGGTCGCCTGCATGCCGCCCGTGCCCGGCCTGGCCGCCGGCTCCGCCCTGCTGGCCTGTTCGGACATGACCATTAGCTCCGCTTCCGCAGCACGACCCGCGCCACGATGTTGATGGCCAGCACGCCCGCCGTGATCAGCAGCGCGCCCACCCAAGCCAATTGCACCTGGTCCTCGTACGCCGACCCGGCATAGGCGTAGATCG
Organism: uncultured Acetobacteraceae bacterium; assembly: GCA_964243265.1. Lineage (GTDB taxonomy): Bacteria > Pseudomonadota > Alphaproteobacteria > Acetobacterales > Acetobacteraceae > DASWOJ01. The sequence continues at coordinate 18,316 of CAXTFY010000023.1, read as the reverse complement.
TCACCGGCAGGCTGCTGATCGGCTGCGTCAGGTCGAGCGACCAGTTGAGGTTGCCCAGCGAGGTGAACAGCAGCGGCGCCGTCTCCCCCGCGACGCGGGCCACGGCCAGCAGCACGCCGGTCATGATGCCGTCCAGCGCGGCCCGGTAGCAGACGAACACGATGGCCTTCCACTTCGGCGCGCCCAGGGCGACCGCGGCCTCACGCAATGCCGTGGGGATCAGCCGCAGCATGTCCTCGGTCGTGCGGACGACGATGGGGATCACGATGATCGCCAGCGCGATGCAGCCCGCCCAGCCGGAGTAGCCGCCGAACGGCTGCACGGCGAACTGATAGACGAACAGCCCAATCAGGATGCTCGGCGCCGACAGCAGCACGTCCGACACGAAGCGCACGGCGTCGCCCAGGCGCGACCCGGCCGCGTACTCCGAAAGGTAGGTGCCGACCATCAGGCCGATGGGCGTGCCAATCAGGGTGCCGATCAGGGTTTGGATCACGCTGCCGATGATGGCGTTCAGCAGGCCGCCGCCGGACCCCGCCGGCTTCGTCACCGTCGTCAGCACCGACCAGTGCAGGCCGCCCAGCCCCCGCATCACCAGCGTGACCAGGATCGAGGCGAGGAACAGCAGGCCGATGGCCGTCGCCGTCCAGCACAGCACCTTCACCACACGGTCCGACCGCCGCCGCCGCCGGCCCAGCCTTAGCGCGGTGCCGGCGTTGCGCGGCGGCTGCCCCAGCCCTTCGAGGCCAGCCGTGGTGGTGCTCATGCCCGGCTCCCCATGGCCCGGCTTCTCATGCGCGAACCCTCGACCGCAGCAGCGTCCGCGAGATCGCCAGCACGATGAACGAGATGACGAACAGGATGAACCCCAGCGCCAGCAGCGACGACAGCTTGAGGCTCCCCGCCGAGGCCTCCGGGAACTCCAGCGCCACGATGGAGGCGATGGTGTTGCCGGGACCGAACAGGCTGCCGGTGATCCGGTTGGTGTTGCCGATGACGAAGGTGACCGCCATCGTCTCACCCAAAGCCCGCCCCAGCCCCAGCATGATGCCGCCCACCACCGACACCCGGGTGTAGGGCAGCACGATGGAGCGCATCACCTCCCAGGTGGTGCAGCCGACCCCGTAGGCGGATTCCTTGAACACCGGCGGCACCGTGAGGAACACGTCGCGCATGGTGGCGGCGATGAAGGGGATGATCATGATCGCCAGGATCAGCGCCGCGGTGAAGATGCCGGTGCCGAACGGCGCGCCCTGGAACAGGAAGCCGATCACGGGCAGGTCGCCGAACGTGTCGATGACCCAGGGCTCGACGTATTGCGCCATGATGGGGACGATGACGAAGAAGCCCCACATGCCGTAGATGATGGACGGCACCGCCGCCAGCAGCTCGACCGCGGTGCCGACCGGGCGGCGCACCCACTGCGGCGCCAGCTCGGTCAGGAAGAAGGCGATGCCGAACGCCAGCGGCACCGCCATGACCAGCGCGAGGATGGAGGTGGTGATGGTGCCGTAGATCGGCACGGCGCCGCCGAACACGTTCTCCACCGGGTCCCAGTCGGCATTGACCAGGAAGTATGCGCCGAATGCGCGGAACGCTGGCAGGCCGCCGATGAACAGGGAGACGATGATGGCGCCGAGCAGCACCAGCACGAGCACCCCGCAGGCGCGGGCCAGCCCGGCGAAGACGGCGTCACCGGAGCTGCGTGCCGGGGCGACGCGGGGTACGGCGGTTGGCCTGGTGTCGATGGCTTGCGACAATGCTTGGTCCTGGGCTTGTTCCAGCGGGGGCTTGTTCCAGCGGGGGCTTGTTCCAGCGGGTTGGCCGGGCGTCCGGAACGGCTCCGGACGTCCGGCCACCGCTTATTTGTAAACCGGCTGGCCGTTCGCCATGATCGACGTGCGCCAGGCCGCGCGCACGTTGTCCTGCACCGCCTTTGGCAGCGGGATGTACTCCAGTTGCGTGGCGATGGGACCGCCGTTGTTGTAGTCCCAATCGACCCACTTCAGCACGTTGGCCGCGCGGGTGGCATCCTTCGGGTCCTTGGGCAGTAGCAGGAAGGTTGCCGACACGATGGGCCAGCTTGTCGCGCCGGGCTGATCGATCAGGTCCACGGCGAAGTTCGTCGCCCCGGCCCAGTTGCCGTTGGCCGCCGCCGCCTGGAACGCCTCCATGGACGGGCTGACGAACTGGCCGTCCTTGTTCTTCAACTGCGTCGTCGTCAGCTTGTTCTGCGTGGCATAGGCGTTCTCGACGTAGCCGATGCCGCCGCGCGTGTTGTGCACGGTGCCCGCCACGCCGTCATTGCCGCGGGCGCCGGCGCCGGCTGGCCACTTGACGCTGGTGCTGGCGCCGACGTGGCTTTTCCAGTCCGGGCTGGCCGCGGACAGGTAGGACGTGAACACGAACGACGTGCCCGAGCCGTCGGCGCGATACACCGGGGCGATCGCCAGGTTCGGCAGCGTCATGCCAGGGTTCAGCGCCGCCAGCTTAGGGTCGTTCCACTTGGTGATCTTGCCCAGGTAGATGTCGGCCAGCAGGTCGCCGGTCAGCTTCATCCCGTTCGTGCCGATGCCCGGCAGGTTCACGATCGGCACCACGGCGCCCATCACCATCGGGAACTGCAGCAGGTTGCCCGACTGCAGCCGTGCGGCCTCGACCGGGGCGTCGGACGCGCCAAAATCGACGGTGCGGTTGATGATCTGGTTCTGCCCGCCGCCGGAGCCGATAGCCTGGTAGTTCAGCTCGACACCCGTCGCGGCCTTCGCCGCCTCGCCCCATTTGGCATAGACCGGGGCCGGGAAGGTGGCGCCGGCGCCGGTGATCTCCTGCGCGTGCACCGGCACGGCCGCGAGCGTGATCCCCGCCAGCGCACCCGCCAGCATCGTGGTGTTGAGCTTCATGTCGCCTCCATCATGCCGGCAGCCGCATTGCGGCCGGGCCTAGCGGCAGGACTCGCCCTGCGCGCCAGCCGGCTGTGTAGGCTGCGGCAGAGACGGGCACATTGCAGATTTGTGACAGTTAGATGACAGGGCGCAAAGCGACGGGATGTTCTCAGCCGCAAACGGACATTGCAGACGCAGCCAGGGAAATCGGATGGTGGGCGCGACAGGGATTGAACCTGTGACCCCCGCCGTGTCAAGGCGATGCTCTCCCGCTGAGCTACGCGCCCATCCGAAGCGTTGGTTTAACCCTGACCCGCCCTCATGTGCAAGGCGCCGGGTGACAGACCGCACCGGCAAGGGTTGAATGCCGCCATGGACCACCCGCTTCCCGCAATCTTTCCCCCCTACCTGATCCAGTCGCCGGCCGAGCAGACGGCGCCGCTGGTGTTCGCCTCGCCGCATTCCGGCCGCAACTACCCGGCGGCGTTCCTCGATGCCGCGCGCCTGGACGCCCTGGCGCTGCGGCGCAGCGAGGACAGCTTCGTAGACGAGCTGTTCGGCGCCGCGCCGGGGCATGGGGCGCCGCTGCTCGCCGCCACGTTCCCCCGCGCCTACTGCGACCCGAACCGCGAGATGTGGGAGCTGGACCCGGCGATGTTCGACGACGACCTGCCGGCTTGGGTCAACACCACCAGCGCCCGGGTCGGCGCCGGGCTGGGCACCATCGCGCGGGTGGTGGCGTCGGGGGAGACGATCTACCGGCGCAAGCTGCGCTTCATCGACGCCGAGCAGCGGGTGCAGTCGTGCTGGACGCCGTATCACCGCGCCCTGGCCGGGCTGTTGGCGGACACCCGGGCGCGCTTCGGGGCTTGCCTGCTGGTTGATTGCCACTCGATGCCGGCCCACAGCAGCCCGGCCAGCCACGGCATCGCGCCCGACTTCGTGCTGGGCGACGCGCACGGCACGACGTGCTCGTCCCGGGTGACCCAGCGGATCGAGCAGGTGCTGACCGGGTTCGGCTACCAGGTGCGCCGCAACGACCCCTATGCCGGGGGGTATGTCACCCGCCATTATGGCCGTCCGCGCGACGGCACCCATGCCATCCAGATCGAGATTGCGCGCGGGCTGTACATGAACGAGGCGCGGTTCGAGCGTAGCCCGGCCTTCGCCACCCTGGAGCGGCACCTGGCGGCGCTGGTGGCGGACCTGGCCCCCCGGGCGGCGGCGCTGATGCGCGGCTGAGGTTGGTTCTGCTCCCTCTCCGTCGGGGAGAGGGCCGGGGTGAGGGAGGCTGCGAGGGCCGAACCTGACCGTAGAGGAAGAGAGGCTTGGCTCCCGACGCGGCGGGGATGGCGCATGTCGCTTCCCCTACCCCGGCCCTCTCCCGGAGGGAGAGGGGGAAGCGAAGTGGCAGCCAGCGTAAGTCCTCGGTTGCCATTGCACCGATGCAGGGCTGATTCAGTGGGTGTTCACCCTTTTCCCCCAGCTTGGGGCCATGCGCCCCTTGGTCCTTGCCGCCTTCCTCATCGTGCCGCCCCTCCTCATCGAGCCGCTCGGCACTGCCCGCGCGACCGCGTTCGATGCGCTTGCACGGGGCGCGCCGGCCGGTGCAAGCCCCGCCGGGCAATGCCGGGCCGCCATCGCCGACGCGGAACGCTCGGACGGGGTGCCCGACCGGCTGATGCAGTCCATCGGCATCATCGAGAGCGGCCGGCGCGACGAGACCGGCGTCGTGTCCCCCTATCCCTGGACGATCAATGCCCAAGGCGTCGGGTCGTTCTACGCCACCAAGGCGGAGGCGATCGCCGCCGTCACCGCCCTGCGCGCCCGCGGCATCACCTCCATCGACGTCGGCTGCATGCAGGTGAACCTGATGCACCATGCGAGTGCCTTCGCCTCGCTGGACGAGGCGTTCGACCCGGCAGCCAACGCGCACTATGCCGCGCATTTCCTGACGCGCCTGCTGGCCCAGACCGGGTCCTGGCCCGGCGCCACCGCCGGCTATCACTCGCTGACGCCGGGCATCGGGGACGACTACGCCCGCAAGGTCCTGGCCATTTGGGGCAGGCCGGCGGCCCCCCTTGCAGTTGCAGGGATCACGCCGTCCGCCCGGCCCGTTCCGCCCGCCACCACCAGCTCCGCCACGGCAGGCAGCGCCAGCAACAGCTTCGCCGCAGCAGGTGCCGCCAACGCGCGAGTCATACCCATGCCCAGCACCGGCATGCCCAGCACCGGCACCCCTGTCGTGGGCCGTGGGCTGGCGTCCTACCGCGCCGCGCCGACACGCCTGGCCTTTGGCGCGATCCCTGGCCGGGGCTGAAGGCAGCCGGCGCGTCGTCCCCGAGCGTCGCGTGGCCAAGCGAAACGGTTCAGCGGCCAACGGCGTCAAGACGTGAGACCCGCTTCAAATCTCTGGCGTTCCCCCCCGAAAGCACAATAAGGAGGGAGTACCACTGCACCACGGTCCCATGACGCCACGGTCCCTGCCCCACCTCGCTGCATTGCTCCTTGGCTTGGCAGCCGCCGTGCCGGCGCTGGCGCAGGCACCCGGTATCCCCGTCACCACGACCGTGCCGGTGCGCCAGGACGTTCCCGTCCTGGCCCGCACCATCGGCACGGTGCAGGCGTTCCAATCCGTCGTCATCCGGGCGCGGGTGGACGGCACGCTGGACCGGGTGGCGTTCACCGAGGGCCAGCTCGTGAAGCCCGGCGACCTGCTGGCGCAACTCGACCCCCGGCCCTACCAGGCCATCCTGGACCAGGCGGTCGCCAAGCGGGCCGCGGACGATGCCGTGGTGGTCAGCGCCCGGTTCGACGTGACGCGCTACGCCGACCTGACCGCCACGCAGGTCGCCTCACGGCAAAAGCTGGAGCAGGTCCGCGCCACCCTGGCGCAGTCGGAGGCGGCCGTGCGGGGCGATGACGCCTCGATTGCCGCCGCGCAACTGAACCTGGCGTTCACCCGCATCACCTCGCCCATCGAGGGCCGCGTCGGGTTGCGGCAGATCGACGTCGGCAACTTCATCCGCGAGTCCGACCCGGGCACCACGGGCATCGTCACCATCGCCCAAATCCACCCGATCGCGCTGCTGTTCACCCTGCCGCAGGACGTGCTGCCGCAGGTGCACGCGGCGATGCGCCGGGGCAAGCTGCCGGTGGCGGCCTACGCGTCCGACGACCGCAGCAAGCTGGGCGATGGCGCGTTGCTGACCCTGGACAGCTCCATCGACAGCACCACCGGCACCATCAAGCTCAAGGCGGAGTTCCCGAACACCGACGACAGCCTGTGGCCCGGGCAATTCGTCAACGTGCGGATGCAGCTCGACGTGCGCCCGGGCATGCTGACCCTGCCGACCGGCGCGGTGCAGCGCGGGCCGGACGGGCTATACGTGTATGTCCTGCGGCCCGACAGCACGGTGGCCCTGCAGCCGGTGGTGGTCGGCCAGGACGACGGCCGCACCGCCATGCTGACCAGCGGCCTGGACGGGACCGAGCGCGTCGTGCTGACCGGGCAGTCGCGGCTGAGCAACGGCGCACGCGTCGCTGCGACCGAAGCGAAGCCGGCCAGTTAGCGCCGCAGCAATGGGAATGTCGGCATGAATATCTCGGCCCCGTTCATCAAGCGGCCGGTCGCCACATCGCTGCTGATGGCGGCGATCCTGCTGGTGGGCATCGCCGCCTATCCGCTGCTGCCGGTCGCCCCGCTGCCCCGCGTCGAGTTCCCGACCATCCAGGTCAGCGCCGCGCTGCCCGGCGCCAGCCCGGAGACCATGGCCTCCACCGTCGCCCAGCCGTTGGAGCGCAACTTCGCGCAGATTTCCGGCGTGTCGCAGATGACCTCGGTCAGCGTCGGCGGATCGACGCAGGTGGTGGTGCAGTTCGACCTGGACCGCAACATCGACGGTGCCGCGCTGGACATCCAGGCGGCGATCAACAACGCCGCCGGGCAGTTGCCGAAGGACCTGCCGAACACGCCGCAGTTCCGCAAGGTGAACCCGGCCGACAGCCCGATCCTGATCCTGGCCGTGCAGTCCCCGGCGATGCCGCTGATCGCGGTCGATGACTACGCCGACAACATCCTGAGCCAGCAGATCTCGCAGATCGGCGGCGTGTCGCAGGTCTCCATCGGCGGCGAGCAGAAACGCTCGATCCGCGTGCAGGTCGATCCCGCCCGGCTGGCCAACATGGGCATGACGCTGGAGGACGTGCGCCAGCTCCTGGTGACGGCCACGGTCGATGCGCCCAAGGGCAGCGTCGATGGCTCGCAGCGCTCGTTCTCGATCTATGCCAACGATCAGTTGACCCATTCGGTGGACTACGGCGGCGTCGTGCTCGCCTACCGCAACGGCTCCGCGGTGCGGGTGCGCGACATCGGCGTGGTCGTCGATGGGCCGGAGAACGCCAAGCTGGCGGGCTGGCAGAACGGCCGCCGCGGCATCCAACTGCTGATCTACAAGCAGCCCGGCGCCAACGTCATCGATACCGTCGACCGCATCAAGGCTTCCTTGCCGAAGCTGCGCGCCGCGATCCCGCCCTCGGTGTCGATCGAGACCATCGTTGATCGCACCGTGACCATCCGCGCCTCGCTGCATGAGGTGCAGTTCACGCTGTTCCTGTCCATCGCGCTGGTGGTGCTGGTGATCTTCCTGTTCCTGCGCAACGTCTGGGCGACGGTGATCCCCAGCGTCACGGTGCCGCTGGCCCTGGTTGGCACCTTCGCGCTGATGTACCTGTTCGGGTTCAGCCTGAACAACCTGACGCTGATGGCGCTGACCATCGCCGTGGGCTTCGTCGTGGACGATGCCATCGTCATGCTGGAGAACATCTACCGGCACATCGAGGACGGCATGAACCCGATGGAGGCGTCCCTGAAGGGCGCCGGGGAGATCGGCTTCACCATCATCTCCATCAGCCTGTCGCTGGTGGCGGTGTTCATCCCGCTGCTGCTGATGGGCGGGATCGTCGGGCGGCTGTTCCGCGAGTTCGCCATGACGGTGGCGCTGACGGTGCTGGTGTCGGCGGTGGTGTCGCTGACGTTGACGCCGATGATGTGCGCCCGGTTCCTCAAGCACCACACGGCGCAGCACGGGCTGTTGTACCGCATCATCGAGCGGTTCTTCGAGGCGCTGCTGGGCGGATACCGGCGGACGCTGGACATCGCGCTGCGGTTCCAGTTCGTCACCTTGATGGTGTTCTTCGGCACGCTGGCCTGCACGGGCTACCTGTACACGCAAATCCCTAAGGGCTTCTTTCCGAACCAGGATACCGGCGTGCTGGTGGCGCTGACCGAGGCCGGGCAGGACGTGTCGTTCACCGAGATGGCCCGGCGCCAGATCGCTGCGGCGACGATCATCTCGGCCGACCCGTCGGTGGCGGCGGTGTCATCCAGCATCGGCGCCGGGCTGGGCGGGCAGACCGGCAACAACGGGCGGGTGTGGATCACGCTGAAGCCGTTCGACCAGCGGTCCGACCGGGCGCCCGAGATCATCGCCCGGCTGCGGCCCAAGCTGGCCGGGATCGAGGGCATGAATGTCTTCATGCAGGCCGCGCAGGACATCAACATCGGCGGCCGGCTGGCGCGCACGCAGTATCAATATACCCTGCAGGACGCCGACCTCGGCGAGTTGTATGAGTGGTCGCCGAAGATCCTGGAGAAGCTGCGCAGCCTGCCGATGCTGCGCGACCTCGCGACCGACCAGCAGATGTCCGGCACCACGGCGACGCTGACCATCGACCGCGACCGTGCCGCCAGCTTCGGCATCCAGCCGCAGCAGATCGACGACACGCTGTATGACGCCTTCGGGCAGCGGCAGATCACCCAGTACTTCACCCAGCTCAACTCGTATCACCTGATCCTCGAGGTGCCGCCGGACCTGCAGGGCGACCTCTCGACGCTGGACAAGCTGTATGTGAAGTCCAGCACGGGGACGGCGGTGCCGCTGTCCACCTTCGTCAAGACCGACACGCACCCTGTGCTGCCGCTGTCGATCTCGCACCAGACGCAGTTCCCCGCGGTGACGATCTCGTTCAACCTGGCGCAGGGGGCGGCGCTCGGCCAGGCGGTCGATGCGATCAACGCGGCATTGAACGGCATGGGCACCCCGCTGACGCTGCTCGGCACGTTCCAGGGCACCGCGCAGGCGTTCCAGGCGTCGCTGAGCACGCAGCCCTACTTGATCGCGGCGGCGCTGATCGCGGTGTACATCATCCTGGGCGTGCTGTATGAGAGCTTCATCCTGCCCATCACCATCCTGTCCACCCTGCCCTCGGCCGGCGTGGGGGCGTTGCTGATGCTGATGGCCAACGGGTATGAGCTATCGGTGATCGCCTTGATCGGCGTGATCCTGCTGATCGGCATCGTGAAGAAGAACGGCATCATGATGGTCGATTTCGCCATCAGCGCCGAGCGGCAGCATGGCGCCACGGCGTTCGATGCCATACGCCAGGCGTGCCTGCTGCGGTTCCGGCCGATCCTGATGACCACCATGGCGGCGCTGCTGAGCGGCCTGCCGCTGATGGTGGCGGAGGGCGCCGGGTCGGAGTTGCGCAAGCCGCTCGGGTTCGCCATGGTCGGCGGGCTGATCCTGAGCCAGGTGCTGACGCTCTATACGACGCCGGTGGTCTATCTTTACCTGGATCGCCTGCAGCGTTGGCTGGCGCCGAAGCGCAGCACCCGGCTGCCGACGCTGGCGGACAAGCTGGGGGCGACGGCAGATTAGCATCGGGATTGCGGCTGCCGGGCTGCCGCGGGTGGGCCTGGTTCACCGGCTGGTGCTGGCTGTCGAAAGGTTTGACCGGTGATGGTTACGCTGTCGTTGCGGGCCACGCTTGCGGTTTGGCTATCCAGGGATGGTGCCTACGGTCCTGGCCGCTCCTGGGTTGCCGCGCCGAAGTCGGCTCGCAATGACGGACGCGCGTCGGGATCATGAGGTCAGAACGCTTGGCGGTGGGTTCGAGCCGGCCTTGGGACACTGCCATCGCGCAGCTTGGGGCGACAACCGGCTTGATGCAGGCCCGTGCCGCCGTCCTCGACCGGGAGGGCCAGTTTCCCGAGACCGATCTGGCGTTGCTGCGTGACCTGAGGCTTCTCGCGGCGCCGCTGCCGTACGGCATGGGCGGCTGGGGCGCCGGCACGGAGCCTGATGGCGGGGACGCGCTGCTCGCCATCCTCCGTGCCATCGGCCGCGGCAACCTGGCGCTGGGGCGGCTGTATGAGGCGCATGTCAACGCCCTCAAGCTGGTCGTCGATTATGGGACGCCTGACCAGGCCGAGGCGGCCGCACAGGATGCCCGTGCCGGCCGGCTGTTCGGCGTTTGGGTCACCGATCCGCCCGGCGGCGGCCTGTCCGCGCACGCGGGCCGGCTTAGCGGCAGCAAGGGTCCGTGCTCCGGCGCCGGGCATGTCGCCATGGCCGTCGTCACCGTGGAGACCGCCGAGGGCAGCCGCATCGCCGTGCTGCGATTGGACGGCACGGAGCAGGTGCAGCCAGCCCGGGGCACCCTGCAAGGCATGCGCGGCAGCGTGAACGGTTGGGTCGCGTTCGACGGCGTTCGCCTCGCAGCCAGCAGCCTGATCGGCCAGCCCGGCGACTACCTGCGGGAGCCGCAGCTATCGACCGGCGCCTGGCGCACCTCCGCCGTCACGCTCGGCGGGCTGGATGCGCTGGTGGCCGAGGTCGGCCGGCAGCTTCGCAGCAAGGGGCATGACGGCAGCCCTTTGCAGCAGGAACGGTTCGGCCGCCTGCTGATCGCGCAGGAGAGCGCGGCGTTGTGGACAGGCTCGGCGGCGCGTTGCGCAGAGGCGGGAACCGCTGCGGTCGCCGACCAGGTGGCCTACGTGAACCTGGCCCGCATCGCCGTCGAGCAGTGCTGCCTGGAGGCCCTTCAACTGGCCCAACGGTCCATCGGCCTGGGCACCTTCGTCGTGGGCACCCTGCTGGAACGGCTGACGCGCGATCTGTCGGTGTACCTGCGTCAGCCAGCGCCGGATGCCGTTCTGACCGAGGCCGCGCAGCACCGCCTGTTGCAGGCGTGACCGCGGATGCGGCCCTGCCCACGGCCGGCGCGATGCTGCGCGCCATGCAGGCGCTGCCGCAGGGAACCCCGGACAGCATCGCCCAGGGCCGCCGCATACTGATCCTGGCGCCGCACGCGGACGACGAGAGCCTGGGGTGCGGCGGGCTGATCCACCTGCTGAGCGCGCAGGGCAATCCGCCCTACGTCCTGATCCTAACCGATAGCACCGGGTCGCATCCCAATTCGGCCAGCTACCCCGCCCCGCGGCTCAAGGCGGTGCGGGAGGCGGAGGCGCGGGCGGCGGTCGCCGTGCTCGGCCTGCCCGCCGGCTGCATCGGATTTGCCGGGTTGCGGGACACCGCGGCGCCAACTGCCGGGCCAGCCTTCGACGACGCCGTGGACGCCCTGTGCGCCCTGTGCCGGGCGCAGGGGATTGGGACCATCCTGGCGCCCTGGCAGCACGACCCGCACTGCGACCATGAGGCTGCGCACCTGATGGCGGCGGAGGCGGCGCAACGTCTCGGCCTCCGGCACTGGGCGTATCCGGTGTGGGGGTGGACCTTGCCTGCCGACCGCGCGTTGCCGGGGCCGCCGCCGTCTGGCGTGCGCCTGGGCATCCAGGAGACGATGCCCCTGAAGACCCAGGCAATCCTGGCCCATCAATCGCAGTATGGCGGGCTGATCACCGATGACCCTGCCGGCTTCTCCCTGCCCCGGCACTTGCTGGCGGTGTTCGAGCAGCCGTTCGAGACCTACCTCGAGGTGCAGGCGATTGCGAACCGCAGCTAGTCGGCTGCCTCCAGCACCTCGCCTGGCCGGGCCGCCCGCAGCAGGCCATCACGTAGGCGGACAGCAAACGCCATCTCGGCCTCCAGCGCGTCCGTCGGAACCGGCCGGGGCGCTAGGACGGTGCAGGTCTCCTCCAAGACCGCCCAGGCGGCGCCGAAACTCGGCAGGGCCAAGGCAGCCTCGATGCGGCGCACCGGCCAGCAAAGCTCCGCGGCAATCCCTGGCACCAGGCCGCCCTCGACCTGCGCGCGGCGCAACCGCTGGCGTAGCCGCAGCCGCCTGAGCCGGTCCAACGCCGGCTCTAGCGCATCGTCGATGAACAGGTCCGGCGCGGTCAGGCGGCGCCGGATCGTGTCCGCCATGCCGCCGCGAGCCCGCCCGACAACCCGGCCAGACACCGTCACTATCACCTCCGGCGCATGGCGGATGCGGGCGTCGATCCCGCGCAGGGCCGCGAAGAAGGCCCGGTCCTCGCCCAGGCTGACCGCCGGAATGCCGCTGCAATGATGGTAGGCGTCGAGCGTGACGCAGATACTCGCGCCGGAGTGCTCGGTGTGGCGCGGCCAGGGGTCGGCAGGATCAGGGTCCAGCAAGCAGGCGATCTCGTCGAGGATGGTGGCATAAGCGACCTCCCGCGCATCGGCCTCGTGCAAGGCCACGGGGATGGCCGCGGCGTCGGCGGCATCCAGCAGCACCCGGCCAGCCACGGCATCAGCGCCGTGGCGGACATGGAACAGGTTGGCCGCCAGCCAGTCGGGCGCCACCCGGCCGTCGGCGTCGGTGCACAGCAGCACGCCGCCGGGGCGGACGTGGTCGGCTGCCTGTTGCATGACGAGGCGCCGCGCGTGTCCGGCGGTCTGCTCGGCCGGCGGGAAGTCATGTTCCAGGATCGTGAGAGTCAGGGGCAGGCCAGCGGCAACCTCACGCGCCACCCATGCCGTACGGTCGGTCGTGTTGTTAAGCAGCAGCATGACATGGGGGCGCGGGACGGCAGATTGCTGGCCGATGGCGGTCAGGCAGGCCCCGATCAGTCCCTCCTCGTTCCGCACCGGGATGGCGATGACCGGCGCAGCAATCTGGGGGGCAGGCATCTTGACGGGGCTTGCTTGCACGGGCTGTCCATCCTTCAGAGGCGGGACAGCAACGGAGGGTGAACGACCTGGTTTCTTAAAGTGTTACGACGTACGCCCGTATGCGGCCGCTGCTACGCGGTCAGCTCCGCCCGGATGGCCTCGTCCAGGTCGTGGGTACGGAACGGCTTTTGCAGGAAGCGGCGGTTGATCACCTGTGGCAGGAAGTAGCCGGAGATCAGGATAATCTTGAGTTCGGCATAGCGGTCGGCAGCGACATCGGACAGCTCAAGGCCAGACATGCCGGGCATTCGGATGTCGGTGACCATGACGGCGAGGCCGGGATTGGCGTCGAGCATGTCGAGCGCCTGCGGTCCGCTGGCAGCCTGCATGACGATGTAGCCCAACTCCTGCAGCATGTCAGCCGACGTCTCGCGCACGGTCTCGTCGTCATCAACCAAGAGAATCATTGGTAGCTTCGAGGCCAGACGCCCCTCCCTTACATGGATTTCGGCCCAAGCTGCACCCAGCCCGGCGCGCCAAAGGCGGAATGAACGCCGACAAGGCTTAGGCCATTCCGTGTCAGCTTGGGAGACACGCCGGCATGATGCGAGATGACAAAACCGTGCGCCCGCGCACGCCGCCGCTCGACGGTGGACATGGGCCGAGATGGCGGTTTGGGAAGCCGAGGCAGAGAGAATTGGCGGAGGGGATGAGATTCGAACTCACGATAGGGCTTGACGCCCTATAACGGTTTAGCAAACCGCCGCCTTCAGCCACTCGGCCACCCCTCCGCCGGGGTCGTACACGACGTTTGCT
>CAXTFY010000023.1:0-4637 GCA_964243265.1 uncultured Acetobacteraceae bacterium | reverse complement strand
TGCCGCCAGGCCCAGCCGAGGATGGCGAAGTCGGCCACCGACAGCGGCCCGGCGACGAACTCGGTCTCAGCCAGGCGGCGGTCCAGCACGCCGTACAGCCGCCGGGTCTCCTTCATGTAGCGCTCCAGGCCATAGCGCTGGTCGTCGCCGTTCACCGTCAGGAAGTGGTGCACCTGCCCCGGCATCGGCCCGAACCCGCCCATCTGCCACATCAGCCATTCCAGCACCGGCACCCGGCCGCGCAGGTCCGCGGGCAGGAACTGGCCGGTCTTCTCGCCGAGGTACAGCAGGATGGCGCCGGACTCGAAGATCGAGATCGGGCCGCCGCCGGGGCCTTCGGGGTCGATGATGGCGGGGATTTTGTTGTTGGGGCTGATGGCGAGGAAGGCCGGGGCGAACTGCTGGTCCTTGGTGATGTCCACAACCTTGACCTTGTAGGGCAGCCCCATCTCCTCCAGCGCCACGCTGATCTTGCGGCCGTTCGGCGTGTTGTAGGTGTGCAGCTCGATCATCGCAGGCTCCCTGATGGCGGCCGGACGCTAGGCTGCCGCGGCCGGGCCAGCAAGGCGGCGGCGTGGCCTGGGGATTGCAGGCCCAAGGGGAAACGCCCGGAGCCATGATGAGCGCAACCACCCGACCCGCCGACGCCCTGCCCATCGCCAGCACGCGATGGGTGCAACTGCTGCTGGGCCTGGTGTGCATGATGGCGATCTCCAGCCCGCAGTATGTGTGGACGCTGTTCACCAAGCCGATCGGCGCCGCGCTCGGCGCCCCCGCAGCGGGGGTGCAGGTGACGTTCAGCATCCTGATCGTGCTGCAGACCTTCTTCAGCCCCTTCCAGGGCTGGCTGGTGGAGCGGTTCGGGCCGCGCCTGCTGATTTCGTTCGGCGCGGGGCTGACGGGGTTGAGCTGGGTGCTGGCGGGCTATGCGGGGTCGCTGTCCGGGCTTTACCTGACGTATGGGTTGCTGGGCGGGCTGGGCACCGGCATCGTGTACGTCGGCGTGGTCGGGCAGATGGTCGGCTGGTTCCCGGACCGGCGCGGGTTCGCCGCCGGGGTGGTGGCGGCCGGCTATGGCATGGGGGCGATCCTGACGACGTTCCCGATCTCCAACAGCCTGGCCGCCGATGGCTACCCGGCGACGCTGATCCGGTTCGGGCTGATCCTCGGCGTCATCGGCGTGCTGGCGGCGCTGGGGCTGCGCTCCCCGCCGGCGGCGCTGGTGGCGCGGTCGCGGGCGGCGTCCAGCGCCCCGGATGCCGAGACGGGCGACATGCTGCGCAGCCCGGTGTTCTGGCTGATGTTCGCCATGATGTCGATGATGTCCACCTCCGGGCTGATGGTCACGTCGCAGCTCAGCGCGTTCGCCGGGGACTTCGGCATCACCAAGCTGCTGGTGTTCGGCCTGGCCGCGGTGCCGCTGGCGCTGACGGTGGACCGGTTCTGCAACGGCCTGACCCGGCCGTTCTTCGGCTGGGTGTCGGACCGCATCGGGCGCGAGAACACCATGTTCCTGGCCTTTGGGCTGGAGGGCCTGGCGATGGCGGTCTGGCTGCTCACGATCAGCGACCCGCTGCTGTTCGTGCTGATGTCGGGCGTGGTGTTCTTCGGGTGGGGGGAGATCTTCTCGCTGTTCCCCTCGACGCTGACGGACACGTTTGGCGCCAAGCACGCCACGCGGAACTACGGCTGCCTGTATATCGCCCAGGGCATCGGGGCGATCTTCGGCGGGCCGCTGGCGTCGATGCTACACGAGGGCGCCGGGAGCTGGACGCCGGTGTTCAGCCTGGCCATCGGCGCGGACCTGCTGACGGCGGTTCTGGCAATCGCCGTGCTGAAGCCGATGCGGGCGGCGTACCTGGCGCGCGGCCGCTGACTGCTGCTCCCTCTCCCTCTGGGAGAGGGCTGGGGTGAGGGAGTCTTGCTCGCTTGCGCCGGCCGGAAGCCGCCAGCGCCGTCTAGACCGGGCTGCACGGGCCGAGGGGACTGCGCTGCAAGGCCCCCTCACCCCGGCCCTCTCCCGAAGCGGGGAGAGGGAGCAGGCAGCGCCTTGCGCTAGGCCGCGGCAAGCCAGTCCATTGCGGCGTCCACCCCGCCGCGGCCATGGGGGACGCCGTTCAGCCGCAGGCTCATCTCCACCGCGCCCAGGGTGCCCAGCACCATCGGCTCGTTCAGGTCGCCCAGGTGGCCGATGCGGAACACCTGGCCGTGCAGCTTGCCCAGGCCGCCGCCGAGCGAGACGTTGAAGCGGTCCAGCGCCGTCCGCCGCACTGCCTCGGCGTCGTGCCCGGACGGCATCAGTACGGAGGTGACACTGTCCGACAGCCGCGCCGGGTCGAGGCAATACAGTTGCGGGCCGCTGTTGCCGGACCAGGTGCGGACGGCGCGGCGGGCGGCCTCGGCCAGGCGGTGATGCCGGGCGATCACCTGGTCCAGGCCCTCCAGCTCGATCAGGCGCAGGCTTTCCTGCAGGCCGTAGAACAGGCTGACCGGGACGGTGCCGACGAAGCTGCGCTGCGGGCGGCGCAGCATGACGCTCCAGTCGAAGTAGTGGCGGGCTAGCCCGGCGGTGGCGTGCGCCTGCATGGCCTTAGCGGACACGGCGGTGAAGCTGAAGCCGGTGGGCAGCATCAGCCCCTTCTGGCTGCCGCCGACCACGGCGTCGATGCCCCAGTCGTCCATGCGGAACTCCAGGGAGCCGAGCGAGCTGATGGTGTCCACCAGCAGCAGCGCCGGATGCCCGGCGGCGTCCATCGCCGCGCGCAGGCCGGGCAGCGGCAGGGCCAGGCCGGTGGCCGTCTCGTTGTGCACGGCGAGGACGGCCTTGATGCTGTGGCTGGCATCGGCCTGCAGCGCCGCCTGAACCGCGGCCATGTCGGCACCGCGTCGCCAATCGGCCGAGACGGTTTGCACGTGCAGGCCGAGCTTGCCGGCCATCTCGTGCCATCCTCCGCTGAACCAGCCGGTCTCGATGATCAGCACGGCGTCCCCGGGGGAAAGCAGGTTGACCAGGGTCGCCTCCCAGGCGCCGTGGCCAGAGGCGGTGTAGAGGAAGACCTCGCCTGCGGTTCGCAGCACGCGCTTCAGGCCGGCCACGCCGGCGTCGAAGACGGCGGTGAACTCGGGGTCGTTGAAGTCGATGGTGGGGCGGTCCATGGCGCGCAGGACGCTGTCGGGCATGTTGGTCGGGCCGGGGTTGGCGAAGAACTGGCGGCCGGTCTTACGGGGCATCGGGGGTGGTCCTGTTCGGTGCAGACGAACAGTGCCACAGGCGACGGGATTTGCGATGCTGAAACGGTTACTGATGCAAGCTGCGTTCAACTTCGACCGCTTCCGGCCGACGCTCACAGTGTCATTGCGAGCCGGCTTTGGCGTGGCAGTCCAGTATCGCACGGACTGCGCTTGCCCACCTGGATTGCCACGCCGCAAGCGCGGCTCGCAATGACGGCATGCCTTCAGTGATCCGGTTCAAAGAAGGTTGGCGTCATTCCCACTCGATCGTCCCCGGCGGCTTGCTGGTGATGTCGTAGGTCACCCGGTTGATCCCCCGCACCTCGTTCACGATGCGTGTCGCCACCCCGGCCAGGAACGCCATGGTGAACGGATAGACCTCCGCCGTCATGCCATCCACGCTGGTCACGGCCCGCAGCGCGCACGCATTGTCGTAGGTGCGCCCGTCGCCCATCACCCCCACGGTCCGCACTGGCAGCAGCACCGCGAACGCCTGCCAGATCGCGTCATACAACCCGGCCGAGCGTATCTCCTCCAGGAAGATCGCGTCCGCCCGGCGCAGGATGTCCAGCCGCTCCCGCGTCACCGCGCCGGGGATGCGGATCGCCAGGCCCGGCCCCGGGAACGGGTGGCGGCCGACGATGTGCTCCGGCACGCCCAGCTCGCGGCCGAGCACCCGCGCCTCGTCCTTGAACAGGTCGCGCAGCGGCTCCACGAGCTGCATCCGCATGTGCGCCGGCAGGCCGCCCACGTTGTGGTGCGACTTGATGGTGACGCTGGGGCCGCCATGCGCGCTGACGCTCTCGATCACGTCGGGGTACAGCGTGCCCTGCGCCAGGAAGTCCGCGCCGCCGACCCGGGCCGCCTCCTCCTCGAACACCTCGATGAATACGCGGCCAATGGCTTTGCGCTTCAGTTCGGGGTCGGTGACCCCATCCAGTTGCGACAGGAACAACTCGCCGGCGTCGCGGTGCACCAGCCGGATTTGGAACCGGTCGCGGAAGGTGCGGACGACCTCCTCCGCCTCCCCCAGCCGCAGCAGGCCGCTATCGACGAAGATGCAGGTGAGCTGGTCGCCGATGGCCTCATGGATCAGCGCCGCCGCAACCGAGCTGTCCACCCCGCCCGACAGGCCGCAGATCACCCGGCCACCGCCGACCTGCTGGCGGACACGCTCGACCTGGGCGGCGCGGAACCCGGCCATGCTCCAGCCGCCCTGCAGCCCGGCCACGCGGTGGGTGAAGTTGTGCAGCAACTGCCGGCCGTGCGGGGTGTGCACGACCTCGGGGTGGAACATCGTGCCGTAGTAGCGGCGGGCGTCGTCGGCGATCACCGCGAACGGCGCGCCGGGGCTGCTGGCGACGACGCGGAAGCCGGGGGGCAGCCGGGTCACGCGGTCGCCGTGG
>CAXTFY010000022.1:0-27129 GCA_964243265.1 uncultured Acetobacteraceae bacterium | reverse complement strand
CCACGAACCGGCCGAAGCTCACGCCTACGTCGCGGGCGTCCAGGATAACGTCGCTCATAACGTCGCTCACGACGCTGCTCATGCCCGGCGCGTCGCCAGCCGGGCCAGGAGGGCGCCCCAGATCCCGGCCGGGAAGAACAGCACGCAGGCGATGTAGGCGGCGCCCACGATCAACTGCCAGTGCACGGTGTAGAGCGAGACCAGGTTCTCCAGCAGCAGGAACACGGCGGCGCCGACGAAGGGGCCGAAGAACGTACCCATGCCGCCCAGCAGCGCCATCATCACCGCCTGGCCCGATGTTTGATAGCTCAGCGTCTCCAGCGGCACGATCCCCAGGTGCAGCGCCTGCAACGCCCCTGCCAACCCGCAGAACGCCCCGGACAAGGTGAACGCCAGGAACCGCGTCGCCCGCACGTCGAAGCCGCAGGCGCGGGCGCGGGCCTCGTTCTCCCGCACCGCCTCCAGCACCGCCCCGAACGGCGACGCCAGGATGCGCGACAGGGCGAACAGCGCCACGATCACGACCACCGCCACGATGTAGCAGCGCGTGGTGGGATCAACGAAGTCGAGCGGCCCAATTGCCGTCAGCCGCACGCCGCGCAGCCCGTTCTCGCCGCCGGTCCAGTCATTGGCCTGCAACGCCACGTAGTACACGCACTGCGACAGCGCGAGCGTGACCATGGCAAAGTAGATGCCCCGCGTCCGCACCGCGAGCGCCCCCATCGCCGCCGCCATCGCCATCCCGGCCAAGACCGCGCCCGCCACCCCCAGCCACCACGGCACGCCCCAGCGCGTCATGGCGATGCCGCACGCGTATGCCCCCGCGCCGAACAGCGCCGAATGCCCAAACGACAGCAGCCCGCCATAGCCGTAGAGCATGTTGAAACCGAGCGCGAACAGCCCGTAGATCAGGATGTTCACCGCAAGCGCCTTGAACGGCATCAGCAGCGGGAACAGCAGCAGGAACAGGGCGGCCAGCAGCACGCGGTGCCGGGTCGCGAGCAGGAGCCAGTCGCGCCGGGGCCGGGCGACCAGCGGGGCGGCTGCGTCCATCAGCTCATCAGCCCGGCGCGGCCGAAGAAGCCCTGCGGCCGAACGATCAGCACGACGGCCATCAGCACGAAGATCGACACCTGTGCCATCTCGGGCGCCAGCAGCGACACCATGCTCACGACAACGCCCACCAGCAGCCCCGCCAGCACCGCGCCCAGCAGCGACCCCATGCCGCCCACCACTGTCACGACGAACGCGATGGCCAGCACGCTGTTGCCCATCTCGGGACTGGCCCCCTGCAGCGGCGCCGCTAGCAGCCCGGCCAGCCCGGCCAGCCCGGTGCCGATCCCGAACACCAGCAGCCACACCCGGCCCACGTCGATCCCCAGGATGCGCACGATCTGCGGGTCGCGCGCTCCCGCCCGGATGATCAGGCCATACGGCGTCCGCTCCAGGAACAGCCACAGCAGCACGAGCACTAGCGCGGTGACGCCGATGACGAACAGGCGGTAGGTCGGGAAGTAGCCCACGCCGATGTCGGTGGCGCCCACCAGCGCATCCGGCATGTCGAACGGCAGGTCCTGCGGCCCGGCGATCACCCGCACGCCCTCCACCAGCAAGTACGACAGGCCGAAGGTCAGCAGCAGCGGGTAGTCGATGCCGCGGCCATACAGGGGCCGGATCAGGAAGCGCTCCACCAGCAGCCCGAGCGCACCAACCAGCAGCGGCACCAGCAGCAGGCAGGGCCAGAACCCCACGCCCAGGCCCAGCAGCGCCACCCCGGCAAAGGCGCCCAGCATGTAGAATGCCCCATGGGCGAAGTTCACCACGGTCAGCATGCCGAACAGCAGCGACATGCCGAGCGCCACCAGCACATAGATCGCCCCCAGCGCCAGCCCGGCGAAAAGCTGCAGCACCAGCAGGTCGGGCGTGATGCCGTCCATGGCGGGCGGCCCTACACGTGGCCTTCTTCGGCGCAGGGCTTCAGGTCGGCTTCGTTCGCCTCGTCGGCATGGACGATATCGAACACGTCGTAGGGGTTTGCGCCCTTGTCCTTACTCTCGACGACGAACACCGACTGCACGGCCTGGTGGTCGCAGGGGCGGATGTGCTCCGGCCCCTTGTAGATGTCGTATTGCAGCCCCGACAGCGCCTCGACCACCGCCTCCGGGTCCGCGCTCCCCGCCTGCCGCGCCGCCATCAGCACGCTCCGCACGCCGCCATAGCCCAGCGCGCCGTAGTCGGACGGCACCTTGTTGTCGTACGTCTTGCGGTAGCGGTCGTTGAACGCCTTGGCGCTTGGGATGCTGGCTTCCACGCCCCAGTAGTACGAAGCCCCGCCCACCACGCCGCTGAACGCCCCGGGACCCACGGCGACGCGGGCGGTGTAGAGCAGGATGGGCGCCACGATCCGCGTCGTGCGCTTCAGGCCGAAATCATTGGCCTGGCGGATGGCGATCTGCTGGTCGCGGCCGAAGTTGCACAGGCATAGGATGTCGGGCTTCAGCGCCTGGATGCGCGGCAGCAGCGTGGAGAAGTCGGTGGCGCCCAGCGGATGCCGCAGTTCCGCCAGGACCTCGATGCCCATCGGTGCCCCGGCCGCCTTGAAGCCGTCCACCATCTCGCGCCCATAGGCGTAGTCGGCGCTGAGGAACACGACGCGCTTGCCGTACTTGCCGAAGGCGTAGCGGCCCACGGCGCCCGCGGTGAGGTGCGGCGTCAACCCTTCATGGAAGGTGTAGCGGCTCCAGTCCGGCAGCGCCGCGATCTGGTCCGACTGGCTGATCGAGTTATACAGCACCTTGCGCTCGCGCGTGACGTTGTTGACGGCGAGCTGCACGGACGCGGACAGGCTGCCGACGATCAGCCGCACGCCGTCCTTCTCGATCAGCTCCAGGGTGCGGGTGGCAGCCTCGCCGGGGTCGAGCTTGTCGTCGCGCACCAGCAGCTCGGCCCTTTGGCCGGCCAGGCCGCCGGCCTCGTTGAACTCGGCGACCGCGAGTTGCGCGCAACGCACTTGGTCCTGCGCCTCGGCGGCGTAGGGGCCGGTGAGCGGCACGGGGAAGCCGATCTTGATGGTGCTGTCCTGCGCCCGACCGACCGCCGGCAAGGCGAGCGCCGCCGCGGTTCCCAGCACGAGTCTGCGCCCAAATGCCTGTGCCACTGCCGTTCCCCCCACGCCCGCGTTTGCCGCTGATCGATTGATAAGGAGTATGGCCCAAACCCGGGCCACGTGGCTAGGCGGTCGCGTCAGCCCACCAGGGCAATGCCTATGGCAAGGACGCTGCTTGCTGCTCCCTCTCCCTCCGGGAGAGGGCCGGGGTGAGGGAGGCGGCAAGGGCTGAACTTGCCCGATCCAAGCACAAAATCCGTGCCTAAACACGCCGGGCTTGGCGCTTGCGGCTTCCCTCACCCCGGCCCTCTCCCGGAGGGAGAGGGAGCAGCAGGCAGCGGTCTTGCGCCACCTGCGACTGCCCTGGTCAGCCGACGCCCAAGGCCCGCAACACCCGCTCCGGCGTCAACGGCACCGAGGTCAGCACAGCCCCCAGAGGCGCCAGCGCGTCGTTCACCGCGTTCAGCACGCAAGCTGCCGCTCCCGCCGTGCCCGCCTCCCCCGCGCCCTTGGCCCCAATGGCGCTTTCCGCCGTGGGCGTGCAAACGTGGCCGATCACGATGTCCGGCATTTCGCCCGCCATCGGCACCAAATAATCAGCCATGGAGGCGTTCAACATCTGCCCCTGGTCGTCGTACTCGCATTGCTCGAACAGCGCAGCGCCCAGGCCCTGCACCACGCCGCCGCGGATTTGCTCGTCCACCAGCAGCGGGTTCAGCACCGTGCCGCAATCCTCGACCACCCAGTGCTTCAACAGCGTGACGAACCCCGTCTGCGTGTCCACCTCCAGCCACGACGCCTGCACGCCGTTGGTGAAGGCAAAGGGGTAATCGCGCGGGACATAATGGCGGGTGGCCACCAGCTCGGGCTGCACGTCGCGCGGCAGGGTGTCGGGCCGGAAATAGGCGATGCGCGCCAGGTCCGGCAGCTCGATCCGCACGGCCCGGCCCGCCGCATCCACCACGGCGCCGTCCGCGATGTCGAGGTCGCCGGGCCGGGCCTGCAGGATGCTGCCCGCCAGCGCCAGCACCTGGCCCCGCAACGCCCACCCTGCCTGCCACGCCGCCTCGCCGCCCACCCCGGCGCCGCGCGACGCCCAGGTGCCCCCGCCATAGGGCGTCATATCCGTGTCGCCGAGCTGCACGCGCACCCGCTCCGGCGCCACGCCCATCGCTTCGGCGACGACCTGCGCCAGGATCGCCCCGGTCCCCTGGCCCTGCTCCGTCACGCTGGCCTGCACGGTGATGCCGCCGCCCGCGTCCAGCCGCACCGTCGCCCCGTCCTGCGCCGAGATGCGGGCGCCGCCGACGCCGTAGAAGGCCGGGCCAGGGTTGGTCAGCTCGATGAACGACGCCAGGCCGATCCCGCGATGCACGCCCCGGGCGCGCGCCGCCGCCTGGTCGGCCCGCAGCGCGTCGTAGTCCATCAGCGCCACCAAGCGGTCGAGCGCCGCGTGGTGCGACAGGCCCTCGAAGCGCATCCCGCTGGCGGACTGGCAGGGGTAGGCGTCGTCGCGGATCAGGTTGCGGCGGCGCAGCGCCACCGGGTCCATGCCGATGCGCCGTGCCGCGAGGTCAACCAGCGCCTCGGTGACCGCCGTGGCGATGGGGTGCCCTACGGCGCGGTACTGCGACATCATCGCCTTGTTTTGGAACACTACCCGGGTGCGGGCGCGGTAGTTCGGGCAGGCGTAGGGGCCGCCGACCAGGTTGATGACCTGGTTGGCCTCCACAGCCGAGGTGCGGGGATAGGCGGAGTACGGCCCGATGCCGGTCACGTCGTCAACGGTGAAGGCGGTGATGTCGCCCGCAGCCGTCACCGCCATGCGGGCATGCACCACGTGGTCGCGGGCGTGGATGTCAGTGACGAAGCTCTCCAGCCGGTCGGCCAAGAAGCGGACAGGGCGGCGCAGCATCCGGCTCGCAACCGCCGTCGCCATCTCGTCGCCGTACACATGGATCTTGATGCCGAACGAGCCGCCCACATCGTGGCAGACAACGCGCACCTGGTGCTCCTCCAGCCCCAGGTGCCTGGCGTACACGGCCTGCATCATGTGGGGCACCTGGGTGCCCTGGTGGACCGTCAGCCGTTCCTCGCCCTCGTTCCAGTCGGCCACGACCGCGCGGGTCTCCAGGGTCACCCCGGTATGGCGGGCGAAGCCGAAGCTCGCCTCCACCACGTGGTCCGCCGCCGCGAGCGCCGCGTCCACGCCGCCGGCCTCGATGCGCCGCTCGAAGGCCAGGTTGTCGCCCAGCTCCGGGTGGATGGCGGGGGTTCCCGGCGCCAGCGCGGCGGCCACGTCCACCACGGGCGGCAGCGGGTCGTACTCCACCTCGATCCGCTCGGCGGCGTCCTCCGCCTGCGCGCGGGTGGCGGCGACCACCATGGCGACCGGCTCGCCCTGCCAGCGCACGCGCCCGACCGCCAGGGGGTGCTGCGGCGCGGACTTCAGCCCCTGCATATGGGTCAGCACGCCGACCCAGGGCGAGCACAGCGGCGCCATCGCCGGGCCGTCCAGCACCGCAAGCACGCCCGGCATCGCACGGGCGGCGGCCAAGTCGATGCCCGTGATGACGGCATGGGCATACGGGGAGCGCAGGAAGGCCGCATGCGCCATGCGCGGCAGCGCCAGGTCGCTGACGTAGGCGCCCCGGCCCTGGGTCAGCCGGCGCAGGCCGGGACGCGGCAGGGCGCGGCCAATGTGGCGGTTCGGCCGCCCCGGGTCCTCAAAGTCCATGGCGGCCCCGCAGCGTCGCTTCCACCGCGTCCACGATGGCCTCGTAGCCGGTGCAACGGCAATAGTTGCCTGAGAGGTGCTCGCGGATGGCGGCGCGGTCGGGCGGCGCCTCCGCGGCCCGCAGCAGCAGATCCTGCGCCGCGATCAGCATCCCCGGCGTGCAATACCCGCATTGCAGCGCGTTGCGAGCGGCAAAGGCGTCTTGCAGGTCGGCGATCTCCCCCGTGTCGGACAGCCCCTCGATCGTTTCGACGGCGGCGCCATCGGCCTGCACCGCCAGCACCAGGCAGGCGCGCACGATCCCGCCGTCCAGCCGCACCGTGCAGGCGCCGCACACGCCGTGCTCGCAGCCCAGATGCGTCCCCGTCAGCCCAAGGTGGTCGCGCAGGAAGTCGGCGAGGTGGAGCCGGGCGGGCACCTCGGCCGCCACCGCCTCCCCATTCACATGAAGGGTGATCGCTGTCATGCCGCCTCCCGCATCGGCGCGGCCCATGCCCCCATGACCCGGCGCAGCAGCACCCGCGCCAGGTGCAGGCGCGTTGCGGCCGAAGCCTGGAGGTCGGAATGCTCCGGCAGGTCGGCGGCAAGGGCGAGGGCGGCAGCGTCGAGGGTCGCCGGCGTCACGCCGGGCGCCAGGGCCGCCGCGGCGTGCCGGGCCAGGATCGCGGTGGCGCCCACGGAGAAGAAGGCCAGCCGCGGCGCCCCGGGGACGCCATGCGCTGCCAGCCCCACCATTGCGTAATCGCCGGAGCGCCGGGCCAGCTCGGCAAAGCCCCATTGCGCCCCTTGCTGCAACGGGATTTCGACCGCGATCAGGAGTTCACAGGGCGCCAGCGCCGTCTCGAACAGCCCGGTGAAGAACGCGTCCACGGCAACGGTGCGGGTCCCATCCGGGCCTTGCAGCACCATCGCCGCATTGAGCGCCAACGCGCAGGCGGGCAGTTCGGCAGCCGGGTCGGCGTTGGCCAGGCTGCCGCCGATGGTGCCCCTGGTGCGGATCGCCGGGTGCGCGACATGCGCCAGCGCGCGCGGGATCAGCGGCGCATGGGCGGCGATCAGCGGATCAACAAGCAACGCGGCATGGGTGCAGCCGGCGCCGATGCGGAGATGGGTGGCGGTGACGGACACGCCCCCCAGTTCCGGCAGGCGGGCGATGTCGATGAGGATCGCGGGGGCGGACAGCCGCAGGTTCAGCGCCGGCAGTAGGCTCTGACCGCCGGCGATGAGCTTGGCGCCGTCGCCGTGCCGGGTCAGCAGCGCCAAGGCGTCCGCCACGGACGTCGCGCGGACGTAGTCGAATGCGCTCGCTTTCATGGCATTACCCCTTCCTCGCGCTATGGATGGCCCTGCGGTCCGGCACGTCAAGCTTGACAACTGCGCGCGCCCCGGCACGCTCTGCGTCGATGCAGGACGATCGCATATAGCGTAAGGACACTGCCTGCTGCTCCCTCTCCCTCCGGGAGAGGGCCGGGGTGAGGGAGGCGGCAAGGGCCAGATCCGCCCGCTTGAGGACGCGATCCGCTCCCAAGCATGCCGGTTTTGGCATGTGCGGCCTCCCTCACCCTAGCCCTTTCCCGGAGGGAGTAGGGAGTCAGTGCAACCCCCGCGTCCTATGCGGTCGCCCTAACGCCAAGGGAGACGTTCCACCATGCCGCTCAATCGCCTGGACCACTACTCGATACGCACCACGCACCTCGCGGAAACCCAGCGCTTCTATACCGAGGTGCTGGGACTGGAGGTGGGGCCGCGCCCCAAATTTCCCTTCCCCGGCGTGTGGCTGTACCACGGCGGCATCGCCGTCGTGCACGTGGTCGGCATCGATCCGAACGACCCGAGCGGCCTGCAGGACTACCTGGGCGACAAGGCTGGCGCCGACACCGGGACCGGCGCCATCGACCACATCGCTTTCGTCGGCAGCGACGTGGAGGCGATGCGGGCGAAGTTCCGCGGCGTCGGCATCCCGTACCGTGACCGGACGGTGCCGGCGATGAACCTGGAGCAGGTGTTCCTCGAAGACCCGAACGGCGTCACGATCGAACTCAACTTCCCGGGCGTGTAAGGCTCCTCCGTCCCGGTTCACAAACCTTCGCACCGTAGGAATTATGTCCTCCACGTCCACTTGACCATCCAGCCCCGCTATTGAACACTCGCTCATTAGCGGGGCGCCCCTCATCGGGGCGCACGACCCGGTGCCGGGAGGAACGGAATGGACATCAAGGAAGGCCTGCCCGCGGTCCACGCGGCCGCGGACATCCTCAGCAACTGGGGCCGCTGGGGCGAGGACGACCAGGTCGGCACCCTCAACCATATCCGGCCCGAGGACGTGGTGGCCGCCGCCAAGCTGGTGCATCGGGGGGCGGTGTTCGCGATGGGCATTCCGCTGAACAACCAAGGCCCGCAAAGCGGCCTATTTGGCGGGCGCTGGAACCCCATCCATACCATGCTGGCCACGGGGACGGACGCGGTGGCCGGGCGGTTCGACCAGGGCGGCCAGACGCTGCGCTACTCCGACGACGCGCTGAACATGCCCGTGCAGGCCGCGACGCATTGGGACAGCCTTGGCCACATCTTCCTGGGCGACAAGATGTACAACGGCCACGACGCCCGCCGCGTGGACAGCGGCGGTGTCCACGTCCTGGGCATCGAGCACGCCCGCGCCAAGATGGTCGGCCGTGGCGTGCTGCTGGACGTAGCGCGCTTCAAGGGGGTGGACTGGCTGCCCGACGGCTACGGCATCTCCAACGCCGAGCTGGATGCGACGGCCGCCGCGCAGGGCGTGGCCATCCGCCGCGGCGATTTCGTCATCGTCCGCACCGGGCAGATGGAACGCTGCCGGGCTGAGGGCGCGTGGGGCGGCTATGCCGGCGGCAACGCCCCCGGCGTGCGGTTCGAGAACTGCTACTGGTGCCAGGAGAAGGAGATCGCCGCGATCTGCTCGGACACCTGGGGCGTCGAGGTGCGGCCAAATGAGACGACGGAAGCCAAGCAGCCCTGGCACTGGGTAGTCATTCCCGCCATGGGCTTGACGATGGGCGAGATGTTCGACGTGTCGGAGCTGGCTGCCGACTGCGCCAGCGATGGGGTGTACGAGTTCATGTTCAGCGGCCCGCCGCTGAACCTGACCGGCGGCACCGGCTCGCCCATCAACCCGCTGGCCATCAAATAAGGCGCGATCAGGTAGGTCGCCGTCAACCTGGTAGCCGTGTCATGGCCGCCTGCAGCGCGGCCGGCACGCAGTAGCGGCCGCCGCTGTACAGCAGCGGCTCGCCATCCCGGTGCGCCATCCGCTCGACCCGGCCCAGGAAGATCACATGGTCCCCGGCTTCCATGCGGTCGAACACGCTGCACTCGAAATGCGCCAGGCCGTCGTCCAGCACTGGGCAGCCGCCCAGGCCAGGCGCGTACCGCGTCCCTGCGAACCGATCCGCCACCGTCCCGGCAAAGCGCTGGGACAGCCCGCTTTGGTGGCTGCCCAGCACGTTCACCGCAAACCACCGCGCCGCCATGAAGCTTGGCAGCGCGCGCGCGGCCCGGTTCAGGCTCCACAGCACCAGCGGCGGGTCCAGCGACACGGAGGAGAACGAGTTGGCGGTCAGCCCTTCCAGCCGCCCGTCCTCCGTGCAGGTGGTGACCACCGTGACCCCGGTGGCGAAGCGGCCCAGCGCGCGCCGCAGCTCCCTGGGGTCGGTGACCGTATGCTCCGAATGCATGTCCATGGCTTGTGTCCCGTTGCGCACCAGAGGTGGGCAACGGCCCGCGCGAGAACAAATGAGACGTTCTGATCCACCGCATCAGGTTCGGTGATGGCCGAGTTGCCGCGCGACATCCTGCTGTTCGTCGCCGCCTATGAGGAGCGTTCGTTCACCGCCGCCGCGGTGCGCGAAGCCGCCACCCAGTCCGGCGTGTCCCAGCACGTCCGCAAGCTGGAGGACCGGTTCGGCGCCCGCCTGTTCACCCGCGAGGGCGGCCGGGTCAGCCCGACGCCGGCCGGGGACCGCTACTACCTGCGCTGCCTGGAGGTGCTGCGCGCCCATCATGCCGCCGCCCAGGCCCTGCGCGATTGCAGCGCCGGGCTATCGGGCACGGTCACGGTTGGGCTTATGCCCACGGTGACGCGATGCGCCCTGGCCCCCGCGCTGGCCCAGTTCACCGACGACCACCCGAACGTGTCCGTGCTGGTCCAGGAAGGCTACAGCGGCGCGTTGACCGAGCAGGTCCGCCAGGGTGCCCTGGACTTCGCCGTCGTGCCGGACTTTGCCGGCCTGCCCGGCCTGGTCACCCGCCCCTTCGCCACCACGCCCGAGGTCCTGGTCGCGGCAGCCGGCGCCCACGCGCAGCCGGTGCGCCTGGCGGACCTCGGCCCGCTCTCGGTCGTGCTGCCCGGCCCCGCCAACACCCGACGGCGCACCATCGAAAGCTACCTTCAATCCAATAGGGCCACGGTCGCACGGGTCATCACGCTCGACGCGATGCTGGCGACGCTCGACCTGGTTGCCACCACCGCATGGGTCGCCGTGCTGCCCGGCGTCATGATGGCGCGCGACCGGGTGCAAGGCCGCCATGCCGTCCGCCCCCTGGCCGACCCGGCCTTGTCGCTGGACCTGGTGACCATCGAGGCAAGCCGCCGCCCG
The DNA here is from genome assembly GCA_964243265.1 of uncultured Acetobacteraceae bacterium. Lineage (GTDB taxonomy): Bacteria > Pseudomonadota > Alphaproteobacteria > Acetobacterales > Acetobacteraceae > DASWOJ01. The sequence continues at coordinate 16,655 of CAXTFY010000022.1, read as the reverse complement.
CTGTCCCCGGCGGCGCAGGCGTTCCAGCGGGCGTTGCAGGTGACGACGGAGGCGGCGTGCCGGGCCTGGGTGCTTGGCTGAAACGAGCGGCGGGCTTCGGGCTTCATCAGCCCAAGGCCGCGCGCGTGCAGGCCGAAACGATCCCCGTCAGCCCTCGACCTGCTCGATCCCGCCGCTGCGTGACGAGCGCACCACCGCCTCGAACGCCGCGACCGTGTTCAGCATCTGCTCCGCCGGCATCGGGTAGGCCGGCCCGCCCGAAGCCGCGGCGGCAAAGGCTTCGAGGTTGGCGCGCACCGCCGGGGCGGGCGGGAACTCGGACGTGCTGCGGCCCTCGCCGCGGATCACCTTCGTCAGCGTCCAGCCTTCGGAGCGCTCCGGGTGCGCCTTGTCCCGCACCTCGGCCCAGCCCTTGCTGCCATAGACCGCGAACCGCCCGTCGAACGGCGTGGCCAGGATGGCGCTGATCAGCGCAACGGCCCCGGTGCGAAACTGCACCGAAAGCGCCAGCGTGTCGCCGTTGGCAAGCCCGCTGCCGAGCTGGCGCACCTGGGCCAGCACGCGGTCCGCCGGGCCGAGCAGGCTGACGGCAAGGTCGAGCAGGTGGATGCCGGTCGCCGTCATCGGCCCGGCCGGCGCCTCGGCCTCCGACAGCCGCCAGTTGTCGGCCGGCAGGTCCAGGAACTTGTCCTGGCTGAAGTTCGCCTCGACCTGCAACGGCGTGCCCAGCTCGCCCGACTCCAGCATCCCGCGCAAGGCCAGGACCGGCGGCTCGAAGCGGCGTTCGTGACCTACCCCCAGCACCACCCCGGCCTCCCGGCATGCCGCGATGGCCGCCGCCGCCTCCGCGCGCGTCAGGCACAGCGGCTTTTCGCAGAACACGTGCTTGCCGGCCCGCGCGGCGGCGACGATCTGCGCGGCATGCAGGGTGTGCGGGGTGCAGAGCACGACAGCCCCGATCCCCGGGTCGGCCAGGATCGCGTCGAAGCTTGGCGCGAGACGCAGCCCCGCCTCGGCGGCAAGCGCGGCAGCGGCCGGGGCCGGATCGAAGCCCGTCGTGATCCGCAGGGCGCCGCTGTCGCGCAACGTGCCGACAACCGTGCGCCCCCACCACCCCAGCCCAAGGATTGCTGCGTTCAATGCCCCTCCAGAGGCGTTTGCGGGCTTGGCGCCCGGTCCGGCACGGCTGATGCCGCACCGTGACGGCCAGCACCGGCGCCAGACAGCGGTTCAGGACCGTCTGTGCGGTGGGCAGATGCTGATCATATCTGCGGACGGGCGCCATAACCGTCAAGGGCGGGTAGTGCTGGGCAATCGCTTGAATGGTTCAAGGGTTGAACCAAACCGCTGATGCGGCGGTCGCGTCCCTGTTGGGACATGCTGGAAGACTGGTCTGCCAGCGGCGTTGGAGCGTGGATGGGATTGCCCCGCCAAGGCCGGCCAATCCCACCTTCAAGTCCACCGCTTGCGCGGACCCATGCAGACCTTCCTGGAGTACGCGGCAGCAATGGCGGAGCAGCAGGCCGCGACGGCGAGAAGCAGTGCACGCATGTGGGTCCCCTCCCAGGGCCGGCCTTTGCGGGAATGGTCGCTGGCGTGGCAGGGGCTGTTAAGCCGTTTCGTAGTGAGGAATGATTGGAGGGGGACAGGACCGGACATCATACGAACCAGGTTCCAGCCGGTGGGGCAACCCTGCATGACGCGAGGACGCTTCCTGCTCCCTCTCTCTCCGGGAAAGGGTCGGGATAAAGAAGGCCGCAAGGGCCAGCTCTCGCCTAGTCGGCAGCAAGCTCCGCTTGTCCACGGCCGGATCAGGTCCTTGCCGCTGCCCTCACCCCGGCCCTCTCCCGGAGGAAGAGGGAGCAGTCAGCATGCCGGCCTCCACAGGCTTCAGCCCTGGCCGAACTGGCCCTCCCGTGTTGCACAGCACGAAATACCGCTTGACGCAGCCGGTTCCCAGGGTCTGCCATAGGCACACGCGGGGGAAGACCCGTGCTGGAGGGGGCGTGCGTTGAGCTGGATCACGGGCGTGGGCTTAACGCCGTTCGGGCGCCTGGAAGGCGGGGACACCCTGGACCTGATGAGCGACGCCGCCACGGCCGCCCTGGCCGACGCCGGGCTGCGGCGGGCGGAGGTGGACGGGCTGGTGACGGGCTACTCCACCACCCTGCCGCACCTAATGCTCTCGACCGTGTTCGCCGAGCACTTCGGCCTGCTGCCGCACTACGCGCATGGCGTGCAGCTTGGCGGCGCCACCGGCTTTGCAATGACCATGCTGGCGCACCAGCTCGTCGAGGCCGGGGTGGCGCGGCACGTCCTGGTCGTCGCCGGGGAGAACCGGCTGACCGGGCAGTCGCGCGATGCCGCGGTGCAGGTGCTGGCCCAAGTCGGGCACCCCCGCTACGAGGTGCCGCTGGGGCCGACCATCCCCGCCTATTACGGCTTGGTCGCCTCGCGCTACCTGCACGAGACCGGCGCGGCGGCGGCGGACCTGGCTGAACTCGCGGTGCTGATGCGCGCCCACGCGGCGCTGCACCCCGGCGCGCAGTTCCAGGCGCCGGTCACGGTGGCCGAGGTGCTGGCCTCCAAGCCGGTCGCCCCACCGCTGCGCCTGCTCGATTGCTGCCCCATCTCGGACGGCGGCGCGGCCGTGGTGGTCAGCCGCGAGCGCACCGGGGCGGCGGCGGTGCGGATCATCGGCGCCGGGCAGGCGCACACCCATCAGCACGTGACGGCGGCGCCGAGCCTGACCCGCTTCGGCGCGGCGGACGCGGCGGCGCGGGCGGGGCTGGGCCGCACGGTAACGGCCGGGGACCTGCGCTATGCCGGCATCTACGACAGCTTCACCATCACGCTCGCCATCCTGCTGGAGGAGCTTGGGCTGGCCCCGCGCGCCGGGGCCGGGGCGCTGGCGCGGGCGGGGCAGTTCAGCCGCGGCGGCCGGCTGCCGCTGAACACCCATGGCGGGCTGCTCAGCTACGGCCATTGCGGGGTCGGCGGCGCGATGGCGCACCTGGTGGAGACGCAGTTGCAGATGACCGGCCGGGCTGGGCCGCGGCAGGTGGCCGACGCCTCGCTGGCGCTGCTGCATGGCGATGGCGGCGTGCTGTCCTCCCATGTCAGCCTGCTGCTGGAGCAGATGCGATGACGGACTGGACTACGGGGACGCCTGGCCTGGCCTTCCAGCATTGCCCGGCCTGCGACGCGGCCTGGTATTTCGCCCGCAGCTTCTGCCCGCGGTGCGGCGCGGCCGGCCCTGAGACGCGCACATCATCCGGGCGTGGCCAGGTCCATGCGGTCACCACCGTCGCACGGGCGCCCTCGCCGGAGCTGCAGGCGTTGGCGCCCTACCGGATTGCGCTGGTCGACATGGAAGAAGGCTTCCGGGCCATGACGCACGCCGCCCCGGACGTGGAGATCGACGACACGGTGGTGACGCGCTTCGTGGCCTTTGGCGACCTGACCATCCCCGTTTGCGAGCGGCCCGGCGCATGACCGCCGGCCTAGCTTCGACCGTCCCATGCTTCAACCGGCCCATGCCTCAAGTGGCCAACTCCTGCCCTCGTTCGTCATGCCAAGGAGTGTTTGCGACGCGGCAATCCAGGAGCGGCAAGACCGGAAACTCCGCCCGCGCAGCCCTGGATTGCCGCGCCGAAGCCGGCTCGCAATGACGGTGCGCAAGTAAATGCGGCAGCGTAGGGGGCGCAGCAGATGACAACCGGCATAAGCCTGGTCCTGAACCCTGCCTCCGTCGCGGTGATCGGCGCGTCGGAGAACCCGGACAAGATCGGCGGGCGGCCGGTGGACTACCTGGCCCGGTTCGGCTTCCGCGGCCGGGTGTTCCCGATCAACCCCAACCGCACCGAGCTGCAGGGCCTTCGCAGCTTCCCGAACCTGGCCGCGTTGCCGGCGCCGCCGGACGTCGCGATCATCGCCGTTCCCGGCGCCCAGGCCGTCGCCGCGGTGGATGACTGCGCCGCCGCCGGGGTGGGGGTGGCGATCATGATGGCGTCCGGCTTCGGCGAGACCGCCGGCGGCAAGGCGCAGGAGCGCCAGATGGCCGCCAGCGCCCGGGCGCGCGGCCTGCGACTGGTCGGGCCGAACTCGCAGGGCCTGGCCAACTTCGCCACCGGGGCGGTGCTCAGCTTTTCCTCCATGTACCTCGAGGCACCGCCGCAGGACGGACCCGTCGCCATCATCAGCCAGAGCGGCGCGATGAGCGTCGTGCCGTACGGCATCCTGCGCGGACAGGGCATCGGCATCCGCCACTCCCACGCCACCGGCAACGACTGCGACGTGACCGCGTGCGAGCTGGCGGTGGCCGTCGCCGCCGACCCGGACGTGCGGGTGCTGCTGCTGTATCTCGAGGGCATCACCGACCCGCACCATCTGGCCGAGGCCGCGCGGGTGGCGCATGCCCGCAACCTGCCGGTGATCGCGCTGAAGCCCGGCCGCACCGCAGCCGGGCAGGCGGCGGCGCTGTCGCACACCGGGGCGCTCGCCAACGAGGACCGGGTGGTGGACGCCTTCCTGCAGCGCCACGGTATCCGCCGGGTGCGCGACATGGCCGAGATGGTCGATGCGGTCGAGCTTTACCTGAAGGGCTGGACGCCGCGCGGGCGCCGCCTGGTGGTGGTCAGCAACTCCGGCGCCACCTGCGTCATGGCGGCCGATGCGGCGACCGCGGCCGGGATGCCGATGGCGGTGCTGTCCGAGGCGACGCAGGCGGGGCTGCGCGCCGTGCTCCCCAGCTTTGCCGCCACCGCGAACCCGGTGGACATCACCGCCGCCCTGCTGACCAACAGCGGCCTGTTCAGCCAGATCCTGCCGGTGCTGGCGCGCGACCCAGCCGCCGATGCCTTCCTGATCGGCGTGCCCGTCGCAGGCGCGGCCTACGACGTGCCGGTGTTCGCCCGCGACGCGGCGGCGTTTGCGGCAACGACGGGTAAGCCGCTGGTGATCGCCGCGCCGCAGCCGATGGTGGCCGGGCACTTCAAGGCGGCGGGCCTGCCGGTGTTCGCGTATGAGACGCAGGCGGTCGCCGCACTGGACGGCCTCATCCGGCACCACGAGCTGATCGAGGGCGTCCGCCGGCGGCCCAGCTTCATCGCGCCGCCCGCGGCCCCGGCCGGCGAGGGACGGCTGCTGAACGAGGCCGACAGCCTGCGCCGCCTGGCCGCGGCGGGCGTCCCCGTCATGCCGCACCGCCTGTGCTGGACCGAGGCGGAGGCGGTGGACGCGCTCGCGGCGCTGGGCGGCCCGGTGGTGCTGAAGGGCTGCTCGGCCGACGTCGCGCATAAGTCCGAGCACGGGCTGGTGCGGCTGAACCTGGCGGATGCGGACGCCGTGCGGGCTGCCTTCGCCGCCTGCCGGGGTGCGCTGGAGGCTGGCGGCTTCCGCTTTGATGGCATGCTGGTGGCGCCCATGCTGCGCGGGCGGCGGGAGATGCTGGTCGGCGCGCACCACGACCCGGTGTTCGGCCCCGTGGTGCTGGTCGGCGACGGCGGCACGTATGTCGAGGCGCTGCCCGACACCGCCCTGCTGCTGCCGCCCTTCGACGCCGCGGACGTACTGGCGGCGCTGGACACCCTGCGCATCACCCCCGTGCTGCACGGCGTGCGCGGCGAGCCGCCGATGGACCTGCCGGCGCTGGCCGCCGCCGCCGTCGCGGTCGGGCGGTGGGTGCTGCACGACCCGGCGGTCGTCAGCCTGGACATCAACCCGCTGCTGGTCGGCAGCGCGGGCGAGGGCGCCACTGCGCTCGACGCCGTCGTCATCGCCACCGCATAGGGTGGGTTCATGCTGCAACGGAGGCTCGAACACATGCTGGACACCAACACGCTGCACGCCGGCGAATGCAAAGATGTTTGCCGCATATTCAACCGGCAATCCGCTCTGCCTCGGCACAAGCGCACCTGCGTAAGGACCTCCACATGAACCTGCACCAGGTGGCCGACGGGCTGCGCTTCCCCGAAGGCCCGGTGGCGATGCCGGACGGCTCCGTCGTGCTGGTGGAGATCGAGCGGCGCACGCTGACCCGGGTGCAGCCGGACGGGACGAAAGCGGTCATCGTGCAGCTCGGCGGCGGCCCGAACGGCGCGGCCATCGGCCCCGACGGCAAGTGCTACATCTGCAACAACGGCGGCTTCAGGTGGACCGAGGACGAGACCGGGCTGCGGCCGGTGCTGCAGGCCGACGACTACAGCGGCGGCCGGATCGAGCGGGTGGACCTGGACTCCGGCGCGGTAGAGACCCTCTACACCGAAAGCGACCAGGCGCCCCTGCGCGGGCCGAACGACTTGGTGTTCGACCGGCATGGCGGCTTCTACTTCACCGACCTCGGCAAGGGCCGGCGCCGTGACCTCGACCGCGGCGGCGTGTGCTATGCCCGCGCCGACGGCAGCCTGATCCGCGAGGTCTGCTTCCCGATGATCACCGCCAACGGCTGCGGCCTGTCGCCGGACGGCACGGTGCTGTATGTGGCCGAGACCGAGCCGGCCCGGCTGTGGGCCTTTGACCTCGACGGCCCCGGCCAAATCCGCCGGCAGCCGTGGCCGTCGCCGCATGGCGGGCGGCTGGTCACCGGCAGCGCCAACTTCCAGCGCTTCGACAGCCTGGCGGTGGACTGCGACGGCAACATCTGCGTGGCAACCCTGGTGCACGGCGGCATCTCGATCATCGCGCCGGACGGCTCGTCGATGCGCCATGTGCCGATGCCGGAGCGGTGGGTGACCAACATCTGCTTCGGCGGCCCGGACCTGCGGACGGCGTTCATCACGCTGTCCTCCACCGGCCGGCTGGTCTCGTGCGTGTGGGAGAGGGCGGGGACGCCGCTGGCCTACCTGAACACCTGACGCCGGGCCATCAGGGAGATGCGACCGCGGCGGCATGCCTTCATCCATCGCGTTCTTCGCCGGCAGCCGCTGCGAGACGCTCGGCGGTTTCTGGCCCTCAGCGGGCAACGGACCAGCATCGCGCGTCTTGGTGATCGCGCTGATGCGGGCGTGGCGCCGCCCAGCGGCACCCTCTGCGCGTCGGGTCCAGCCGTTGGACCCAGGAGCCTCTGTTCCGTGGTATGATACAGGCCGAGAGCGGCTGGCAAAGCCAGAAGGCTATTGTGCTGGCTCAACTACGATGGCAGCGTAGCCCTGCCATTCTGCCGTGCGTAACACGCGCTGGCGTGAGTAGCGAGCGGGGAACGCCCAAGCCCCGGCTTGGAGGGGCCAACGATGGCAAGCATTCGGATCGGGACAGGTTCGGCCTGGTGGGGCGACCGCATCGAGCCGGCGCAGCAGAATGCAGAGCGCGGCGACCTGGACTACCTGTGCTTCGAGACCATGGCCGAGGCGACCATCTCCACCGCGCAGGTCCGCAAGCGGCGCGACCCGGGCTTCCCGGGCTACGACACCTACCTGGACGACCGGATGCGGGCGGTGCTGCCGGGCTGCATGCGGCGCGGCACCCGGATCGTCAGCAACCAGGGCTGGATCAACCCGAACGGGGCGGCGGAGCGCATCGTCCATTGGCTGCGCGAGCTGGGGCACCGCGGCGTCAAGGTCGCTGCCGTGTCGGGCAGCCTGATCACCGAACGGGTGCTGGACCAGACCGGCACCATCCTGGAGAACGGCCAGCCGACTTCCACCCTGCGCGGCAGCATGGTGTCCGCGGAGGCCTACCTCGGCGCCGAGCCGATGGTGGCGGCCCTGGCGCAGGGCGCGCAGATTGTCGTCACGACGCGCGTCGCCGACCCGTCAATCTTCCTGGCGCCGATGATGCACGAGTTCGGCTGGGATCCGCTGGACTACGCCCGGGTCGGCGCCGGCAGCGCCATCGGCCACATCCTGGAGTGCGGCGCGCAGGCGACCGGCGGCTACTTCGCCGACCCCGGGCTGAAGGACGTGCCGGAACCGTGGAACCTCGCCTTCCCGATCGCCGAGGTGGAGCCATCCGGCGCCGCCACGATCAGCAAGGTGAGCCAAACCGGCGGCGCCATCACGGTGATGACGCTCAAGGAGCAAATCCTGTATGAAGTGCATGACCCGGCGAACTACATCACCCCCGATGCCGTCGTGGACTTCACCACCGCCCGCCTGCAGGAGGTGGGACCCGACCGGGTGCGGGTCAGCGGCATCACCGGCAAGCCGCGCACCTCGACGCTGAAGGTGTCGATCGGCTGCACCGAGGGCTTCATCGGCGAGGACATGTTCTTCTACGCCGGCCCCGGCGCGCTGAATCGGGCCAAGCTGGCCAAGCGCATCCTGGAGGAGCGCTTCAAGATCGTCGGCCTGCAAGCCGACGACCTTCGCATCGACTTCATCGGCGTCAACGCCATCCACGGCGCGGCCTCGCCGCAGGATGGGCCGGAACCCTATGAGGTCGCGGTGCGCGTGGCCGCACGGACGGCAACGCGGGAGGAGGCGGTGAAGGTCGGGCGCGAGGTGGACGGCATGGCGGTGTCCGGCGTCGGCATGACCGGCAAGCGCGTGCCGCACCAGGACCGCGTGCGCGAGGTGATCGGCGTGTGGTCCAGCCTGACGCCCCGCAGCCAGGTGCCCTGGTCGATCAACATGCTCGAGAGCTAAGGCGATGCGGGTCAGGCTGCAGAACGTGGCGCACGTCCGGTCCGGCGATAAGGGCAACACCGCCTGCATCTCGGTCATCGCCTATAGCGACGAGCTGTACGAGGTGCTGCGTGAGCAGGTGACGGCCGGGCAGTTCAAGGACTTCTACAAGGGAGTCATCACCGGCCCGGTGACGCGGCATGAGGCGCCGGGCCTCGGCGCGCTGCAGTTCGTGGCCGAGGGCGCGCTGGGCGGCGGCGTGTCGCGCAGCCTGTGCCTGGACAACTACGGCAAGGCGCTGTGCTCGGCGATCCTGGCCTACCCGATCGACGTGCCGGACCGGCTGCAGAACCAGCTCCGCGGCCTGTGAGGGCGCACGGCTGACGGACGGCATGGACGACCTGGACCTGGGCCTCAACATGAGCCTGGACCTCAATGCGACGCAAAAGATCTGCGCCGTGCTGCGGGCATTGGCCGGGTGTGCGCCTGCGCCGCTGCGCGACCTCGCCGCGGTGGCCGGGCTGAACAAGGTCACCACCTTCCGTATCCTGGGCACGCTGGTGCAGGAGGGGTTCGCCCGGCGCCCGGCTGGCACCCAGCTCTATGACCTGGGCCCGGAGGTTGCGGTGCTGGCCACTGCGCTGGCGGGCCGGGTCAACCTGCGCGCCGCGGCCAGCATCTCGCTGGCCAAGGTGGCGGCACAGTCGGGGGACACCGCCGTGCTGAGCATCCGGTCCGGCAACGAGGCCGTGTGCATCGACCGGCAGACCGGCGGTTTCCCGATCCAGTCCAACTACCTTTACCCCGGCACCCGCCGGCCGCTCGGCATTGGTGCCGGCGCGCAGGCGCTGCTGGCGGCGCTGCCGGTGGGGGAGGGGGACCGGCTGCTGGACTCGCTCGCCGACAAGCTCGCCGGCTTTCCCCGCCTGACCCTCGCCGACGTGCTTGAGCAGGTGCGGAGCGCACGGGTGCTTGGTTACGCCGTGTTGGTGGACAGGATCGTCGAGGGCATGGGCGGCATCGCGGTGGCCATCCGCTCCCTGGAGGGCGAACCAGTCGGCGCGTTCAGCGTCCTGGCCCTCAGCGAACGCATCACGGCCCGGACGGACCAGCTTGTCGGGTGCCTGCGTGCCGCGGCGCGGGACACCGAACGCGTCTTGGCTGCGGGCCAGCCGGCGGCGGCGGAACGGCGACCGCCGGTCCGCGGCTGACATGCCCGACCTGGGGCCATGAGGAGCGTCGGAGCTGTCCGGCGCCCCTGACCACTGTTTCTTCAACGTGAGTGGCCGAGTTGCACCGACCATCCCGTCACGTTGGGTCGGTCTTCCCGGCACGCCTACCCCAGCATTGACCGGCCAGGACGGGCATTCGTGCACCCGGCATTCGGACGTCAGGCCGCCTCGGCCATCATGCCCCGGACCGCAGACCCCCTGACAGGTTACCAAGACTCCGGACCTTGTTGCTGCTTGTGAAATCCTGTTTGGTTCCACCTCATGAAGATATCCGTCCTTGGCATTGGTTACGTCGGCGCGGTTTCCTGTGGTTGCCTCGCATCCTTCGGCCATGAGATCGTCGGAGTGGACGTGTCGGCCGAAAAGGTCGCGATGCTCGCCCGCGGTCAGTCCCCCATCGTCGAGGAGGAGATTGACCGGCTGATCACGGACGGCGTCACCGGCGGGCGCCTGCGCGCCACGGCCGACATCGCCGACGCCGTGGCCAGCACCGACGTTTCCTTCATCTCGGTCGGCACGCCCAGCGGCCCGGACGGCAGCGTCAGCATGAGGGCGGTGGACGAAGTCGTCGCCTCGATCGGCCGGGAGTTGCGTGGCAAGGCCGGGCCACATACGGTCGTCATGCGCTCAACCGTGCCGCCCGGCACCGCAGAGGACCGGGTGATCCCAGCGCTGGAACAGGCCAGCGGCAAACGCCACGGCGAAGGGTTCCACTACTACTCCAACCCAGAGTTCCTGCGCGAAGGGTCATCGGTGCGGGACTTCCACCATCCGCCTTACACGATGATCGGCGCCATGCCCGGCGACGACGGGGCCGTGCTGCGCGAGATCTATGCCGGGGTGGGCGGGGAGGTCCATGTCGTCCCCTACCGCGTCGCGGAGGCGGCCAAGTACCTCGCCAATGCCTACCACGCCGTGAAGCTTGCCTTCGCCAACGAGAGTGGCGCGATCCTCGCATCGCTCGGCGTGGACGCTCGTGCGGCCTTCCGGCTGTTCTGCCAGGATCGGGTGCTGAACATCTCGTCCGCATACCTGACACCTGGCTTCGCCTTTGGCGGCTCATGCCTGCCGAAGGACATGCGCAGCATGTTGGCCCTGGCCGACCAGGCCAACGTGTCCGCGCCGTTCCTGAAGCAGGTGCTGCCGAGCAACCAGGCCATCATCGAGCGCACGTTTGAGACCATTGCCACCTACGGTCGCCAGCCCATCGCGCTGTTTGGCCTCGCATTCAAGCAAGGCACGGACGACCTGCGGGAAAGTCCCTTCGTGATCTTGGCCGAGCGCCTGCTGGGCAAGGGCTATGATCTGCGCATCTTCGACCGCTCCGTGCAGCTCGCGCGCCTGACGGGCAGCAACCGCGCCTATATCGAGCGCGAAATCCCGCACTTGGAGCGTCTGCTGGCGCCGGACCCGGCGGCGGCGCTGCACGGTGCCGGACTGATTGTGCTGGGCCACATCGGGCGGGAGGACTGCCCGGCGCTGCTGGCCGCGCTGGGCGGGCGGCTGGTGCTGGACCTCGCCGGCATGGCGGACGTGCGCAAGCACGCTGGGGACCGCTACCAGGGCCTATGCTGGTGAGGCCACGGCTGCTGGTGTTGTCGCCCCGCTTCCTGTTCCCACTCGATCAGGGCGGGCGCATCCGCACCGTGACTACCTTGCGCCGCGCCAAAGGCGGCCTGTTCGACATAACCTAGCTGTCTCCCCGCACTCACCAGCGCCGGGAACTGGGCCGGCGACCTGGCCGAGGCTTGCGACCGCTTCTTGTCATGGCCGGCGGTGCCGCCGTGACCTTGCAGTTTGAGCCAGTGCGGACCAGGCTGCGGCTTTAGAAGATGTCGCGCCCAACGCGGAGTTGGCGCACCTCGCGCCGCAAGCGTGCCAACTCGTCGCGCTCGGACGCAGACAAGGGCGACTAGCCCCACCCATGGTCGAACGAGCGCCGGATGGTCTTGCCTTCGATGGCGAACACCTCGCGCTCGAACCCGTCCACGAGCGAGCCGGCCCAGGCCGCGAACCCGGCCTCGAACGCATCGGCGTCAAGCAGCATGAACACGCGCCGGAGGGTGTTGTGCGAGGGGGATGCCGTTCGGCAAACCCAGGACCGTCCTGAGTCAAGCCAGCTTGCTGCGACCATGCAGCGCGATGTCGTCCCAGCTCTCGGCGCAGGCAATGACCGCGCAGACCGCGATCACCAGCACCTCGACCAGCCAATACCCGACCTTGCCGGAGCAGCGCGGGTCCTCAACCGCAGAAGAAACCGTCCCAGCCTCTCAGCCGCCACGCTCCGCTCCCCCGCAACCGCGAGGGTGCGCCATCATACGTCAAGGCGCGGCAGGCGAAGTAAATCTCATGCGTAGCCGCCGGAGCGTGACCTCCTGCATTCAACCGCCATCCTGCCGTCGCCTTCATCCGCGATTAAGCATTAGGGTGTATTTTTGGACAAGTCTCCAAATTGGCCTGCATCGGCAACGTGTCGGACCAGTCATCGCTTCACCGACCGGCACCGCACTGCGGCCGAGTTCAGCCAGGATCAACGACATGACGAAACACCCTCTACTGCAAGACGGCTTTGGCTTTCCCGACCTCTCGTTCGATCCCGTTGCAGCAATGCCGGAGTCGTTTACGAGCTACACCTCCCCGGCGGTCCTGCCTTCTATAATGAAACCGGTTGCCATCGTGCAGACGCTGTACCTGACCGAGACCGGAACCAGCACGCCAATTAGCGTCACCGACATCAACCAGGGCCAGCTTGGCGACTGCTACTTGCTGTCCTCGATCGGGGAGATTGCGCTGCTGCAACCGAGCTTCATCTCGAACATGATCCACGTCAACAGCAACGGGACCGAGACCGTCACCCTCTACAAAGCCGCGAATGGCAGCTTGCCGGGTTGGAGCACCACGGCGTTCAAGGCGGTCAGTGAGACCGTGACCAACGCCTTCCCGGGCAACTCGGTCAATAATGGCGCTACCCAGGACGTGCTGGGAAATCAAAAGGAGATCTGGCCGCAGGTGCTCGAGAATGCATACGCCAGCCTCAACGGTGGCTACGGCGCGATCGGCAATGGCGGATATCCGGCGCTGGCCATGGAGGAGCTGACAGGACACGCGGGCACTCAGGTGGCAGCGGCGAGCGTCACGCTCGCCATGCTGCAGGGTGACGTCCGGGCAGGAGACCTGATCGTTATGGACACACTGGGCAAAAGCGGCCTTTCAAACGGCCTGGTCGGAAACCACGCATACATGTTCGACGGCGTGACCGGAACCGGCGCCGCGGCTACGCTCAAGCTGCTCAATCCCTGGGGCACCAACGAACCGACGCCGGTCCTGCTGTCACAATTTTCGAAAAACTTCGCGGCAATGGATGTCGGGCACCTGTCATAAGACGCACGGCTCAGTGCTGCACGGACCTGGAGAGCGAACGCCATAGTCCTCGGCCTGTTTGAGGTCGAGAGCTTTCGAAATCGTGGGGTGCCGTCGCAACTGGGCTAAGCAGGCTTGCGCGGCCTGGCACAGGAATGGCCCGCGGCCATGCCCGGCCGCGCAAGCCTGCTTAGCTTTACCCTTTGTGCGCAAACCTGCAAAGGTTTGCTTAGGGCACCACGACGACCTTCCCCATGACCCGGCGCGCAGCCATGTCCGCCAGGGCTTGCGGCACGTCATCAAGCCCGTAGGTCCGCGACACCAGCGGCCGGAGCCGGCCCTCGCTGATCCACGCCAACATCTGCGCGACGGCCTCCCGGTTCCGCTCCGGCTCGCGTTTCGTGTAGCCGCCCCAGAACACCCCGACGATGGAGGCGCCCTTCAGCAGGGGCAGGTTGAACGGCAACGCCGGGATGCCGCCAGCGGCGAAGCCGATCACGAGGTAGCGTCCGCCCCAGGCAATGGAACGGAACGCCGGCTCGGCGAACCGGCCGCCCACCGGGTCGAACACGACGTCAGGCCCCCGCTTGTCCGTCAGCCTGGCGATGCCGTCCCGCAGGTCCTCCGCCTCGTAGTCGAGCACCTCGTCGGCACCGTAGGAGCGGCAGACGGCGAGCTTGTCCGCCGACGACGCCGCCGCGATCACGCGCGCTCCCATCGCCTTGCCGATGTCGATTGCGGCCAGCCCCACGCCGCCCGCCGCGCCCAGCACGAGCAGGGTTTCGCCGGGCCGTAGCCCTGCCCGGTCGCGCAACGCGTGCCAAGCGGTCCCGTATGCCAGCAGGAACGCCGACGCAGGCTCGAAGCCGACGCCCTCGGGCAGGGCCACGCAGGCCCCCTCGGGCACGATCACCTCCTCGGCGAAGCCGCCCAGGGTGCAGAACGCGGCAACCCGGCCGCCCAGGCGCACGTGGGCGGAGGCGACGCCCGGGCCGACCGCCATCACGGTGCCCGCGACCTCGGCGCCCGGCGTGAACGGCAGGTCCGGCTTCACCTGGTACTTGCCCTGGATGATCAGTACGTCCGGGAAGTTGACCCCGGCTGCCCTCACCCGGATCTTGACCTCGCCCGGCCCTGGCTCAGGCAGGGTCTGCTCCGCGATCCGCAACCCCTCTGGACCGCCCCAACGCTCACACACGACTGCCCGCATTCCTTGTGCCCTCCCGATGCAGTCAGGGCTTGCCGAGGGCGCACGGTCGCCGTCAAGTGCCGTCGTGAGCAGGGAGGGTGCTAATGCGGCTACAAGGCAAGGGCGCGGTCATCACCGGCGCGGGCAGCGGGATCGGCCGCGCGGCGGCGCTGCTGTTCGCGCGGGAGGGAGCGGCGGTGCTGGCCGTGGACTGCGATGAGGCGGCGGTGACCGAAACAGCCGGCCAGGTCACCGCCGCCGGCGGACGGGCGATTGCGGTCACGGCCGACGCGGGACACGAGGCCGACGTGGCGGCGTTCGTCGCACAGGCCATCGAGGCATTCGGCAACCTGGACATCCTTTACGCCAATGCCGGCATCAGCGGCGGCACCGTGCCGTTCCTGGACACGACGGCCGAGCAGTGGCACGAAATCCTGCGCGTGAACCTGGTCGGCCCGTTCCTGGCGATCCGCCACGCCGCGCCGCACATGGCAACCCGGGGCCGAGGGTCCATCATCTGCACCGCCTCCGTCGCGGGGCTGCGGGCCAACGCCGCCGGCGCACCGTACAGCGCGAGCAAGGCCGGCGTCATCAGCCTGGTGCAGACTGCGGCCAATGCGCTGATCGGCACGGGCGTCCGGGTCAACGCGGTCTGCCCGGGGCTGATCGAGACCGGGATGACGCGCCCCATGTTCGACCGTGCCCGCGAACGCGGCACCGAGGGCCGGATCGGCCAACTCAACCCGCTGCAGCGGGCCGGGCACCCCGAGGAGATTGCGGGCGCGGCCCTGTTCCTGGCCAGCGACGAGGCGTCCTATGTCAACGGACAGGCCATCGCCGTAGATGGCGGGTTGTCGAGCACCCTGCCTTTTGCCGGGCCGCGACGATAGTTCGAAGTCGTCTGCGTGCGAACCTACCGGAGTTTGTTTAGGTAGTTTCCGAATCTGCCGGTATCGATGGCCCATCAGGTATAGCGTCCCAATGGGTCAGAGCCGGTTTGCGCCATGCGGGAATGGACTATGAATGCCGTGGCCCATCCCGCCCGGCCGCCTGCCACGCCGCCCGTGCCAAGGGATGCAGCAGGCGCGGAACCGTCGGGTGGCCTGACCAGCGAGCAAGTCAGCAGCGCCCTGCAGAGGTTCGGCCCGAACACGCTGCCCGACACCGCGGCGCATGCCTGGCGGTCGGCGCTGGAGAAGTTCTGGACCCCGGTGCCGTGGATGCTGGAGGCGGCCATCGTGCTGGAACTGGCACTCGGCAAGTGGGTCGAGGCGGCGGTGATTGCGGGTCTGCTGGTGTTCAACGCTGGTCTCGGGCTGTTGCAGGAAAGCCGGGCGCAGGCGACGCTGATGGCGCTGCGGTCGCGGCTGGCGCTCAACGCCTCGGTGCGGCGCGACGGCGCGTGGCGGACGGTGCCGGCGGCCGGGCTGGTGCCGGGCGACCTGGTCAAGCTGTCGCTGGGCGGCGTGGTCGCGGCCGATGCGCGCCTGACCCGGGGCGCGGTGCTGCTCGATCAGTCCATGCTGACGGGGGAGTCGGTGCCAGTCGACGCCGGGCCGGGGCGGCAGACCTACGCCGGCGCTCTGGTCCGCCGCGGCGAGGCGGAGGCGCTGGTCACCGCGACCGGCGCGCGCACCCGGTTCGGCCGCACGGCGGAGCTGGTCCGCACCGCCCACGTCGTCAGCACCCAGCAGAAGGCGGTGGTGCGCGTGGTCGCCTGCCTCGCCGGGTTCAACGGCGTGGTCGTCGTGGGGATGGTCGGCTATGCATGGCTGCTGCGCCTGCCGTTGGACGAGATCACGCCTTTGGTGCTGACCGCGGTGCTCGCCTCGATCCCGGTGGCGCTGCCGGCGACCTTCACCCTGGCCTCGGCGCTTGGCGCGCGGGTGCTGGCCCGGCAGGGCGTGCTGCTGACCCGCCTGTCCGCGCTGGACGAGGCCGCGACGATGGACGTGCTGTGCGCCGACAAGACCGGCACGCTGACCCGCAACGAGCTGGCGGTTGCGGCCCTGCACCCGCTACCCGGCTTCGACGCGGCGCACCTGCTGGCCTTGGCGGCGCTGGCCAGCTCGGAGGGCGGGCAGGACCCGGTGGACCAGGCCATCCGCACCGCCGCGGCCGCCAAGCCCGTCGCCGACGCGCCGAGGCTGGTGGCCTTCGTGCCGTTCGACCCGGCCACCAAGCGCTCCGAGGCCACGGTCGAGGCGCCCGACGGGGAGCGGCGCCGCGTCGTCAAGGGCGCCTTCGCGGCCGTCGGCGGCCTGGCCCAGCCCTCGCCGGAGGCGGCAGCCGCGGCGGCGGCGCTGGAGGGCC
>CAXTFY010000021.1:0-27284 GCA_964243265.1 uncultured Acetobacteraceae bacterium | reverse complement strand
TTGTCCGCTCCGCTGCCACGTCCAGATACCCCGGAGCGGGACGGCGCATCGGACCCTGGCTCGACCGTGCGGGACATCGCCTCGATCTCGGCATCATCCTGCGGCCCAGCATCGGCGCCTGTAGCCCCACCGTTCGGATCGCGCGCACGCTCCTGCAACACGGCGATCACCGCGTCCGGATCGGCACGCTCGGCCTCAGCGAACAGGCGGTCGGCTTCGTCGTCATTGCCTGCGGCCTGGGCGGCAACCGCCTGCTCGGCCAGCAGCCGCGCCGCGCCGTGCTTGCCGGCGGCGCCATCGGTCTGCTCAAGGTCCTTCATGGCGGGTTCTCCTTCCCGGTCCAACGCCGCGCCGCGCCGGCCAGTTGCGTATGGCTGCGTCCCCAGATTGAACCTGGCGCTATGCCACCCGTTGGTGGCACACAGGCCGATACGCCGCAGGAACTCAAATGGTCCAAGTCCGCCACCACAACCCGCACGATCCCCTGCCGGAAGGCGGTCGTACCGTGATCGTGCTGCACCGCATGGACGAGGACGACCCCCGCCGCACCGTGACGCAGATCATGCTGACCGGGCAGCCCGGCCAGGGCGAGACAGTGCACCCCATGCGTCCCGACGGCCATCCGATGAACCTCGACGAGGCGCTCGCCGCCGCAAAGCTGGTGGCCGAGAGCGAGGGCCTGGACGTCGTCCACCTGGTGGACCGCACCGAAGGGTCGCGTGAGCAGGAGGTGCTCACCCATGGGGGCGACCATACCGTGAATATGGACTCCCTCGACGACACTGATCTGGAGGAAGGAGAGCGAGGATCCGACATGCGCGACCGCCATCCCGGTTAATTTTGCGATGCCGCATTCCTGCCACACCCCAAGGCGATAACCGTTGGAGATCAATGCATTCGGTATTCTATCACGTATCTGTGCGCAGAAGCTGGATCAATCGCAGAACAGACGTTGCCTTTTTATGACCCTTTGGACGCCTATCTGCACCTCCGCCACCCTTGGCCGCCCCATCGGCGCGGCCGCTAACAACGAGAGAAATCCTGATGCCTGATACCGGGCTGGACGTGTCCACTACAGGACGACGTGTGGGCGTGCTTGTCGTCGGCAGCGGCGGCGCTGTCGCCACCACCGCCGCTGCAGGCATTGAGATGCTGCGCGCCGGGTCAAACGATATGGCGGGGCTGCCGCTCGCCGGGATTGGGGCCGCCGGCCTTGCCTCCTATCGCAACTTGCACTTCGCCGGGTGGGACCTGCACGGTGAGGACCTGAACGCCGCCGTGCGCGAGCACCGCGTGCTGGACCGCGACCAGGCCGAGCTGGTCGCCCCGGCGCTGTCCCAGATGAAGCCCTGGCCCGCGGTCGGCAGCGTCGATTTCTGCAAGAACGTGGACGGCGGCAACAAGGTCGTCGCCGGGTCGCACCGTGAGGCCGTGGACCGCATCAGGGACGATATCCGCCGCTACCGCGAGACCTCGGGCATCGAGAACGTCGTGATGGTGAACCTGGCCTCCGTCGAGCGTTGGCCGGACCAGGCCCTGCCGGTGCTGCACACGCCGGAGGGCTTCGAGCGCGGCTTGGACAGCAGCGACCCGGCCATCAGCCCGGCCATGCTGTATGCCTACGCCGCCATCACCGAAGGCGTGCCCTACGGCAACTTCACCCCAAGCCTCGCCGCCGACGTGCCGGCGCTGACTACCCTGGCGCAGCGGCGCAACGTCCCCGTGGCCGGCAAGGACGGCAAGACCGGGCAGACCTTCATCAAGACCGTGCTGGCCCCGGCCTTCCGTAGCCGCAGCCTGTATGTCGAGGGCTGGTTCAGCACCAACATCCTGGGCAACCGCGACGGCCTGGCCTTGAATAACAAGGACAGCCTGCAGAGCAAGCTGAACACCAAGGGGTCGGTGCTGGACGACATCCTGGGCTACCCGGTCGAGGACCACATCGTCGATATCCGCTATTATAAGCCCCGTGGCGACAACAAGGAGGCCTGGGACAACATCGACCTGGTGGGCTTCCTCGGCCAGAAGATGCAGATCAAGGTCAACTTCCTCTGCCGCGACAGCATCCTTGCCGCGCCGCTGGTGATTGAGATCGCCCGGGTGTTGGACCTGGCGCGGCAACGCGGCGAGGGCGGCATCCAGGAGCAGCTCGGGCTGTTCTTCAAGGCGCCGATGACGCCGCCGGGCAAGCGCGAGGAGCATAGCTTTCCCGTGCAGGAGCGCGTGCTGCTCGACTGGCTCGCTGCATAGCCCATGCTCGATAGCGTTCCCGGCCAGGCTGGCCTTTCCAGCCTGGTGCCGCTTGCGGCGGAGCTTTGCGACCTGAAGCGGGTTCGCGACGCCTCCGGCCCGGACAGCCTGGCCAGCCGCATGTTCCGCCGCGCGTGGGGAGCACTGTTGGCCGGGCAGGACCCGGCAGTGGTGGCAGTGCAGACCACGGCCGATGCCGTTGCCGCGGTCCGGCTCGGCGGCATCGACCGGGATGTGCTGGCGATGGCCGGCGTCGGAGCGGACGATGCGGCGGCGATCCTGGCCGGTTCGTTCAACGAGGTCGCCGGTCCCGTCGATGCGGCCTGGTGCCACCGGCTGCGCGCCCAGCTCGGACGGCCCTACCAGCCTGGCCCGGCGCCGGCCTTTGCCGAGGCGTTGATCCGCCAGCCCCGTGCCGGCGCAACATGCCCTGGCAAGCCCCGCATCATCTTGGAGCCGCCCGAGGGTCATGGTGACCACTGCCTGGTTGTCGCTGTGCTGGCGGCACTGCTGGCGCCCCGCTACGCTGCCGATCCGGCGGCGGCATTCTTGGCTGGCATGGCGCACCACCTGCACAACGCCGTGTTGCCGGACAGCGGCTTTGCCGGCGAGATGCTGCTGGGCGCGCATCTGTCGCCGGTGATGCAGCATCTGTTCGCCCGCGAGTTGGCCACGCTGCCGGAGCCGTTGCGCGCCACGGCCGCGGCGGCCCTGGCGGCCATCCCAGACGCCTCTACCCCGGTCGGCCAAGCGTTCCATGCGGCGGACGTGATCGACCGAGTGCTGCAGATGCGGCACTACGACCAGGTGGCGCGCTTCACGATCGATCAGGCGCTGGACGACATGGACCTGGTTCATGCCGGACCGACGCAGGCGTTCCACCAGGCGGTGCTGCGCGACGCCGGGCTGCCGTGACGCTCCCGCGATGACCTCGTGGCCTGACGGCACGCTGCATAGTCCGCGCACGGGACGAGCTTTATTGGCCGACAGCCCGCACTCCATCGCCGCGGATGGTGAGCGGTGGCCAGTGCTGGAGGGCATCCCTTTCCTGCGGGCTGACCGCCGCTCCCTGGCCGACGCCGCCCTCGCCGCGCTGGACGCCGGCGACGCAGAGGCGGCGCTAACGCTGCTGCTTGGCGACCAAGACAACTGGGCGCGCACCCCGCCGCCCGACGGGGCTGCCCGGCGTGCCCTGTTGCGGGAGGCCGACCGTCTGACCTTTCGCGACGCCATGGACCGGCTGGCCTTCGGACCCGTCGGCACCTACTTCGCCCACCGCTGGTCCGATCCCACGTTCCTGTCCGGCCTGGCCCTGGCGGAGGCGCATTGGATGGCTCCGGGCCGGGTGTTCGAGCTGGCATGCGGGGCCGGGCACTATCTGCGGGAGTTCGCCCGGGTCGCGCCGGAGGTATGCGGCGCGGACATCGTGTTCGCCAAGCTTTGGCTGGCCCGGCGCTACGTCGCGCCCCACGCACAGCTTGTGTGCTTCGACGCGGCGGCCCCTTGGCCGCTGGCCGCGGCCTCGGCCGACCTGGTGTTCTGCCATGACGCCTTCTATTTCCTGCCAAACAAGCCGCATGTGGCTGCGGAGATGCTGCGTGTGGCCGGGCCAGGCCGTGTGCTGGTCGGGCACGCGCATAATGCCTTGGTGGACAACCTGTCCGCCGGCAGCCCGATGCCGCCGGCCGGCTACGCCGCCCTGTTCGGCGCCCCGCTGCTGTATGACGACCGCGAGTTGACACAGGCGCTGGTCGAGGGCCGCGCACCGGCGCCGGCCACAGCAGACGACGTTGCGGATGCGCCGGCTGTCGCTTGGGCGACCGGACCCGAGGCGCCGCGCGCCGTGACGGGCGGCTTGGCCGTGCCGCCGCCGGGCACGCCGCTGCAACGCAATCCGCTGTATGCCGGAGAGGACATCCGCTGGCCGTCCGACCGCTATGAGCGCGAGTATGGCCCGCTCGCCACCTACCCGCTGCACGCCGAGGGGCCGGTGACGGCCGTGGCCGGCTCGGACGCCTTGACCGATGCCCTGGCCCGGCGCCGGGTGCTGCTGGACCTGCCGGCCTCATGGTAAGGCTGGTGTCATGGTAGGACAGGCTTCATGGTAGGGCCGGGCAAGCTGGGCTGGGGCATCGCCGGCTGCGGCTGGGTGGCACGGGACTATGTCGGTCCGGCCATGCAGGCATCCGGCAACGGCCAGGTCGCCGCCCTGCACGACCCGAACCCCGGCAACCTGCGCCAGGCTACCTCACTGTTCGGCGCCCCGGCCCATGCGGACCTGGACGCCTTCCTAGCCACGCCCGGCCTGGGCGCGGTCTACATCGCCGCGCCCAACCACGTCCACCGGCCCTTGGTGGAGGCCGCCGCCCGCGCCGGGCTGCCGGTGCTGTGCGAGAAGCCGATGGCTACCACCCTGGCCGACGCCCAGGCGATGGTGGATGCCTGCGCCCGGGCTGGCGTGCTGTATGCCACCGCGTTCGACCAGCGGTTCCACGCCGCGCACCGCGCCTTGGCAGCCATGGTGGCGGAGGGGCGGCTCGGCACCGTGACGGCCATACGCATCGTGTATGCGTGCTGGGTGCCGGCGGACTGGGCCGGTGGCGGCAATCTGGGCGACAACTGGCGCATCGACCCGCACCGGGCTGGCGGCGGCGCGCTGATGGACCTGGCGCCGCATGGGCTGGACCTGTCGTCCTACCTGCTGAACGAGCCGCTGGTCGAGGTCGCCGCCATCGGCCAGGCCCGCGTGCACCATTATGGCGTCGAGGACGGGGCGTTGCTGATGGCTCGTGCCCGGTCTGGCACGATGGTGCAGATGCACGTCGCCTACAACTGCCCGGAGACCCTGCCGCGGCGGCGGCTGGAGGTGGTGGGCACCGCCGGCCAGGCGGTCGCCACCGACACCATGGGCCAGACCCCCGGCGGTACGCTGGAGTTCATCGATGCTGCCACCGGTGTCACCGAACCCGTGCCGGTGCCCGGCGCTGAACGCTCGCCGTTCCTGAACCAGGTCGAGGCGTTCGCCGACGCCGTGCTGGGCGGCGCGGGCTTTCCGTTCACTGGCGCGCATGACCTGCATGTAATGGACCTGGTGCTGCGGGCGCAGGCGCAGGCCAAGCCGCCGCAGGTCGCCGATGCCACATGACCGCTTCCCCCTCTCCCTCCGGGAGAGGGCCGGGGTGAGGGAAGCGGCAAGCACCGGCCTTCCCGCATCCAGCGCCCAGGCTGCAGCGTTCGTGCGCGCGGCCTCCCTCACCCCGGCCCTCTCCCGGAGGGAGAGGGAGCAGCAGGCAAGCTCATGACCGTCATCACCCAGCAGCGTCACCATCTGCCGGCAAACCTGCCCGACGCGGCAGCCGCCTACATCGCCTCCATGCCCGAGGGCCGCGTCGAGCTATTCCCGCTGACGCCCTTGGACCGCACCGGCGTCGCCTGCTGGAACGCCGTGTTCCTCAACGGCGACGGCACGCGCTGGCACGGCGTGGTGCCGCATGGCGTCGGCTACGGCGTGGACGACGACAGCGCCATTATCGGCACCACCGGGGAGCTGGCCGAGGCCGTCCACTCCGCCGTCGAAATCCACCGTATGCCCCGGCGTACCAGCAGCACCAACGCCCTGCTGGCCGAGGTCGGCCCTCGCGGCGTCGCCGACCCGCTGACGCTCTGCCTGCCCGCCGGCAGCGCCGTCGATGGCGACACAGTCCTGGAGTGGGTGCCCGCCCACCGCTGGCCCGGCGGCGAGACGGTGTGGCTGCCCATCGACATCGCCGCGTGCTCGGTGGGCGACCTGTCGCCAGGCTACGAGCCGTTCACCACGCCGATCACCAACGGCCTTGGCGCCGGGCCGACGCTGGACTTCGCCATCGGGCACGGGCTGCTTGAGCTGCTGCAGCGCGACGGCAACGGCCTGGGCTTCCGCGCCATGGACCGCGGCATCGCGCTGGACTTGGGCGATGGCCCCGCCGACCCGCGCACCCGCGGCCTGCTGGACCGCCTGCGCGCCCTGGGCATCGAGCCATTGCCGAAGTTCGCCACCACCGAGTTTGGCACCGCCAACGTGTACTGCGTCGGCGCCGAGCGGGACGGGGTGGACGCCGCCTGGCCGATCATGGTGACCGCGTGCGGCGAGGCCGCATCGCTCGACCGCGAGCACGCCCTGCGCAAGGCCATCTTCGAATACGCCGCCGCCCGGGCGCGAAAGGTGTTCAGCCACGCGCCGCTGTCCGCCATCGCCGGGATCACGCCGCCGGATTACCTGGACCGCTTCCGCGCCTACCACACCCTGGGCGGCGAGGAGGGCCGCAGCCTGGCCGCCATGAAGCAATGGCTGCGCCTGGACCAGCCGGCGCTGAAGGGCCTGTTGGCCGACACGGTGTTGTCCCGCCGCAGCGTGCAACGCTTCGACGAGCTGCCCACCTGGGACGGCCCGCTGTCCGGCACTGGCCTGGTGCAGGAGCTGGCCCGGCGCTTCGCCAATGCCAGCATGGAGATCCTCTACGTCGACTTCTCCCCGCCGGGCGCGCGGGATGTCCATGTCGTAAAGGCCGTCGTGCCGGGGCTGGAGGTGGAGACCATGAGCTACCACCGCATCGGCGAGCGCGGCGTCCGCAAGTTGATGCAGCGCGGCAGCCCCCTCGCCGGCCTGGGCGCGCCGCCGCCAGGTGCGGCTCCCGTCCGCCTGCCCCCGGGCGCGGCGGAGCGGCTGGGCGGCCCGGCCTGGCTGGACGTTGCGGCGGTGGACCGCATCGTCGGTGCGTTGTACCCGCTGTATCGCGAACCCGAGGTCCATAGCGCGCCGATCTCCATGGAACAGCCCAGCCGGCGCCACGCGACATGACGTTGCGCTTCGCCTACAACACCAACGGCGCGGCCAACCATCGGCTGGACGACGCCTTGGCCCTGATCGCCGACGCCGGGTATGACGGCGTGGCTCTGACGCTGGACATCCACCACCTGGACCCTTTCGCGCCCGACTTCCCCTCGGCCCGGCGGCGGCTCGCGGCGCGGTTGCGGCAGCTTGGGCTGGGCTGCGTCGTGGAGACCGGCGCGCGCTTCTTGCTGGACCCCCGCGCCAAGCACGAGCCGACCCTGCTGACTGCCGACCCCGCTGGCCGCGCCCGCCGGGTCGAGTTCCTGTCCCGTGCGCTGGAGGTGGCGGCCGACACCGGCGCCGACGCCATGTCGTTCTGGGCCGGCGTGCCAAAGCCCGGCGTATCGGCCACCGACGCCCAAGCCTGGCTGCGTGCCGGCGCGGAGCAGGTCGCCCGCCAGGCGGAGGCGCTCGGCACGACGGCAGCGCTGGAGCCGGAGCCGGGCATGCTGGTCGAGACCGTAGACGACTGGTCCGCCCTGGTGCTGCCTGGGGCGATCCCCGGCCTGCGCCTAGCGCTGGACATTGGGCACTGCATCGTCACCGGGGAGCGCGACCCAGCCGCGGCGGTGCGCGAGTTCGCCCCGCACCTCGCCACCGTGTCCATCGAGGATATGAAGCGCGGCGTCCACATCCACCTGCCGTTCGGCGAGGGCGACATGGACGTTCCCGGCGTGCTGCGTGCGCTGGACGCGGTTGGGTTCAGCAAGCTGGTCTGCGTGGAAATGTCGCGCGAGAGCCACCGCGCCGACACGATCATCCCGGCTTCCCTGGCCTATCTCAAGGCTGCGGCATGACCTCCGCTGCCCTCGAAGCAGCGCGACCACACCCAATGCGGGAGCCGCACTGGCTCCCTCTCCCTCCGGGAGAGGGCCGGGGTGAGGGGGTTGTTCAGCACGGTCCATGGCCCCCGGAGAGCCTAGGTCCAGAACAGCAGCCCTGCCGCCTGGCAAAGAAGACCCCCTCACCCCAACCCTCTCCCGGCGGGAGAGGGAGCAGGCAGCGTAGGAATTGGCCGGCATGAGGGTCTGCTTCGTCAGCCGCCGCTTCTTCCCGGCAATCAGCGGCATGAGCGTCTATGCGCTGAACCTGTTGCGCGAGTTGGTCGCCGCCGGGCACGACGTCACGATGTTCAGCCAGTATCGCGGCGACGACTTCGGCCGCCGCGTGTATGGTGGCGGCCCACCGCCCGAGGTCCCCGGCGTCCGCGTCATCGGCATGGAGCAGGTGGGCGAGCAGGCCACGGGGGACTTCGAGCGCGACGTGGCCGCCATGGTGGAGGCCATCGTCACCGAGCACCGCCGCCAGCCGTTCGACGTGCTGCACGCCCAGTATGGCTACCCCTGCGGCTGGATGGTGCTGGAGGCGTCGCGCCTGATCGGCGTCCCCACGGTGGTCTCCATCCAGGGTGGCGACGGCCACTGGGTCGGAAGCTGCTGCGAGACGCACCGCCTGGCGATGACCCGCGTGCTGGACCACGCCAACCGGGTGCTGATCGGCTGCCCGTCCTTCCGCGAGGAAGTGGTGCAGCGCCTGGGCACCGACCCCGCACGCCTCGCCATCGTGCCCGGCGCGGTGGACGTGCAGCGCTTCACCCCCGGCCCAGCCCGTGCGGACGGCGACGTGCCGGTCCTGCTGTATCACGGCCGGGTGGACGCCCGGAAAGGCGTGCTGGACCTGCTGGACGCCGCGCGTCAACTGCGGGAGGGCGGGGACCGCTTCGAGCTGCTGATCTCCGGCATCGGCCCGACCTACGACGAGACAGCTGCCAGCATCCCGCTGATGGGTCTAGAGGACCAGGTCCGCATGACCGGCTATGTCGATTACCAGGACGTGCCCGAGGTGTACCGGCAGGCCGACATCTTCGTCTCCCCGACCTACGCCGAGGGCTTCAGCAACACCATCCTCGAAGCCATGGCGAGCCGCCTGGCCGTCGTGTCCTGCCGCAGCGTCGGCGTGGTCGATTGCATCCGCGACGGCGAGAACGGCCTGCTCACCGAACCCGGCGACCGCGACGGCCTGGCCGATGCCCTGCGCCGGGTGCTGCGCGACGCCCCGCTGCGCCATCGCCTGGCCGATGCCGGGCTGGAGGAGTGCCGGCAGGTGTATTCATGGGCCAAGGTCGGGCGGCAGATCATGGACGTGTATGCCGAGGTCGCCGGCCAGTCGCCGGACCTGTCCTGGTCCCCGGACCTGCCAGTAACGCCTTGCCGGTTCCGGGCCGAGCCGCATCTGCTGTAGATGCCGACCGTCCTGGCCCTCTCTCCGCACCTGGACGACGCTGCCTTCTCCTGCGGCGGGCTGCTGGCGGTGCTGGCCGACGCCGGATGGCGCGTGGTGATGGCGACGGCGTTCACCCGCAGCGTGCCAGACCCGGCCGGCTTCGCCCTGGCATGCCAGACCGACAAGGGCCTGGCGCCGGAGGTGGACTACATGGCGCTGCGCCGGGCGGAGGACGCGGCAGCGGCGGCGATCCTGGGCGTGGCCGACGTGCGCTGGCTCGATCTGCTGGAGGCGCCGCACCGCGGCTACAATTCGGCCCCGGCGCTGTTTGGACCCGTCCTGGACGGCGACGGCGTTTGGCAGCCCTTGGCGGAGCGGCTGCGCGGCATGCTGGCCGAGCTGCAACCGGCGCTTGTGCTGGCGCCGCAGGGCCTTGGGGATCACGTGGACCACCGGCAGATGATCCGCGCCGTGCTGGCGGTCGCGGCCCCGGGCAACCGCCCATGGAGCAAGGACCGCCCTGACTCCCTCTTCCTCCGGGAGAGGGCTGGGGTGAGGGAAGCCGCAAGGGCCGAGCCTGGCCCAGCCGGAAGCGAATTTAGTCCTGCATTGGGTGAGCTAGGCCCGTCCAGCCTCCCTCACCCCAGCCCTCTCCCGGAGGGAGAGGGAGCAGGCAGCCAGCGTCTTCATGATATGGGCGATTGCCCTGCCGGGGCCGGGCAGCCGCTTGCCTTCTACCGCGACACCCCTTACGCGCTCCGCAACCCCGGTGCGGTTCCGGACGCCGGGCTTGTGGAGTACGGTCGCTGCACGGTCGGGATCGCGGCCGGTCTGGACCGCAAGGTGGCGGCAAGCTGCGCCTACGCCAGCCAAATCGGCTTCCAGTTCGGCGGGCCTGCCGCCGCGGGCCAGGCCTTGCGGGCGTTCGCGGCGGCGGAGGGCGGCGGTGCGCCGGCGGAGTGTTTCCTGGGCGTCTCGCCCGGGGTGTTGACGTTGTTGGAGGGCGTGTCGCCTTTGCGGCGGACGGGCCATCACGCAGCCACATTGTAGGAGTTTATTCGTTGCTGTCCTTTCCTCCTGGGTTCAGGCCGCACCGTCAATGAACATGCAATCGCTTCGCGCCTCCGTACGTCTTGATGCCGACCTGCCTGGCCTGTTCCCGGGCAGCTCCCAAGCCACCCCACTGCAGGCGGCCCGGCCCGCCTGGCCACGCCGGCTGGCGTTCCTGGCGCCGGTGCTGGGCGCGACCGTGCTGGGCACCGGCCTCGCGGTCCACTTGACGGCGGGGCTGGCGGACCCGTTGCGCTGGCCGCTGCTGGCGCTGCTGGCGGTGAACCTGCTGTATGTCGCGCTGACCGGCTGGCCGGCGGTGCTCGGCTTCCTGGTCCGGCGCACCGGGCGCGGCCTGCAGGTCCAGGCGGCGCCAATGGGCCTGGCCCGCACCGCCGTGCTGATGCCCATCCACCATGAGGAGCCGCGCGCGGTGTTCGCCGCCATCGAGGTCATGGCCGCCGCCATCGCCAAGGCCGGGCTGCGCGGGGTGGACTTCTTCGTGCTGTCCGACACCCAGGACCCCGGCCTGGCCGCGGCGGAGCAGGCCGCGTTCGACGCCTTGGCCGCCCGTGTGCCAGGGGGGGCCTATCCCGGGCTGCACTACCGCCGCCGCACGAGCAACGCCGGTCGCAAGGTCGGCAACCTCAATGAGTTCTGCAGCCGCTGGGGCAGCCAGTACGACTACATGCTGGTGCTGGACGCCGACAGCCTGATGGGCGCGGACACGGTTAGCACCCTGATCGGCCTGATGGACGCCAACCCTCGCGCCGGCATCATCCAGACCGTGCCGTATGCCGTCGGTCGGGAGACCCTGTTCGCCCGCATGCAGCAGTTCTCCGCCCGGCTGTACACGCCCACGCTGGTGGAGGGCCTGACGTTCTGGCAGGGCAGTGACAGCAACTACTGGGGCCACAACGCCATCATCCGCATTGCCCCGTTCATGGCGCATTGCACCCTGCCGGTGCTGCCGGGGCGCGAGCCGTTCGGCGGCGAGATCCTGTGCCACGACGTGGTGGAGGCCGGGCTGATGCGCGGCGCCGGCTGGGATGTGTGGGTGCTGCCGCAGGTGACGGAAAGCTACGAGGCGCTGCCGGCCAACATGGTCGATTACGCCAGCCGGGAGCGGCGGTGGTGCCAGGGCAACCTGCAGCACACCGGCCTGCTGCAGCACCCGGGGCTGCGTCCGGTGGGGCGGTTCCACCTGGGCTACGGCGTGCTGCACTACATATCGGGGCCGCTGGCGGTGGCGTTCCTGCTGCTGGCGACGCTGGATGCGGGCATGGGCGGCGGCTTCGTGCCGGCGGTGCTGCTGGGCGGCGGCGCGGCGCATGCCTGCCTGGCGGCGCTGGTGCTAGGGTTCCTGTATGCCGGCAAGCTGCTGTGCCTCGGCGAGGTGCTGGCCGACGCCGAGGAGTCCCGGCGATATGGCGGGCGCATGCGGCTGTTGGCCGGGGCGGCGCTGGAGCAGGTGGGCGCCTTGGTGGTCTCCTCCGTGCTGATCTTGTTCTACACCCGCTACACCGCCGCTCTGCTATGCGGGCAGACCGTGCGCTGGACGCCGCAGCCGCGCGACGACCGCGGGGTGTCCTGGTCGGAGGGCTGGCTGCGGCTGCGCGGCATGTTCGCGGCCGGGCTGGCGTGGATGGCGGCGTTGGCGGCGGCGAATGGCGCGTTGCTTGCCTGGTGCGCGCCGCTGCTGTTCGGGCTGCTGGCGGCGATCCCGGCGGTGATCCTGTCCAGCCGCACCACTTGGGGCGCGCAGGCGCGGCGCTGGGGGCTGTTCCTGACGCCGGAGGAGACGGCGCCCTCTGGCATCCTGCGCGCCTATAGCCGCGCGATGTCCGGCGCCCTGATGACGCAGGGCCGCTCCCGCCCGGCGCTGTTGCAACTGGCCCCGACCGTGGGCGACGGAGACTAAGCATGGCCGCTGCGCGCCTGATCCCAAGCCCCATCCTGGCCGTCCTGGCCCTGCTGTGCGTCTCGGCCATCGCACGGGCGCAGGAGGTGTCCGCGGCGGACCGGACGGCGATCAAGGGGGTAATCACCCGGCAGTTGCAGGCGTTCCAGCATGATGACGGCCCCGATGCATTCAGCTACGCCGCGCCGACGATCCAGCAGCAGTTCGGCACGCCGGAACGCTTCCTGGACATGGTGCGCCAGTCCTATCCCTCGGTGTACCGCCCGCGGTCGGTCGAGTTCACCGATTTGCTGGTGCAGGACAGCCAAGTCATCCAGCAGGTCGAGTTGGTCGGTCCAGAGGGCGAAACGCAGCTTGCGCTGTATTTTATGGAACAGGGCCCACCGGGAACGTGGCATATCAGCGGTTGCACCCTGACCCGCAGCACGCGCGTCGGCGCTTAGCCCAAGCCTCAAAAAGGAGCGCGCCCTGATGATCCGCCTCACCTTGGTTGCCCTGCTGCTCGCCTCTACCGCCCACGCCCGGGTCCTGGAGGTCGGCGAGGGCAAGGAATTCAAGCTGCCGAGCGAGGCGGTGAAGGCCGCACGCAGCGGCGACACCGTACAGATCGGGCCGGGCGAGTACTTCGACTGCGCCACCCTCGGCCAGGCCAAGCTGACGGTGGAGGGCGTTGGCGACGCCAGCAAGGTGGTGATGACCGACAAGACCTGCGGCGGCAAGGCGCTGCTGATCGCCACCGGCGCCGACATCACCATACGCAACCTGACCCTGACCCGCGCCCGCGTGGCCGACAACAACGGTGCCGGCATCCGGGGGGAGGGCGAGACGCTGCTGATCGATGGCGTGCGATTCATCAACAACCAGGACGGCATCCTGTCGGGCGTGGACGGCGGGACAATTACGGTCCGCAACAGCTTCTTCGACCAGAACGGCACCTGTCAGGGCGCCTGCGCGCATGCCATCTACGTCGGCCACTCGAAGCTGCTGCGGGTGGAGAACACCCGGTTCACCGACACCAAGCAGGGCCACCACATCAAGTCCCGCGCCGAGCGCACCGAAGTCGTCAACTGCACGTTCGACGACGGCGAGGAAGGCACGGCGAGCTACATGATCGAGGTGCCAAACGGCGGCAGCCTGGTGGTGCGCGACAGCACGCTGACCAAGGGGCCGGAGTCGGAGAACCACACCGGCGCCATCGTGATCGGCACCGAGGGCGTGACCCAGCCGACGCGGGAGATCACCATCGCCAACAACACGTTCCGCAATGCCGGGAGCTATCCGACGTCGTTCGTGTGGAACCTGACGGCGACGGACGCGATGCTGACCGGCAACCGGATCAGTGGCCAGGCCAAGCCGCTGCAAGGCGACGGCAAGGTCGTAAAGTAACTGTGCTCCTTCTCCCTCTCCCTTCGGGAGAGGGCCGGGGTGAGGGGGACTTGCCGCACGCACTGAACATCGGGGAGCAAGCACCTTTGCCCTGTCGTCGCCGAGTCGGGTGCTTGCCCGCCCCCTCACCCCGGCCTTCTCCCGGAGGGAGAGGGAGAAGCGCGGCAGCCCTGGTCCTGCTGCTCGCCACTCCTGCCGCCGCCAAGACCTTGGCGGTCGGCCCCGGCCAGGCGTTCGACCGCCCCTCCGCCGCCATACGCGCCGCGCAGCCTGGCGACACCGTGCTGATCGAACCCGGCGAGTACTACGACTGCGCCGCCTGGAGTACGCCCAACCTGACCATCGCCGGCCACGGTCCCGGCGCCGTGCTGACCGACACCACTTGCCAGGGCAAGGCCATCCTGGTTGCTGGCGGCGCCAACGCCATCATCCGCGACCTCACCCTGGCCCGCGCCCGCGTCCCGGACAACAACGGCGCCGGCATCCGCTTGGAGGCTCCGGGACTGCGGGTGGAGGGCGTCACCTTCGCCAACGATCAGGCGGGCCTGCTGTCCGGTGTCTCCGGCGGCGCCATCGTCGTGGCCGGGTGCCGGTTCGAGGGCGGCGGCATCGCCGGGCCGCAGCCGACCTACGCCATCCTGGCCGGCTCGGCGGCGACGCTGCTGGTCAGCGGATCGGTGTTCACCGGCGGGCAGGGCGGCGGGGTGTCGTCCGCCGCGGGGGAAACGACGCTGACGGGCAATACGCTTGATGCGCCGGCGACGCTGCCGGCGGTGTCGGCCTCCGGGCGGCTGACCCTGCAGGGCAACACCTTCACGGCCGGGCCGGATGCGGCGGGACAGCCGGCGGCGGTGCTGGCGACGGGCGACGACGGGCCGGTGCTGCGGGGCAACCGACTGCTGCCCTCGGGCCGGCCGCTGGCGCTGCTGCTGGACTGGACGGGCGGCACACCGGTGCTGGAGGGCAACCAGGTCGCACCCGGCGATCAGGAGGTGTCCACCGCGGGATCGTTGCGGCACCGCGCCTCGGGCGCCGCGCATGGAGCGAAGGACGGGTTGCGCGGCCTGGCTGGACGGGCCAAGCGGTTCATCCTGGGCCAATGAGGGCGGCCCTGCTGCTGGCCGCCTGCCTGGCCGCGGCGCCGGCGGCGGCAGACGAGCGGTGGGATGAGTACCAACTCATCATGTGGCAGGACCAGCCGGCCGCCGCGTTGCCGGGCCTGGCGCGACTGGGCTTCACGGCCACCAAGCTGATCGGCAATGGCGGGCGCATCGACCCGCAGGCCCTGGCCGAGCGCCGCGCCTCCGGCCTGCCGTACTACGTCGAGAACATCGCCACTGACTTTTACGCGTCCTACCACCGCTACACGCCGGGCCAGGCGGTGACGTGGCGGTTCGACCGCGACCGCGACCGGCGCCGGAGCGATCCAGGGGACGCGGGCGTGTTCGTGCGGGAACCCAGCCTGTCCGACCCGGCCTGGCTGGCGGCGGTGCAGGCGCGGCTGGCGGCGCTGGTGCGGGCGCAGGCGGGCGACCGTCCGCTGTTTTACAACCTGGGCGACGAGACCGGGATCGCCGACCTGGCCGCACCCTGGGACTACGACCAGTCCCCTGTGGCGCTCGCGGCCTTCCGCGTCTGGCTGCGGACGCAGTATGCCGACTTGGCCGCGCTGAACACCCAGTGGGGCACGGACTACGCCAGTTGGGACGCGGTGGCGCCGGAGCTGACGGACGCGGCGATGCGGCGCACCGACCAGAACTACTCCGCCTGGTCGGACTTCAAGGCGTGGATGGACCTGACCTTCGCCGACGCCGTCCGTGCCGGGACCGCAGCGGTGCACTCGGCCGACCCGGCGGCGCTGGCCGGGCTGGAGGGCGCGCAGGTGCCGGGCTGGGGCGGCTACGATTACGGGCGCCTGGCCAGCACCGTCGATGTCATGGAGATCTACGACACCGGCAACGCGCTGGAACTGGCTCACGCCCTCAACCCGGCGTTGCTGACGCTCAGCACCGCGTTCGCGGCGGGTCCGCGCGAGGTGCACCGGGCCTGGCGCGACCTGCTGCGTGGCGGGCGCGGCATGGTGATCTGGGACGAGGCCGGGGATGTCGTCGGTCCCGATGGTGCGCCGGGGCCGCGTGGGTTGGCGATCCAGGCGCTGGTGGCCGGGCTGCGCAAGGTGGCGCCGGCGCTGCTGGTCAGCCCGCCGCAGCCCTCGGCGGTGGCGGTGCTGTACTCGCAGGCCAGCTTCCGCACCCGCTGGATGCTGGACCAGCAGCCCAAGGGCGCACGCTGGTCCGAGCGCGACTCGGAGCGGGAGAACGACGACAACGCCTGGCGCGCCGCCCGCCGGCAGGTGGCGGGGCACTTGACGGAGCTTGGCATCCAGCCGCGCTGGCTGACAGATCAGACGCTGGAGGCCGGGGCGCTGCACGACGGTGGCACGCGCGTCCTGATCCTGCCGCACGCCATCGCGTTGTCGCAGGCGGAGGTGGGCGAGATCGCCGCCTTCTCCGCCCGTGGCGGCACGGTGCTGGCCGACACCGAGCCCGGCGTGTTCGACGGCCATGGCCGCCGCCGGGACGCGCCGGTGCTGGTCGGGGTGGCGGCGACGCCCTACGCGATGCGGCCGGAGGGCGAGCCGGCGGGTCCGGCGGGCTTGCTGGCCCTGCTGCAAGCGGCCGGGGTGCAGCCGCCTGTCCTGGTGCTCGGACCCGACGGCGCCGTGGCGGCGGGCGTGGACGTGCACGCCTACAAGAACGGCGGCGTGACCATCCTGGCGCTGCAGGCCAGCCAGCCCTGGGCGGCCCCGCCCCGAGTCACCGTGCGCCTGCCGTCGCAAACCGTGGTGCATGACCTGCGGCGTGGCGGAAGCGTGGTGGGCAACACGGTGGACGTGGCGCTGGATGGCGTTGAGCCAACGGTGTTGGTGCTCTCGCCGTCGCCGCTTCCTGGGCCGGTGCTGCTGCGGAATGGGACGGAAACACGGATCGGCTTGGATGGTGCGACGCCTGCCGCGCTGCACGCGATGCGCTTGAGCTGGCTGGACGCTGGCGGCAACCTGCTCGGTTCCGCTGTCGTGCGGGTCGGACCGGATGGCGCCGGACTGCGCCCGGCGCCCGGCGCAACCACGCTGGTTGCCGATGATCCGTTGTCCGGTCAAACCGTCATGCTCGGGCTGACGGCTGGCGGCGCCGTCCGCCCGTGAGTCCGGCCGGCGACGCAGCCGCTGTCATTGCCATCCTACGTTTGCAGCTCGGCGATGCAGTGGCCAAGCGCGGTCCCCGCCCACTGGATCGCCACGCCAACGCCGGCTCGCAATGACGGTACCAGCTTGGCAACACGGCAGGCTCCGGCGGAAAGCGGTCTCGGCGGTTGGCGTCGGCGCGTGCAACCCGTGCCGGCTCTGCGCTGTTATCCCCCATGCAACCAGCGATCCGAGGGACGCATGACCGACACGACGCACTCCGAGGCCACACAGAAGATGTGGTCCATGATCAAGGATATCGGCTTTGCCATGATGACGACCGAGGACGGGGATAACCTCCGTGCCCGGCCCATGGTCGCCGCGCAAAAGGACTTTGACGGCAACCTGTACTTCTTCACCCGTGCCAGCAGCCATAAGGTCGATGAGGTGAAGGGCGACCAACGCGTCGGCATCACCTACGCCGACCCGTCCAAGCAGGACTACGTCAGCTTGTCCGGCCATGCCCGGCTGGTGCAAGACAAGGGCGTGGTCACGTCGCATTGGCAAGAGTCGCTGCGGACCTGGTTCCCCAAAGGCATCGACGACCCGGACATCGCCGTGTTGAAGGTGGAGGTGACCTCGGCCGAGTACTGGGATGCGCCGAACAGCACCATGCTGCACGCCTATGGCTATGTGAAGGCCGTCGTGACTGGCGCTCCGCCGACCCCAGGCGGCAACGAGAAGATCAGCTTCGCCTAGCGGCATCGCCGTCCAGGGTCGCGGCGCTTGAGCGAGAGCCGGGCGCCTGTGGAAACACAGGCGCCGCCACCCGGCAAGCAGTCGTTCGACATCGACGAGGTATTTGTCCGCCTGCGCACCGCCTGCGCCGCGTTGCCGAAGGCGGCGATGTTCGACTTGCGGGACCGTGGTTTTGGCACCCCATTCGAGCAGCTTATCAGCAGCCTGATTTCCGCCCGCACCCTGGAGCATATGACGATGGCGGTTTCGCTCCGCCTGTTTGCCGTGGCCCGCACGCCGGATGCGGTGGTGGCGCTGGGGGAAGACGAGTTGGTCCGCCTGTTGCACGGTGCGACGTTTCCGGAGCCGAAAGCGCGCGACATCCTGGCGCTATCTCGCGCCATACGGGACGAGCACAGCGGCCAGGTGCCGGACACCCTGGAGGGCCTGACTGCCTTCCGCGGCGTTGGGCCGAAGATTGCTGCGCTGACCCTGGCGGTCGGGTTCGGGCAACCAGCGATCCCAGTCGACATCCATGTGCACCGGGTCGCCAACCGCTGGGGCTACGTCGCCACCAGTACCCCGGAACGCACCCTGGCGGCGTTGCAGGCGAAGCTGCCGCGGCAATACTGGATTGAGATCAACGAGCGGCTGGTGCCATTCGGTAAGTATATCTGCACTGGGCCGGCGCCGCGTTGCCGGGACTGCTTGCTGCTGTCGATGTGCCGGCAGGTCGGAGTCAAACCATAGGCTGGGCACTTCAAAACCAATTAATTCACCTACGCAATTGAGAGAAGCTGCCGTGCAGCGATACGAAACCGTTATGATTGGATGAGGTGGTTCCATGAAGCGACGTTCGGTTCTTTGCTTTGGCTGTTGCGCTGCGTTTGCTCCGATGCTGGTCTCGGGCATTGGTGCCGCGCCAGCATCGGCTGCCGACGCTGAGCTTTCGCCGGCAGACCGCTCCTTCGTTGCCAAGGTTTCCCAGGGCGGCATGTTCGAGGTGGAAGCCGCCAAGGTCGCCTCGGAACGGGCGGCTCGGCAGGACATTGTCGATATCGGCTTCACCGAGGTCCACGACCACCAGCTTGTCGGCGCCAAGCTTCGCTCCATTGCGGCCTCGGTCGGCATCCAGCTTGACACGGCCCTGAACGCCGAGTTCCAGCAACGCCTTGACAAGCTGAGCAGCCTGTCGGGAAAGGCGTTCGACAATGCGTTTATCAAGGAAATGAATTCCATTCATGCCGCTGACGGCGCCGCGTTCGCGGCAGAGGCGAAGTCGGGTCAAAACCCTGCCCTGCGTGCTTTCGCGGCTGAAACGGTGCTGATCGTCAAGCGTCACCTTGGCTCGCTGCATGCGCTGCCGTTTGAGACGGTTTAACGCCGGGCGGTACAGGGGTTGTCCTGTCCCCACAATACGGGCTTCGGTCACTTTGTAATACCAAGTGCCGATGTACCTGACTGTTATCAAGACACGGTCATTACGAGTCGGCTCCGGCGCAGTGTCCCAAGGGCGCACGGCCCGCAAATTCAGTCTTCCGCCCCCTGGATTGCTGCATCGCAAGCGCTTCTCGCAATGACACGCGGGACAACAAGGGCCTGAGCTGAAACAATCGTTTCGACTCAATTGTGGCATCCAGTGATGAAAAGATCGTCGGCAACCCATCGGCTTGTCGGTCTTCTTTGACCTCCAATGTCGCGGCGTATTATGGCTGTCCAGCTTCTTCTTACCGAGGATCGAACTGATAATCCATCAACAAGGCAAGGGCGTCCAGCGTCGAGGCATTGACCTTGATCTGCAGCAGGTGAAGGGTGTTCACTGCTTCGATCACGTCGAAGAACCTGAATATAGGTTCATAATGCGGCCGGTCGTCGGTGATGTCATGCACAAGCACCTGCGGAGCTTGCCCGGCTGGAACGTAGTCTTTGCAAGCAAGCACGACGCTGAGGCAGCAACCGACCCGGAAACGGCCATCCACGTAAACCAGGTCGGGGACGTAGCCCCGCTTGGAAACCTCCTGCCATCCCGCCCGAATGTAGTTCGGCCAGGGAGCCTTGTCCGGCATCCCGCTCGCATGGTCATGCGGATATCCCAGGGGTGCGACCGGGCCGACATCTCCGTGCACGAGGCTGAGCTTGCCGTGCCCGACGGCTTCGATGACTTCGGGATGCTGTCGCAGGGTGTCGATCCAGGCCGGGTCGGACTCGACGGCGACCATCATCCCGATCCCTTGCCTGACCGCTGACAGGGTTGATCCGCCCGCTCCGAATTCAAGATAGCGACGGCTTGTGCCAAGCGCGCTCGCGAACAGGGCCGGTTCCTGGTCAAAAAGATGGGGGTTCCCGATATGCATGTGAGAAGCACCTGACATGATGTTCGATCCTTGCTGGCAGTGCATGCGGTTCGGCGCAAGGTCGAGCGGTTTTGCACCAGTGTCCACCCATGCAGCGAAATCCACTCTGGCCAAGCGTCACTGCGTTGCCATCGGTGGGCCATGCACCTTTGGCCATGGGTTTCTTGAAGGACAAACGCGCCGGCACACCAGTACCTCTTTCGTCTTTGCAGATGCCCCATCTGCATCGGAGCGGTTGTCTCAGCTCGGCCCCTAACGAACCAGGGGACGGCTGAACCGATCATGGCGGGCCGCTGGCACCAGTCTGAAGCCAGGGACATCGGCCATAGGCACTAACATGAGCCTAAATCTCGTTATGAGGCGAAGCTCTGTTGCGCCCACGATACCGTGGCGGGCAGTGGGCGCCGACAGGATTGCAACCCCGTCTGCCGCCATGCCTCAACTAGACCTGATCGGCTGGCGTCAGGTCATCGGGCGCGCGACATGCCCGGCATAAATCGGACGCGCCAGTAGCCGGTCATACCAGGCGCGCAAGTGCGGCTGCTTCGGCCGGGCGATGTCGAAGGCGAACCACCGATGCACATGCACGCCCAACGCCACATCCGCCAAGGTGAGTTCCGGTCCCGCCACATAAAGGCTGCCATCCAGCACCCCATCCAGCAGGGACCACATCCGGGCCAGGTCCACGGTGGCGGCCTCGATGGCGGCAGTGTCGCGCTGAGCCGCCGGGGTGCGGACCAGCCCCTGGAACACCACGGTCTGCGGCCGGTTCAGCGAGGCCTGCTGCCAGTCCATCCAGCGGTCGATGCCGGCCCGCGCCCGCACGTCGTCTGGCCACATCGGATGCCCCGGCGCGTTCGTTGCGCATAAATAGCGCACGATGGCGTTGCTCTCCCATAGTACGAACCCGTCCTCGACCAGGGTCGGCACCCCGCCGGTCGGGTTCATCGCACGGTAGCCCGGCGTGCCGTTGCCGCCGAACGGGCCGCCGACGTCGATCCGCTCATACGGCAGGCCTAGCTCCTCCAGCACCCAGATCGCCTTCATCACGTTGCTGGAATTGGCCCGGCCCAAAAGCTGGCGCATGTGCAGTCCTCCCTCGAAACCCGGCGCACCGTATGGCGGGCCGGCGATTGCTCCAAGGGGCGACCCGGCCCATATCACAGGCATGATGATGCGAGTCGGCAGGCTGAACGGGGCGGCGCTGACGGGCGTGGCGGCGGCCGGGCTGGCGCTAGGCGTCGCGCTGGGATCGGAAACCTGGGGCGGGCTGGTGCCCTGCGCGCTGTGTCTAGTGGAGCGCTGGCCATACCGTGTCGTGCTGGTGCTCGCCTTGCTGGCGCTGCTGCTGCGTGGCTGGGCGGCGCAGGTGATGCTGGCGCTGGCGGCGGCGGCGTCGTTCACAGGCGCCGGGCTGGCGGCGGTGCATGTCGGAGTGGAGCAGGGATGGTGGCCCAGCCCGTTGCCCGAGTGCGCCGCCCCGCAACTGGGTGGCGGCACCATTGCCGAGCGCCTGGCGCGGATGCCCGCCCACCCCTCCAAGCCGTGCGACGAGCCGACCTATCTGATCCCGGCGGTTCCGGTGTCCATGGCGGGCATGAACCTGGCGTTCGCCCTGGCGTTGACCGGCTTCCTCGCCACCTCTGCGGTGCGCGGACCCGCCAGAGCACGCCCGGCACGGAGCAAGGCAGCATGGACCAGATAGCGACCCCGGTCACCGCCGTCGCACCTGCGGTGCCGGCAAGGCCCCGCCTGCCCGGCGACCTCACCCCCCGCAGCCTGCTGGAACGCATCATCCGCGTGGACCATGCCGGCGAATACGGCGCGGCGCGCATCTATGACGGGCAGCTCTCGGTGATGGGCGGCGGCCCCAAGGGCGACCTGATCCGCCATATGAAGGCGCAGGAGCAGCACCACCTGGACACTTTCACCGGCCTGATCGGCAGCCGGCGCGTGCGGCCCACCCTGCTGCTGCCGCTGTGGAACCTGGCCGGTTACGCCCTGGGTGCCGTCACGGCCCGCATGGGCGACCGGGCCGCCATGGCCTGCACCGTCGCGGTAGAAACTGCCATCGACGAGCATTACGCCCAGCAGGCCGCCGCCCTGGGCGAGGATGAGGCCCCGCTGCGCGCCACCATCGAGCGGTTCCGCGCCGAGGAAGCGGAGCACAAGGAGATCGGCCTGGAGCACGAGGCCGAGCAGGCCGTCGGCTACCGCCTGATGTCCGCCGTGATCAAGGCCGGATGCAAGGCGGCGATTGCCGTCAGCGAGCGGGTTTAGCTGCCATGAACTTATAGTTGAGGGGGCAACCCGGTGTGACGGGTTCCGTTGGTGGCTACGGCATCTGCCACCCACCTTACGGGACAACGCACCATGTTCATGCGAATCGACAAGCTGCAAACGGAGCTGCCCGCGCCGAAGCGGCAGGACCCGAACGCCGCGGCTGCCTTGCAAGAGTTGCTGGGCGGCAAGTACGGCGAAATGTCCACCCTGGGCAACTACATGTTCCAAAGCTTCAACTTCCGCAGCAAGGAAAAGCTGCGCCCTTTCTATAGCCTGGTCGCCAGCATCACCGCCGAGGAGCTGGGCCACATTGAGTTGGTCAGCAACGGC
Organism: uncultured Acetobacteraceae bacterium; assembly: GCA_964243265.1. Taxonomy (GTDB): domain Bacteria; phylum Pseudomonadota; class Alphaproteobacteria; order Acetobacterales; family Acetobacteraceae; genus DASWOJ01. The sequence goes on along the minus strand of CAXTFY010000021.1, from coordinate 4,695 downwards.
GTGGCGATGCTGAATGCTGGGCCCGACGTGCCTGCGCACGAGAAGGGCGGCCAGGATGTGAGCGATGCTCCCTATAAGGGCATGCAGGACATCCGGCTGGCGGCATCGTTCCTGGCCAACGGTGGCGGCGCGTTGCCGATGAACAGCAATGGCGCATCGTGGAACATGGACTTCGTGACCACGACGGGAAACGTGATCATCGACCTGCTGCACAACTTCCACCTGGAGTGCGGCGCGCGCATCCACAAGCTGCGCGTGTACGAGACGATGACGGAGGCGACTGGGCGCGAGGTGTGCGGTTACCTGCTCGTCCGCGGTTCGGTCCATGCGCACGCCTACGCGCTGGCGCTGAAGAAGCTTACTGGCGTAGCCATCGAGCAGATGCTGCCGACGCCGAACATCAATCTGTCGAAGATCCCCGAGTGCCAGAAGTACCTGAATGAAGGGTCGCATCGCCGGCTGTATCGCTTCAGCCCGGATGACTACAAGGAGGTTGCTGGCATCTGGGGCAACGGCGAGGTAGCGTTGCCAGGCGACCCGCCGGGCGAGCTTGAGCTGGTGGACGGGCACCCCGAGGGCGGCCGGATTCACAACCTAATGGGCGACACCCGGGCATTCTCGCCGGATTACCATCCCGAGGAGATGTTCGAGATTGCCACCAAGCTATACGCGCATTCGCGCTAACAGCTAAAGCGGTTTACTTCCCCCTCTCCCTTTGGGAGAGGGCCGGGGTGAGGGGAAGACAGGCACTAACCCCTCATGCCCAGCCTACTTCTTTGGCAAGTCCGCCCCCACCGCAAAATCTCTCCACCCCCGGCCCTAGTCCGGAGGTGGCGAAAGTAGTGCATTAAATCAGCTCTCCAGTTCGCTATCCCAATACAGGTAGTCCCGCCAGCTCTCATGCAGGTAGTTCGGCGGAAATGCCCGGCCGTTTTCTTGCAGCACCCAAGTGGATGGCTGCGCCGGGGCCAGCCTAGGGTGCATGTGGCACTCCCGCGGCAACTTGCTGCCCTTACGTAGATTGCAGCAGCCACAGGCGGTCACGACGTTCTCCCAGGTCGTGCGCCCGCCGCGGCTCCGCGGAATGACATGATCGAACGTCAAGTCCTGCGTCGGGTAGCGGACACCGCAGTACTGGCAGCTAAACGCATCGCGCAGAAACACGTTGAACCGGGTGAACGCCGGTTTGCGAGCCGCCGGGATATAATCCTTGAGCGCAATGACGCTGGGCAGCCGCATGGACATGCTGGGCGAGTGGACTTCGTCCTCATACTCGCTGAGCACGCTCACACGGTCGAGGAACACGGCCTTCACGGCGTCCTGCCAAGACCATACCGACAAAGGAAAATAGGAAAGCGGCCTGAAATCGGCGTTCAGGACCAGGGCCGGGTAGTGCATACCGCCATCGGGCACTGCGTGCTCCTCCAAGAAGCCGGTGCGCCGGATATGGGTCCTTGCCAGGGACGAATCGCCGGGGGTGCGCCGACACGTACATTGTGTATCGCACCGCACTGTCAACTCGGCAAGGCAGGGCGGTCGTTCCGGGACGGCGGTGGGGGTGATGTCACGGGGTCGTCATGCGCCTGATCCGGTGCGGCGACGGTTCAGGAAAACAGCCGCTGCAGGAACAGCGCGCCGGTGGACAGCCCGGCATCATCGATGGCGTGGCCCAGGCCGGGGCGCCACAGGGTTTGCACAGGGATGCCGAGGCGGTGCAGCGCAGCCTCGGCGGCGCCGGCCCGGGCGAACGGCACCACGTCGTCGTCCTCGCCATGCGCCAGCAGGGTCGGCGGGTGGCCGGTACAGGCGGCGGCCAGGTCGGGCGAGTCCAGCAGTGCGCCGGAATAGGCCAGCAGGCCGCGCGGCGGCGTGCGGCGGCGCAGCCCGGCGTGCAGCACCATCATGGCGCCCTGGCTGAACCCCATCAGCGCCACGGCGTCGGCGGGCAGGCCGATGCGCTCCAACTCCGCAGCGACGTAGGCATCCAGCAGCGGCGCGGCCCGGTTGGCGCCGGCAAACAGCACGGCCGGCGTGCGGTCGGTCAGGCTGAACCACTGGCGGCCAAGGCCCTCGGAGCGGCCGCCGGGCACCTGGTTGTCATAGGGTTCCGGCCCGTGCGGGGCGACGAACTGCGCGTCCGGCAGGGCGTGCGCCCAGGCCGGGGCGAGGTCGATCAGGTCATGCCCATCCGCGCCGACGCCGTGGCATAGCACCACAAGCTGCCGTGCCGGGTTCCCGGATTTCGGCCCCCATCGCAACCCGTCCAACTCTTGCATTACAATCCTCCTCGACCCAGCCATGCCCATCATCACCCGATTTGCCCCGAGCCCGACAGGCCTTCTGCACCTGGGCCATGCCCGCGCCGCGCTGTTCGCCTGGAAGCGCGGCGACACGGTGCTGCTGCGGCTGGAGGACATCGATCCCGGCCGCTGCCGCCCGGAGTACGCCGGGGCCATCCGGGCCGACCTGGCGTGGCTCGGCCTGCATCCGCAGGGTCCGGTGCGGGTGCAGTCGCAGCACCTGGCGGAGTATCGCGCCGTGTTGGACGGCCTGGTTGCGCGCGGGCTGGCGTATCCCTGTTTCTGCACCCGCACCGACATTGCCGCATCCGCCGGGGCGCCGCACGGGCCGGATGGGGCGCCGCTGTATCCCGGCACCTGCCGCACGCTGGACCCGGCGCTGCGGGCCGGCCGCCTGGCCCGCGGCGACCGGCATGCGCTGCGGCTGGACATGGCGGCGGCCTACGCCCTGGCTGGCCCGTTGCACATGACCGACGCCGGGCAGCGCGTGCCGTGCCGGCCCGAGGCGTTCGGCGACGCCGTGCTGGCCCGCAAGGACGCGCCGGCCAGCTATCACCTGTGCGCCACCCATGACGACGCCGTGCAGGGCGTGACGCTGGTGACGCGCGGCGACGACCTACGCCCGGCGGCCAGCCTGCACCGGCTGCTGCAAGCCCTGATGCGGTGGCCCGAGCCGGCGTATGCCCACCATCCGCTGCTGCTGGACGCCGCCGGGCGCCGGCTGTCCAAGCGGGACGGGGCCGTGACGTTACGCACGTTGCGGGAGGCGGGCGCCACGCCGGAGGACGTGCGGCGGATGGCGGTTTAGCGGCCGTTGGCACCGCTGTTTGGGTGCTTGCGGTTGGCGGAGGGCGGATTTCTGTCGCCAGGTGGCGTCTAGGACGGCTGTCTGCCCAAGCGACCCTGATGGGCGCTGCGCTGGGCGTTGGCTGTAACACCGGCGAATCCTGCTGTGCTCGACAGCACACGCCACAACTCGTCATGTCGTCTGCAAGGGGGCGACCGCGATCACCCCGTGAGGCTTCGGCCGAAGCATCGCGTCCCAACTCCGTTCTTGGAGAGGACGTATCATGCCGGCTCCTGACCTCATCACCATCTCCCAGCTTACCCGCCTCGTTGGTCTTCCGGACGCGCCCGTGCTTCTCGACGTTCGCACCGAGGAGGACTTCGCGGCCGATCCGCGCAGCCTGCCCGGCGCCATCCGCCGGGACTGGCGCACCGCCTCCACCTGGGCAACCGAGCACGCCGATCGTTCCGTCGTCACTGTCTGCCATCGCGGCCTCAAGATCAGCCAAGGCGTCATCGCCTGGCTCTGCCACGCTGGCATTCCGGCCGAAGCCCTGGAAGGTGGCTTCGAGGGCTGGGCCACGGCAGGCGCTCTCCTCGTGCGTCCGGACTGCGTGCCGCCGCGTGACGCACAGGGCCGCACCGTCTGGGTCACGCGCGCCCGGCCCAAGGTGGACCGCATCGCCTGCCCCTGGCTGGTCCGCCGCTTCGTGGACCCGGTGGCGGTGTTCCTGTTCGTGGCGCCCGCAGAGGTGGAAGCCGTTGCCGACCGTTTCGGCGCCACCCCCTTCGACGTGGAGGGCGTGTTCTGGAGCCACCGCGGCCCGCTCTGCACCTTCGACGTGATGTTGGAGGAGTTTGGCATCCGGACGGAGGCGCTGGACCGCCTCGCCGCCATCGTGCGCGGCGCCGACACGGCGCGGCCCGACCTTGCGCCAGAAGCCGCAGGGTTGCTCGCGGCCTCGCTCGGCCTGTCTCGCATATTCAAGGACGACCTGGCCCAGCTCGATGCCGGCTTGGTGCTGTATGACGCTTTCCATCGCTGGGCACGTGACGCCGTAGCCGAAACGCACAACTGGCCCGCACCGCCGCCTTCGACCGATGGCCGCCGGGTCCGGGAGGCCATGTCGTGAGCGGCGCCGCATCCCTTGGCACCGCGCCGAGCGCAACGCCTGCGCCGTCCCCTGCCACTGCCGTCAGCACGGCTGCCGCCCTGCCCTCGTTCCGGGAGGCGGTGCGGGTTTGGCTCCGCGTCGGGCTGCTGTCCTTTGGCGGCCCAGCCGGGCAGATCGCCTTGCTGCACCGGGAGGTGGTGGAAAAACGGCGCTGGATCGGCGAACGCCGCTTCCTCCACGCCCTGAACTTTTGCACCCTGCTGCCGGGACCGGAGGCGCAGCAGCTCGCCACCTACCTCGGCTGGCTCATGCACGGCGTGCGTGGCGGCCTCGCCGCCGGCATCCTGTTCGTGCTGCCGGGCGCCGCGGTCATGCTGGCGCTGTCCCTCATCTACGCCACGCTGGGTAACGTGCCGCTCATCGCCGCGGTGTTCTTCGGTGGACTGGACCCCGGAAGTGAGACAGGTAAATTCGGACAGCTCCCAACGAGGAGA
>CAXTFY010000020.1:25224-27612 GCA_964243265.1 uncultured Acetobacteraceae bacterium | reverse complement strand
TCCGGCGGCAACTTCGCCCTGGCTGCCGCCCGCGCGCTGCTGACCGTGGAGGGCATCGAGGTCGAGGAGGTCGCCCGCCGCGCCATGCGCATCGCCGCCGACATCTGCGTGTACACCAACCATTCCCTGATTGTGGAGACGCTGTAATGGACGTCCCGACCTACTCCCCGCGTGAGATCGTCGGCGAGCTTGACCGCTTCATCGTGGGGCAGCAGGACGCCAAGCGCGCCGTGGCCATAGCGCTGCGCAACCGCTGGCGCCGCCAGCAGCTCCCCGAGGGCATGCGCGACGAGGTGGTGCCCAAGAACATCCTGATGATCGGCCCCACCGGCTGCGGCAAGACGGAGATCGCCCGCCGTCTGGCGAAGCTCGCGCAGGCGCCGTTCATCAAGGTCGAAGCCACCAAGTTCACCGAGGTCGGCTACGTCGGCCGCGACGTGGACAGCATCATGCGCGACCTGGTTGAGGCCAGCATCGCCATGCTGCGCGAGAGCAGCCGCAAGGACGTGCAGGCCAAGGCCGAGCTCGCCGCCGAGGACCGCCTGGTCACGGCGCTGGTCGGCGAGGGCGCCGGCGCCGACACCCGCGGCAAGTTCCGCAAGATGCTCCGCGCCGGCGAGCTGGAGGAGAAGGAGGTCGAGGTCGCCATCGCCGATGCCGGCCCCAACATGGGCGCCATGGAGATCCCCGGCATGCCCCCCGGCGGCATGGTCAACCTGGGCGAGATGATGAAGGGCATGTTCAACCGCCCCGCCACCCGCAAGCGCATGGCCGTCGCCGCCGCCCGCACCGCCCTCACGCGGGAGGAGAGCGACAAGATGCTCGACAACGAACAGCTCACCAAGGACGCCGTCACCCACGCCGAGCAGAACGGCATCGTCTTCCTCGACGAGATCGACAAGGTCTGCGCCCGCAGCAGCGAGGGCGGCTTCCGCGGCGGCGACGTCTCGCGTGAGGGCGTGCAGCGCGACCTGCTGCCGCTGATCGAGGGCACCACCATCAGCACCAAGTACGGCCCGGTGAAGACCGACCACGTGCTGTTTATCGCCAGCGGCGCCTTCCACCTGGCCAAGCCCTCCGACCTGCTGCCGGAGTTGCAGGGCCGCCTGCCGATCCGCGTCGAGCTGGCGCCGCTGTCCCGCGCCGACCTGCGCCGCATCCTGACGGAGCCGGAGCATAGCCTGCTGAAGCAGTACTCCGCCCTGCTGGAGACCGAGGCCGTCACCCTGGACTTCACCCCTGACGCCGTTGACGCCCTGGCCGAGCTGGCCGCCGACATCAACGACCGCGTCGAGAACATCGGCGCCCGCCGCCTGGCGACGGTGCTGGAGAAGCTGCTGGAGGAGATCAGCTTCAGCGCCACCGACCGCGGTGGCGAGGTGGTCACGGTGGATGCCGCTTATGTGAACGAGCGCGTCGCGCCGCTGGCTGCGAAGGGCGATCTCAGCCGGTTCATATTGTAGCCGTAACGCCTTGACAAACGTTGGAGGTTCCTGCCTCTGTCGATTTCCGGTTCTGGAGATCACTCATGCGTACACAGCTTGCAATGTTCCTAGTCTTGGCCAGCGGTGTCGCGGGCTGCGCCAGCAACCCGCCGCCTCCGCCGCCGATGGCCATGGCGCCTGAGCCTGCCCCGGCACCGGCCCCGATGGCCATGGACGGCACCTACAAGGGCGCTGTGGAGGCCAGCGCCGACAACGGCCCACGCTGCCGCAAGATGACCACCGCCACCGCCACCGTCACCGGCAAGACCTTCAAGGCGGGCGCCCTGACCGGCAGCGTCGGCGACGATGGCGCCCTCAGCAGCGCCGGCAAGCGGGGCGGCGTCGTCACCGGCACGCTCGCCAACGGCACGATGGACATGAACTCCACGGTCGGGAAGTGCAGCTACCATTACACGCTCAACCACGCCTGAGCCGCACGTCTAGGCTGGCCTGAATGGCCCCGTCCCGGCGATCCCCGGGATGGGGCCTTTCTTTTTGCGCTGCCGCCGAACCTTCGTTCGCCTCGGACCCAGCGCTCGCCAAACGATCCTGCAGGGATCAAGCATTGAGGCTGTTGCCCCCTCTGCTGAAGCGGAACGGAGCAGGCGCTGGTCCCATGACACATGCGACCACCCTCCCCAGTGAGGCAGGAAGCAGCCGGCAATAGGCGGCCCCCGCGTCACCCGCTATCTCCCTTCTCATGTCTCTTGCCCAGCCCCATCGCGCCCTCCTCGTGCTTGGAATGCACCGCGGCGGCACGTCCGCCCTCAGCCGGGTCGCCAGCCTGCTCGGCGCCGCCGGCCCGGCGCACCCCATCCCGCCCGGGCCGGACAACCCGCGTGGCTTCTGGGAGCCGCAGTCGGTCGTCCGCCTGAATGACGAAGCCCTGCTCCTCGGCCGGTCC
>CAXTFY010000020.1:5786-25124 GCA_964243265.1 uncultured Acetobacteraceae bacterium | reverse complement strand
ATGCTGGATGCCGAGCAGGCAACCCGCGGCATCGCCCGCGCCATCGTGCCCTACGATGCGCTATTGCAGGACTGGCGCGGCGCGATGACCTGGGCCGGTGCCCGGCTGGGCCTGGATTGGCCGGTTGGCCTGGACATTGCCGCTCCTGCAATCGACGCCTTCCTGGACCCCGGCCTTCGCCACGGCCCGCAGAACGACCCGCCGGGCGCCGCATCGAACCCCGCACTAGCCGAGTCCGCCTATGCCGAGGTTTGGACCCGGCACGCCTGGACGGCCTTGCAGGCGCTGGCATCGGACGGCGAAACCCCTGCGGCGCTGGACACCCTGGACCGCGTGCGCGCGCAATTCGACGACGCCTGCCGGTTATTCGCCCCCACGCCCACGCGCAGCCCCGCCCGCCCGAACCTGCACCCAGACCTGCGCCCAGACCTACGCCAGGTGACCCTATGCGCCGCCGACAGCCGGTATGTCCCGCTGACAGCATTGGCGTTGCACGGCTCAGCGGCGGCGTGCCGCTTTGGCGATGCCGTGCTGTTCACCGATGCAGCCGGCGCCGGGCCGGGGCAGGCGCCCGAACCCGGCCCGTTCCGCATCCACCCCATCGCGCCGCTTGCCTCCCGTGACGCCTACTCGGCTTTCATGCTGCGCGGCCTGGCCGGCACGGTCACGACCTCTCACGCCCTGGTGGTGCAGTGGGACGGCTGGGTGTCCGACCCCGCGGCTTGGGACCCGGCATTCCTCGAATGGGACTACATCGGCGCGCCCTGGCCGCGTCCCGATGCGGCGGCGGGGGAGATCGACGTCGGCAACGGCGGCTTCTCCCTTCGCTCTCGCCGGCTGCTGGACGCGCTGGCCAGACCGGGCTTCGAGCCGATGCCAGGGATCGCCGAAGACGTGCTGATCTGCCGCACCTGGCGCCGGACCCTGGAACGCGAGCACGGCATCCGTTTCGCCCCCGCCGCAGTGGCTGCCCGCTTCGCCTATGAGCGCGTGCCGCCGGCCGGTCCCACCTTCGGCTTCCACGGCCTGTTCAATGCTTGGCGCCACCTGGACGACGCCGGGCTGGCTGCGCTGGTGGCGCTGCTGCCCGGCCCGGCGCTGCGCGGGCGCGAGTTCGCAGAGCTGGCGGCGCTATGTTCCCTGCACGGCCGGCATGCGGCGCTGCCGGGCATGGGAGACCGGTGGTCGGCGGAGCAGGGCACGGGCCTGATCGCCCAAGCGCTGCGGAGCGTGCTGCAGGCGGATGGGTTGGTGCGGGACTGCCTGCGGCGGATGGGCCTGGAGCAGGATCGCCTGGGCGCGCATGGAGCGCCCTCGGACTTGCACCGGCCGCGCCAGAACGCACCTACCCCAGGAAACACCCGGCCTTAGCTGCCACCCGAAGCCACGACGACCCGCGAGGACTCCATGCAGGACGACACCACCACGACCCCCCGCGTGCAAACCCTAATCAAGACCGAGCGGCCGAAGCTGCACAAGGTCATCCTGGTCAACGACGACTTCACCCCGCGCGAGTTCGTCACCCTGGTGCTCAAGGCCGAGTTCCGCCTCGGCGAGGACCAGGCCCGGCGCGTGATGATGACCGCCCACCAGCGCGGCGTCTGCGTGGTCGCGGTGTTCACCAAGGAGGTCGCGGAGGAAAAGGCCACCAACGCCACCGACGCCGGCCGCAAGAAGGGTTATCCCTTGCTGTTCACCACCGAACCCGAGGAGTAGCACCGGCCGCCGGGAGGCCTGGCCGGCGGCGGGCGCAGCATCATTGCGGACGGTGTTTGCGGCGTGGCAGCTCCATGCTTGGGAGCGTCCGCATCAGGAAGCAGGCGGCGAACCCGGCCCAGCGGGCGAACCCAGCGACGCGCTGGTAGGCAACAGCACGCCGTCCAAGAGGAAAAGCATGAGCGACAATCCTATCCTTGATATGCTGACCCGGATTGATGGGCGCCTCACTCAAATCGACGAGCGCCTTAGCCGGGTTGATGAGCGCCTTGCCACCCTGGAAGACGGCCAGGCCGACCTGGGAAAGCGCCTCGACACCCTGGAAAAGTTCTAGACCAGCCTGCGGGTGGACCTGATGGCGCGCATGGATCGCATAAGCGACTAGATCACCCTCATCAAGGACGACAAGGGCGTGACGATGGGAGCTTCGGACAGCGTGCGGAGGACAGGCGATGCGACCAAGGAGGAACTGTGCGCGCTGTCCGACATCGTCTACACCACGGTCCGCCAGTTGCGGCAGTTGCGCGAACGGGTTGACGAGCTGCTCGACCGGCCACCCACGATCTGACCGTCATCCTGCCCGAGCCACCCCTGCCCAGTTGCGACCCTCCCGCCGCCTCGCGATCAGAAGGCCACTGGCTCCCCCCTCACGAAAGCCGCCGCAGTCCCAGCAACCCCATCCCCAGCACCGCCAGCGTCCCCGGCTCCGGCACCGTCGCCGCAAACGGCACTTCGTTCACGCCGCGGTACACCGTCGCGAATTGCGGTCCTTCCAGCGTCGTATAGGCCTCGTTCACCGGCAGGGTCGTCGCCGACAGCACGTCGTTGATCGCCAGCGCATTGTTCGGGTCCGCCCCCTGGTCGGTCAGGCCGCTGGTGGTCGCCATCGCCGCATACAGGCTCACGGTGCCGTCCGGGTTGTCGATCCCTGTCAGGTTCCGCAGCCCAGTCGTGGTGGCGCTGGCCGTCTCGGCGTTGCCCTCCGCATCCGTGCTCGTCACGGTGTAAGCCCCAGTGTCCAGCCCGTTCTGCAGCACGTAATCCAACTGCCAGACCCCGCCAACCAGGCTCCATTTCTGGAGGCCGGCATGGGCGGACAGCGTCGACGCCTGGTTGGGGTCGGCCGCGGTCGGTGCGGTGTCCACCCCCTCATCGGACACATACAGCGTGGTGGCGTTGGCAAAGAACAGGCCGAACGGCGCATCCGTGGTGTCGGTCTTAGCCAGCGTGGTGTTGAAGCCCGGCAGGATCGTCACGGCATTATTGCTACCGGTCGGCAACGTGCCGGCAGTCCCCACCTGATACACGGTGTTGATGCCGTTGCCGCCCGATCCCTTCGTCACATACAGGGTGTTGTCGAAGATCGTCTCGCCGCGGAAATTGCTGTCCTTGCTGTCCTTGTCGGCGGCATAGCCGTTCTGCGTGATGTTGTACTGCCCGGCGCTGCTGGTGTTGGCATTGCCGGGCTGCACGATCTGCACCCCCGTATTGGTCCCCTGATCGGCCAGCACCGCCGCCGTCGCCGCGCTCGTGCCGTTGCCGGCGTTGCCCACCAGGTACGTGACGCCGTTGCTGCCGGTGATCGCATTGCGCCCGTTGTTGCCGCTGTAGGCGTTCACCCCCTGCGTCGTCACCTGCCCGTTGGCGCCCAGCGTCGCCACGCTGCGCTGGTACGTCTGCTGCACCGGGTTCGTCGGGTCCGGGTGGCCCGGCGTGTTGCTGTTGGACACGTCCAAGGCGTTCACCGGCGCATTGTAGCCCATGAACGTCACGCTTTGCCCATTGGCGCTCAGGCTCAGCCCCAGCTCGCTCTTGCTGCTGAAGCTCGTCACTACCCCCGGCACCACTTGGCTTCCGACCACGCTGCCGCCGCGCGTCACCTAGTCGAGCGTGATGGCCGTCATCACGCCAAAGCTTGGGTCCGGCGCCTCGTTGTTGAAGATGTTGCCGAACAGGCCGTTGCCGACCGCAGTCGCCCCGCCGCCGCCGGGCAGCACGGTCTGGCCCGGCACGAGCAGGTTGGCCGGCGCATCCAGGATCGACTTCGACACCAGCAGGTTGCCAAGCGTGTAGGCGTTCTGCGCCCAGGCGCCTTGAGGAGCCAGCCACAGGCCGGACAGCGCCACCGTCGCCAGGACCATGGCAAACGACGCTGAACCGTAAGGGTATATCATGTTCAGTGGACCCGGCAGTTAAGGACTGCCGGGTTCCTTAATGATTTCGTCGGTGGTTCACGCGCCCGTTACCATGACAGCGGCATGACATTTTTCCCATAGCCAAACGTCGTCGGGCATACCCCGTCAGCGACTGCTGTCCTGGCCCGCAAACGGCAGGGCGCGCAACGCCTCGTCCATCGCCGCATACAGACCAAGGGTGGCCCCGGTCGCGCAACGCCAGGCCATGATGCCAGGCGCAGCACCGAGCCGCCGGGTCAGGCCCCAGCACGCCCAGGACGTGCCGGAGCGGTAAACCAGGGCATAGGCGCCGCAGTCCGGTAGGGTGCCGGGCCGGCCGTCCTCGATCAGCACGCGGGCATAGCCGGAGGCGCCGCAGTTCTGCCAATCCGCCAGTGCCAGGCGGTCGGCCGTGGTGAAGCGCGGCGTGGCAATGCCGCATGCGCCCAGACTGGGTGCAGCCAGACTGGGCGCAGCCAGGCTGGTTGGGCTCGAAAAACCCAGGCGTTCGGTCCGGCCAGGAAACGCCAGCACACGGCTGCCGTGCAGGTGCCGGTCGCCCAGCGACCTCGGAAGCCGGGCCGGCGGTAGCGGGAGGCAAACAATGCTCGCGTCAGCATCAAGGACACGCGTAAGGACGGCTGGCGTCGGCTGGATAGCAGGCATGGAGTCCTCCGTCCGGCCCTTCTTTGGACCGCGAGTACACTCTGACAGGCTGGTGATGGCGAGAGTGTGACCCAGGTCACGCTTTTGTGCATCCCCCAATTGCGGGAAGGAGATGTTTGGCATGCGTAGGGATGCTTGCCGTGAGCAGGGTCATGCTCGCCGGCTGGACGCAGGCGCGGCAGCCATGGGCCGGCAAACCTCAACCCCGTGCGCCACCGGGATCGGCAGGCCGGGACCCGCATCCCCGCCGTATGCCCCCGTCATCCCGCCATCCGTTACCCCGCCATCCGTCCGAGGGGAGCATTGAGCGCCCGGGTGATGATCTCCAAACCCTGCGCGTGCCAGCGCTGCACCGCCTTGTGGTCCGCGCCCAACGCCGTACCCAGGCGGCGCCACGCGAACAGGTGCCGCCCGGTCAGCGGGTGCACCAGCGCGCGGGCGCCCACCACCCGCCGCAGCACCTGCTTGCCATCCGGGATCAACGACACCCACGCCAGCACCCGGTCCATCCGGTCGATCAATGCACCCGACGGAGCCGCTGGCCGCACCTGGCCGTCTCCCGACCCCGGCGCCAGCGCCACCGCATCCCGCACCCACTCCAGCCCGCCCTGCCGCAACCGCGTCGTATAGCCGGTGTGCGGCAGGGCGAGCAGCGTGGCCCCAGCCTCCTCCAGTAGCACCTGCACCCAGGCCGGCGTGGCAGGCAGGCCATCGGGCGTGTGCGGGTTCCCACCCCGGACTGCATTCGCAGTCACGCGTCCAGTCGCCCGCCCAGTCGCGCCGGAGACTCCGCGATCGACTCCGCCATGGACCCCGGCAGACGCAGATGCCTGTGGAATAATCTGTGAATTGGTCTGCGTAAGCGACCCGTCAGCCTCGCCTGCCATCCGCTCGCAGCCTCCATCCCCAACCGGGTCTGTCCTGCCAACGGACCCGTCCATTGCCGTTGCAACCAAGGAATTCCGCGGCCCAGCAGTTGCCGAATCGTCAACGCCCGCACTAGCCGGCGCCATCATTTCCGCAACGGCCTCCCGACCCAACGCTGTGGACAACCTGTGGACATTGCTCATGCGGAAGAATCCTCCTTGGCTTGTCTAGGCGTCGCTGGAACAGGCGCGGCTGGCAGGGACGGCTCCCGCGAGCGGCGGCTGCCGTCAACCGCCAGGCCGGCCCGGCTGCGCCCGCCGTCGCGCCACCGCGCCGGGACCAGCAGCCGGCTGTCCATCCAGGCCTCGATCATCCTCGCAGCCTGCGCCGCGGTGACGTGCAGCATGTCCCCCACCACCCAACCCGCCCAGGTCCCCGCAGCCCTGCCCCGCCGGGTCGGGCCATAAAGCCGGCCGGGCTGCGGCCCCTCGGCCAGCTTGTCCAGCACCTGGTTGAGCAGCCGGATGCTGTGCCCGGCCCACAGGCTGACCGGCGTCCAAGGGGTGATGACCCCCACCTGGTCCCCCAGCGGGTACAGGTCCGTGCCGTTGCCCAGCGCCACCTGCTGCATCCGGAACCACCGGGCTTGGGCAGCAGGGGGCGCAAGGCCCCACTTGGCGTCATCCAGCCGCGCATACGCGCAACGCTCGCCCGCAGGGACGCCCAGCCGCTCCGCCTCCTCCGCCCGCATCCCGGACAGCAGCCCGGCGCTGCTGGCGGCGTCGGCCAGCGACCTCGCGCTACACGCTGCCGCCATCCCGAACAGGTCTTCCCACGGCGACGCCTCCCGGACGGGATGCACCAGCAGCACCGCGCACCGGGCGGCCTCGGCCACGCGGGTCCAGGCAGCGGCCGCGAGGTCCATGTGCATGGCGCTGGTCCCGTCCAGCTTCCGCGGCATGATGAACGGGTCCACGACGATCAGCCCAACCTGCTGCGCCAGCGCCTCGGACAGAGTCGCGGTCCGGTCGGGATGCTGGACGCCGCCGAACCGTGCGCCCGCCATCGCCAACCGCCAGCCGTCACCCAGGAACAGCCGCCCGTGCAGCTCCGGCTTCTCGATACGGTGATGCTGCATGAGCGCAGCCAGGCGCCGCACTGCATCGGCCGGGTCTTCCAGGCTCAGCACCCAGGCGGGGACGCTATGATGCACCGTCTCGTTCAGCAGGTCCCGCCCGCTGGCCAGGCTGGCAGCCATGGCGAGGGCGAGCGCCGACGCCCCAGCGCCCCTTGGCGCCGCGAGCAGGCTGATGCAGCCGCGCTCCAGCCGAGCGCCCAGCAGCCACTCCCGTGGCGCGATGCTCCCCGGGTCCGGCAGGGAAGCATCGGCAGCGGCCAGGAGCGGATGCGACGGCCCGGCGGTCATGCCAGCTCCGGCGGGGCAAACGGCGGCCGCCAGGCGCCCTCGGAAGGCACCGGGCCGGAAAGCACCGAGCCAGGAAGCACCGGGCCAGGACCAGGAACAGGCATAGCAGCAGGCATGGGTCGCGCCCCTAGCTGCAGAAGATGGGAAACGGGTAAGGCGCGCTGTCAAGCACGGTGCCCTCGGTGATGCGGCCCCAGGTGTCGGGATGGCCCGGCGGCAGGCAAGGCCGGTCATCCGGACCGGGCCTGCCGCGGACGACATAGACGACGGGATGCGGCTGGACGGGACGGGCAGGCGCCGTGGCACACGAAGGAGCGGCACGGGAAGGCGCAGCCTGGGAGACCAGCATGGCGGGCATCAATGAGTTCCCTTTATGTTCCCCTAAGATCATAAGTTAGTTTTCCTAACCTAGCCCCGTCAAGCCGCATGTGCCGTCGTTACAATGTGAAGGCTGACGTTAACAAAGGTTCGCTATTGTGGCCCTATTGTTACTTAGGCGCACCGCACCTGTGGCAGTACAGACACGTTTCGGCACTGCAAGGTGCCCAGCATTGAGTAGATGCAACCCGTGGCTGCAATGTCGTTTGACGCCGTGCATAAGAACAAGGTAGTCGGTTGCGGGAGACCAACGGCTTGCCCTCCGGCTGCGATGCCCGCATCGCTCGGGTAGCGTCCGGCCGGGTCAATCCCAAGAGGTGAACATATGGCAACGATTACGGGCGGCACCGGTTTTCCGCAGATCACCTTGAACGTCGGCTCCAACGACGCCCTCGCTCAGGCGACGCTCTCGGCGGCCATCAGCGCCGCGCTGGTCAGCGGGGCCCTGTCCGAGGTCAGCACCCCCAACCAGAACCCACCGACCGGCACCGGCCTGTTCGTGGAAACCGTCGCCAACCAGACGACCGTGCTCGGCCCGGCCACCTCGACCGTCATCTTCACCAGTGGCGGCGCTGAGATCGGCATCGGCAACGGCACCCAGACCCAGCAGATCATCGCCGACAATGGCGGGCTGACCTACAACACCGGCGGCGGCGGCGGCACCCTGATTGCCGGCGATGGCGCCAACTTCATCGCCACCCCCACCATCGGCGGCGGCCGGTTCAGCTTCACGACCGGCGCCGGCAACGACATCATCCTGGCCCTGTCCGGCTCCAACACCATCAGCGCCGGCGGCGGCATCAACCTGATCGGCGTCCGCGGCAACGACACCATCAGCCTGAGCGGCTCGACCGACTTCATCGTCGGCAGCCCCGCCGCCAGCCCTGGCAACACCATCACCGCCACTGAAACCGGCTCGGGCAACGTCGCCATCGCGCCGGGCAACGAGAACCTGAACTTCGTCGGCGGCTCCGGCGTGGCGACGGTCTATGCCGGCAACGGCAGCGACACCATCGCCCTAGGCACCGGCGGCGGCATCGTGGCCGGCGGCCTCGGCGGCAACAACGTCATCAACGGCGGCACCGGCTCGGCCGGCAGTACCCTATTCGGCGGCGGCAACGGCGACCTGCTGTCGGCGAGAGGTTTCGCCATCACCACACTCATTGCCGGCGCCGGCAACGAAACGCTGACCGGTGCGAGCAGCAGCGCCAACAACGTGTTCTATGCCCTTGGCGCGAAGGTCACCGGCAGCGACACCCTGCAGGGCGGCAACGGCGCCGACACCTTCATCATCGGCGCGCCGGGCACCGTCAGCGTCAACGGCGGTCCCGGCCAGGACCTGATCGCCATTGTCGCCGGTGGCGGCGGCACCGTGAACATCGGCAGCTTCAACGCAGCCGAGAAGGTCACGCTGCAGGGCTTCGCCGCCGGGTCGGTTGCGGAGGCCACGGCCGACCTTGCCAAGGCCACCGTCGGCGCAAGCACCAGCCTGGTGTTGTCGGACGGCACCAAGGTCAACTTCATCGGCGTCACCAACCTGACCAGCAGCAGCTTCGTCTAGCCAACCCGCGCCCGCGGCAAACCGTCCGGCGCGAGCCCTTCCTGGCAGCCAGCTCTTTTCCGCGAAGGTCCAAGCCCTGCAACCGACGCCGGCCCCTGCGCAAGGGCCGGCGTCTTACGTTCAGGGATCATCGCCGCGTGTCGCAACTGCCGCGGCGATGAACCGTTTCTTCCATGTGGCCCACACTGGGTCCGAAGGAGGCAAAGCAATGCACGCGCAAATGCCGGAACCCATCACCCCGCCAACCCAGCCCGGCCTGCCGCCGGACCTACCGGAACTTCCTACCCCCATCAATGACCCGGCGCCCGATGATCTCCCGCCGCTTGAGATGCCGCCGGACGGTGATCCGATGGGCACCCCGATCCCACCGCAAATGCGGCACTGACGACATCAGCAGTTGTAGCGTTGACGGTATGGCTAGTCGTTGAGCAGGAGTGAATCGTCAGCATTCGATCCCTTGCCCCGCCTAAGCGCTAAGTTGGGCGAGGCCGCAACGAGCGAAAACGGCACGTTGGGCATTGCTGATTGAGAATAAAGAAGTGGCTCGCGCCTCAGTGTCGGGGATGCCGGCTAATAGTGGATTGGACGCGACCAGGACAAAGGCAGGCGACGCGGCGCGGCAGTTGTAACAGCACGATTTATCCAAGCTGCCAGTAATGATAGTGTCCATGCCGAGCCAAGCAGATAGCCACAAGCCGGCGCGTTAAGGCTGCACTTGGCCGGTCGGCTTACTGGCTGTGATGACAATGGGCCGCTCTGAGCCGGAGCGGCCCAGGCTGGGCAGTGCAACGGCGATGTTGCCTAAGCCGTTCAGCAGCAAGGCGGTGCTGAGTTCAGCACGCTATTGTCTAACTTGGCGCTGGGTGGCGTGCCCTATGGCGTGCTGGCTTCGGCTGCTGATGCCGTAAATGGCCAGGGCATTGTGTTGTTCGACCTCTCGGGTCCGGACGCCAACAGCTTCAGCTACAAAGCAACGCCGCACTTCGGTATTGGGTTCTTCTCGCCGGGCAACGGCAACACCGGCGATCGGACCGCCGCTACCGCGCCGGTGACGGCGGCACAGCCAGGGTCCGCGGTCACCAACAACTTCTATGGCGTAGGCTACAACCCCGGCACGCTCGCGCTGACGGAGTTATAGTTGGCTGGGTTGCGGCGCACGCCCTCGTTCCGCACCAGCGCCCCTGCTGTTCCGTCGGGCGCTGGCGACCCGAGCCTGGTGTTCACAGACGAGAATGCGGGCCAGCCGGTCATCACCGACGATGCCGCGCAAATTTTACAGGGATCGGAGCCGGCGGCGGCGCTGTTGCTGAGGACAGGCCTCCTAGCGCCGGTCGGTCGGTCGGCAGCCGCGTAGCCTGGCGTAGCGCACAGCCCTTGCATTCCGGTGCATACCGTACGATTCTGCCGCGGCACGCACAAGGAGCAGATCATGGCAAAAGGTGAGCAAAAGTCCAACCGCGAGGCCAAGAAGCCCAAGGCGACCAAGAATGCCGCCAAGGGTGCCGCCGCCGCCAACACTCCGCCGCCCCGGCCGGAGCCAGGCAAGAAGTAAACCGTTCCCTGCCCCTTCTCCCCCCAGGCGAGGCGATCGCCTATAACGTAAGGACGCTGCCTGCTCCCTCTTTCCCTGGAAGAGGGCCGGGGTGAGGGAGGCCACAAGGGCCTAACCTGCCCGTTCGAATACAAGGCTCGCTCCCGAGCATGCCGGGTTTTGCGATTGCGGCCTCCCACGCCCTAACTCGTTCCCAGAGGAGGAAGGGGCTAAGCAAACCTTTGCAGGTTTGCGCTCAAGTGAAGACCTAAGCAGGCTTACGTGGCCTGGCGCGGCGGCAGGTCATCTATGTGACAAGTCGTGCAAGCCTGCTTAGAGCGGCTGTAGCGCCCTATGCAGTCCCTTGCCCTATGGGAAGCGGTTGGGTGAGGGCAGCTGCAGGGATAGGCTTGCACGTCGAAGCACCTACGCTTCCATGCACCGACAGACACTACAGCAGCGTAACGAGACTCTGTTCAGCGGATTTCATGCAGCAAGAGGGCCATAAGGCGTTAGCGGGAGGCCGGCACCAGCCTCCACCCAGTAGCAAGAGCGCGTTCAACGCAAAACTACAATGCCCGCATCTCGTGCGTGCGGTTCGCACCTCTTTTGTAAAGAGTTTCGGCCCACTCTGCTGACCCAACTGCCCAGTGCAGTCCTGCGCGCCTCGATGCGCTTAAGGGAGTCGAACAGCGACCCCATACGGACCTTTCCAGCACGGGACCAAGCAACGCCGGGTCGCCGCCATCCTTGAGGATGCTTCAAACTAAATCAGGCGGCATCAATACTGTCCGCCAAGCTGAACAGCGCTCGTGCCTGGTCTAAGCGCAACATGCCAGTCTGCCAGGTAACAGGGTGCCGCCCCAAGCGGTTGCCAATCAGATGCTCTATGGCCGGCAGTGCGACCTGGCCTGGCAGGATGACTTGAGACAAAGCGTGACCGCGCCACCGCCCACCAGCACGGCATCATCGCCCAGGCGTACGTAACGACGTGCGCGCATATCAATCCGCCGACGCCAGGACCGACGGCTGCAACCCTTTGAGGATATCGCCATCCAGCAAGCGTCCCTGCGCCTGCACCCCTCCTACAGCAACCCGGCCCCGCTGAACCCGCCGAACACTCCCAGCACCGTCGTAACCCCCACCACCACGATCAGCACCCACCGGTACCACCCGCGCAACTGCACCGCCGGCGGCAGTGCCCGGATGCTGAGCGCAACGAGGAACCCCAGCACCAGCGGCAGCAGCAGCGCGTTCATGATCTGCACGCCGACATTGAGCGAGACCAGGTTCGGCCACACCCCCACCAGCAGCGCGCATCCCGCAACGGCAGCGGCATACAGCCCATAGAACCCCCGTGCCTGCGTCGGCCGCAGGTTCAGGCTGCGGCGGTACCCCGCCACCTCCCCCACGCCCCACGCCAGCGCCAGCGTCGCCACGATCGCGGCCACCATGCCCGCACCAAGCACCCCGGCGCTGAACACCGCCCGCCCCAGCCCGCCGCCCAGGAACGGGGTCAGCGCCTCGGACAGCTCTCCCACAGTGGTCAGGCTGGCGTCCGGGCTGGCACGGCCGATGGTCGCGGCAGTGGCGATCAGCACGGCAGCCATCACAAGCTGCGTGATGATGGCGCCGGCCGCCGTATCCCACCGGGCAGCCTGCAGGTGCTCGGGCTTCAGGCCCTTATCGGCGATGGCGGATTGCTGATAGAACACCATCCACGGCATGATCACCGCGCCGATGTTGGCCGCCGCCAGGTAAACGTAGTCCTTGTTGGCATAGGGGATGCTGACCGCACCCTGCGCCAACTCGGCCAGGCCGGGCTGCGCCAGCCACGCGACAACGAAGAACGCCAGCTCGAACAGGCCCAACGCAATGGCGATCCGCTCGACCCGGCGATAGCTGCCCGTCAGCACCACCGCCAGCAACGCCACCGTCGCCAGCACCAGGCTGACGGCGCGGGGGACGCCATACAGCTCGCCGATCCCTGCCACCCCCGCCAGCTCGGTGATCAGCGCGCCGAACACCGCGATGGCCAGGCCCGTCACCGACACCCAGGCCCAGAAGGTGCCGAACGTGTCCTGGATCAGCTCGCCATGACCGCGGCCGGTGTACAGGCCCAGGCGGACCGTGAGTTCCTGCACCATGAACAGGATGGGGATCAGCACCAGTTGCAGCAGCAGCAGGCGATAGCCCCACTGCGCCCCGGACTGCGCGGCGGTGATGATGCTGCCGACATCGGTGTCGGCAAGCATGACGACCAGGCCCGGCCCGAAGATGGCGGCATAGCGCCCGATGCGGGAGCCTGGCGGGCGGCGGAGGGCGGCTTGCTGCACGGCGGGGTGTCCTGTCGAGTTGCGAGTGCGTCGCAATTACCGTGTTGTGGGGTGTAGGGCAAGCACGATGGATGATCGTGCGACACAGCATCTCTGGCGTCTGTATTACTGCTGAGCTGGCAAGGGTTACAAACGCACATACAAATTGGTATATACAACACTCGCGCTGCCCGATCTTGGAAGCCCAAACGTAATGAGAGTTGAATACGAGGCGGCAAAACAGGTGGAGGACCTACGCAAGCACGGACTGGATTTCTGGTTTGTCGATCGGATGTTCTCCGATCCACTTGCGCTCACCGTATATGATCGCTTCGAGAATGGTGAGCACCGCTAGCACACATTCTCCTGGGTCGCAGGACGACTGCTGCTGGTTGTTCATGCATATCCAGGATCTCGACGATAAGGACCGTTCTCGGGTGATCGGCCGGCGTGAGGCGACGGTTCACGAAAGGAGACGTTATGAGGAAAGCGGCGACACCTGAAGTTCCACCCCTGGCCAAGGCGCAGTTGGCGCAGCTTCAAGCCCTGGACGGCAATCCCGACACCCAGAACATCCCGGAGGCCCCACCCGCCAACTGGCAGCACGCCCGCCGGCTCTACCGCCCCCGCAAAGAGGCAATCAGCCTACGCCTGGATGCCGACGTACTGGACTGGCTGCGCAAGCAGGGCGATGGCTACCAGACCAGGATCAACCAGATCCTGCGCGAGCGCATGGAGGCCGGAACCCCCTAGCCCCCTTGCCCTCCCCCGCCCCACGCCGCAATACCCCCCGCATGACGCTCCACCTGCACAACACCCTCACCCGCCAGCGCGAGCCGTTCGTGCCCATCGACCCCGCCCACGTCCGCATGTACGTCTGCGGACCCACCGTGTACGACCTCGCACACATCGGCAACGGCCGCGCCATGGTGGCCTACGACGTGCTGGCGCGCCTGCTGCGCCACCTATTCCCCCGCCTCACCTACGTCCGCAACGTCACCGACGTGGACGACAAGATCAACGCCCGCGCCGCCGCGGAGGGCGTCCCCATCGACGAGGTCACCGCCCGCACCACCCGGCAGTTCCAGGACGACATGCGCAGCCTCGGCAACCTGTCCCCCGACGTGGAGCCGCACGCCACCGCCCACATCCCCGAGATGCTGGAGCTGATCGGCAACCTGGTCGCCACCGGCCACGCCTATGCCGCCGCGGGCCACGTCCTGTTCCGGGTTGCCAGCTTCGCCTCCTACGGCGCGCTGTCCGGCCGCGACCCCGCGGGCCTGCTGGCCGGCGCCCGCATCGACCCCGCCCCCTACAAGCAGGACCCCGGCGATTTCGTGCTCTGGAAGCCCAGCGGACCCAGCGACCCCGCCTGGGACAGCCCCTGGGGACCTGGCCGCCCCGGCTGGCACATCGAGTGCAGCGCCATGAGCTGGCGCTACCTCGGCGAAACCTTCGACATCCACGGCGGCGGCAGCGACCTGCTGTTCCCCCACCACGAGAACGAGCGCGCCCAATCCCTCTGCGCCCTCCCCGGCAGCGGCTTCGCCCGCTACTGGGTCCACAGCGGCATGCTGCTCAACGAGGGGGAGAAGATGTCGAAGTCCCTCGGCAACTTCGCGACCATCCGCGACGTGGTGGCGCGCCACCCTCCGGAGGCGGTGCGGCTGATGCTGCTGCGCGCCGGCTACCGCGGCCCGCTGGAGTTCTCCGAGGCCGGGCTGCACGAGGCGCGTGGGGAGCTGGACCGCTTCTACCGCGCCCTGCAACGGGCACCGGGCCGCGTGGACACCCCCGGCCCGATGCCGCAGGGCGTGCTCGACGCGCTGTGCGACGACCTGAACACCCCTGAGGCCCTGGCGGCCCTGCACACCCTGGCCGACCGTGCGATGACCGGGGATGCCGCGGCCGGCGCCGGGCTGCGGGCGGGGGGGGCGCTGCTGGGCCTGTTGCAGCAGGACCCGGCAGCCTGGTTCCAAGGCGACGGCGACGCCGAGGTCGAAGCCGCCATGCAGGCGCGGATCGACGCCCGCCGCGCCCGCGACTTCAAGCGCGCGGACGCCATCCGCCAGGAGTGGCTGGCCCGCGGCATCGCCTTCGAGGACCGCCCGGACGGCACCAGCACCTGGCGCCGTTCTTCTCCCTCTCCCTCCGGGAGAGGGCCGGGGTGAGGGAGCGGGCAAGCGCGGTCGTTGCCAGCATTGGGCTGCGTTCCTGCTGGCCCCACGGCGCCCGGCTCCGCGGCCGCCAAGCCCCCCTCACCCCGGCCCTCTCCCGGAGGGAGAGGGAGCAGCAGCGCGCATCATGACCGGCCGTGACGGCGGAGCAGATCTGGCGCCGGGCAGCCCACTGGACCCTGTGGTGATCCTCGTCCGCCCGCAACTGGCCGACAACATCGGCGCCTGCGCCCGCGCCATGGGCAATGGCGGCCTGTTCCATTTGCGCCTGGTCGCCCCGCGCGACGGCTGGCCGCAGGAGCGCGCCTGGCGCACCGCCTCTGGTGCCGACCGCATCCTCGACAGCGCCACCGTCCACCCCACCGTGGACGACGCCGTGGCCGACCTGCACCGCGTGCTCGCCACCTGCCCGCGCCCGCGCCACATGGTGAAGCCCGTGCTGACGGCCCGCGCCGGCGCCGCCACCCTGCGCGACGCCGCCGCCCGCGGCCTGCGCGCCGGCATCCTGTTCGGACCCGAGCGCGCCGGCCTCGACGCCGAGGACATGGCCCGCGCCGACGCCCTCGTGCGCTACCCGATCAACCCGGCCTTCGACAGCCTCAACCTGGCCCAGGCCGTCATGGTCATGGCTTACGAGTGGTGGACCGCCGCCGACACCACACCCCCTGCCGCCCTGCAGACCCATGAAAGCCCGGTCGCGCAAAAACACCTGCTGGAGGCCTGGCTCGACCATCTTGTGGCTGAACTCGACGCCAGCGGCTTCCTCCGCAACCTGCCCAAGCGCCCCGGCATGGTCCGCAACCTGCGCCACCTGTTCCAACGCGGCGAAGTCACGGAACAGGAGTTGCGCACCCTGCACGGCGCCGTCCACATGCTCAGCCTGGGCCGGATGCGCCGCGGCCGGGCCGCGGAGCAGCCGCCTGACCAGCGGCAGGAGCCATCCGACCCGCCGCTGCCGGGGTAACCAAGCCGGACTGGGCAGGACCCGGGCAGGACCCGGGCAGGATAGGTCCAGACGTGTCCGGCCCCGGTCTCGCATAGGCAGCGGCCTTGCACAGGCACCGGTCTTGCATAAAACGGTCTTCGTGCGAATCTGTATACGCATGGTCAAAGCAAGACATCCCATGCGACTGAACTCCATCCTTGCGGCCGTGCTGCTGGCGAGCGGCCTGGCTGGTTGCGTCGCGCCGCCTCCACCCCCGCCAGCCTTCGTCGCGGCGCCCCAGCCGGCTCCGGCGCAACTCGTGGCTGTGCCCGGCCCGGGCAAGACGCCAGTCGCATTCCAGCAGGACGACGCCGCCTGCCGCACCGCCATCGCCTCCCTGCCGCCCGTCGCCCAGGCCCAGCCGACGCCGGAGCAACTCGCCGCGGCGCAGTCGAGCGCGGTCATGGCCACTGAGGCCGGAGCCGGACCAGTCGGCACCAGCAGCGCGCCGCCACCCCCGGCCACGGCACTGCCGCCTGGCGTGGCCTACCTGCGCTGCATGACATCCAAACAGAACCAGGTGCAGCAGCTCGCGCCCGCCGTGCAGCTTTACGCCTATTACCCGTCCTACCCGATCTATCCCGGGATCGGCTTTGGCTACCCATTCTTCTACGACGACGTGTTCGCCTTCCGCTTCGGCTTCGGCTTCGGCGGATATGGCCGCTACGGCTATGGCGGTTACTACCGGGGCGGATATGGCGGCTACGGCGGCTACTACCGGGGTGGATACGGTGGTGGCTTTGGCGGCGGATTTCACGGCGGCGGGTTCGGCGGCCGGCGTTAGAAGCGTGGACGCAGTTAGGCGTGCTGGCCCTTCTGGCGGTCTGGTCCTTCATGGATGATGGTTCGGGAGTGCCCTGCACCCTCGTTGATCATAGTGCGGTCCCGTTGCGCGTCATGGCGCTACCACCATGGGTCGGGGCAGGTCTAGAAAGCGCCCCCCCTGGCGCAGGCATCTTCTAGAGCGGGTTCCATGCTCTTGTGACCGCAGCCCTACCCGAAGCCGTGCGGCGGGCAGGCACGCCGATCCAGGTCTGGTTCTAGATGAAGCCAGAGTCGGGCAGCAGGCCAAGCTGACCGACGTGTGGGTTGAAAAGAGCAGTTGGCCGCGTGCCTTGAAGGTCCTGCACCGCGAGTGGACCGACTTGTTTGCGCCATGTATGCCGAGCACGGCGTGGGTGCCGCCCTCGTGCTGCCGCGCGCCAACACCCAAGCCATACCCTGTACTTGGCCGAAATTAGCCGCAGGTCGCCTCTGATACCCATGCCGTGCTGGTCTGCGACGGCGCGGGTTGGTACAAAACTGGCGGGCGCCTGCGGTACTAGAGAACGTCCCTCCGCTGCACCTGCCCCCCCCCGCAGCCTGGACTGAACCAGGTCGAGACTATGTTGGACTAACTGCGTGCCAACACGCTCGGCAACAGCGTGTTCGATACCTGCGACACCATCCATCGAAGCCGATGGACGGACATCGTCGAGCGGTGCTGCACCGCCTGAACTTAGCTTATGGACGACCCGAACCGCGTCCCCTTCGCCGCGACCACGCCTTGGACCAAAACGGTCAAAGCATGGGCGTATGGTGTGACGGCGCCGCTGGACTTCAGCCTCACGGTTGCTTGGGGATAGCCCTGCTAGACCCCCTCATCCTAGCCCTCTCCCGAAACGGGAGAGGAAGCAACCCCGCGCGACAGCCATCAGCTCTGGCCGGCAGGGTCATCCATGCAGGGTCGCCGGGTCGATGTCCAGCAACAGGCGTTCCACCCGCTTGCCGCCGATCACATGGCGGCGAAGGATTTCCTCCACGTCGGCCCGGGTCTCGTATTTGTACCACACGCCGTCCGGATAGATCACCATGGTCGGCCCGTGCTCGCACACGTTCATGCAGCCGGCGTGGTTGATGCGGATGCGGCGCACGCCCAGCATCATGCCCAGCCGGCACATGTAGTCGCACAACTCCCGGCTGCCCTTGCTGGCGCAGCAGCCCCGCCAGTGCGAATCCGGCCGCCGGTTGGTGCAACAGAACACGTGCACATGATACAGCAACCCGGCGCCGGCATCCTGCACCCCGGGCACCGGCGCCGGATCGCTCTAGGCCGGCACGGTGGCGAGAAGGTTCGCCGCCCCGCTGACATGCGCGTCGAAGATGCTGTCCTCGACGTTGACGGTGGACACCACGCCGTTCTCCACCACCATCGACCACCGCTTCGACCGCTCCCCCAGGCCCAGGCCCGACAGGTCCATCGACAGCCCCAAGCTTTTGGTGAACGCGGCGTCCGGGTCGCACAGCATCATCACCTTATCGCCGACGCCGTGCTCCTTGCCCCAGGCGGACAGCACGAACGGGTCGTTAGCCGCGATGCAGGCAATCGCCGCAACCCCGCTGGCCTTCAGCTTGTCGGCCTCCGCCACGAACCCCGGCAGGTGCTGCGTCGAGCACACCGGCGTATAGGCGCCCGGCAGCCCGAACAGGATGACCTTCTTCCCCTCCAGCAACTGCCCCAACTCCAGGTCCTCGATCCCCACTGCGGTCATCTGCTTCAAGGTTGCGGGCGGAACGGCGGCGCCAGCTTCAATCGTCATCCTATCACTCCTGTTTCGGTTGAAGGCTTATCGGAACACGCAACTGGCGAGGCCCGCTGCGAACTCCTCCCTATCCAGGTTCTTTCCGATGACGACGAATTGCGTCATCTTCTCCTCGCCGGGTTCCCACAGGCGGTCCCGGCGCAGGGTGGTCAGCATCCGGACGCTCTGGAACACCAGGCGCTCCTGGAATCCGTTGGCGTAGAAGATGCCCTTGGTGCGGAACAGGTCGTCGCCCCGGCGCTCCGCCAGGCCGCCCATCCAGGTCATCAGCCGGTTCACGTCCACCGGCTTCTGCTCGGTCAGCACGAACGAGCCGATGGCGGCGTCGTGCTCATGCTCGTGGTCGCCCAGGAACTCCGGGTCCACCTCCAGCTTCTGCACCAGGTCGAATGCGCCGACATCGAGGATGCTGGCCAGCGCGATCTCCGAATTGGCGGTGTGGTAGATCTTCGCCATGGCGTTCAACTGCCGGACCCGGCGCTCGATGGCGGCCATCTGCTCCGTGGAAACCAGGTCCATCTTGTTGATCAGGATGATGTCGCTGAACGCGACCTGCTCCATCGCCTCGTTGCTTTGCGCGAGGTTCTTTTCCAGGTTCACCGCGTCCACCACGGTGACGAAGGCGTCCAGCCGGATGCCGGCCTTCACGTCGTCGGCGGCGAAGAAGGTGGAGGCGACCGGGGCCGGATCGGCCAGGCCCGTGGTCTCGATCAGGATGCCGTCCAGCGTGCCGGCGCGCTCCTGCAGGCGGCCGAGCGTCTCCACCAGGTCGCCGCGAACAGTGCAGCACAGGCAGCCGTTGTTGAACTCCACCAGTTGCGCGTCGGCGTCGTGGATCACGAGCTGGCCGTCGATGCTGATCTCGCCGAACTCGTTGACGATGACGGCCAGCTTGCGGCCGTGCTGCTCCCGCAGGATGCGGTTGATCAGCGTCGTCTTGCCGGAGCCGAGGAAGCCCGT
>CAXTFY010000020.1:0-5686 GCA_964243265.1 uncultured Acetobacteraceae bacterium | reverse complement strand
GCTCCCGCAGGATGCGGTTGATCAGCGTCGTCTTGCCGGAGCCGAGGAAGCCCGTGACGACGGTGGCTGGGATGCGGGTATCGGCGCTGGACATCAATAAGCCTCTTGCAGCAGGAGGTTGGGCGAGGGCCGCGAGGCCCCCGCCCGCTTGTCGCCTTAGGACGCCATCTCAGGCGAGGTCATCGACGTGCGGACCCGCTTCGGCGCGAGGCCGCCCGGCGTTGCGACGACGGTGGTGGCCATCTTCGCGATGCCCTCCTCGACGATCACCTTGCGGTTCGGCGGCGGCAGGACGGTGCCACGGAGCTGGTCGTAGGACACGACCACCCAGCAGGCGCAGCCCCAGAAGCACTCCCCCGCCATGCCCTCGAA
Source organism: uncultured Acetobacteraceae bacterium (assembly GCA_964243265.1). Lineage (GTDB taxonomy): Bacteria > Pseudomonadota > Alphaproteobacteria > Acetobacterales > Acetobacteraceae > DASWOJ01. The sequence continues at coordinate 5,314 of CAXTFY010000020.1, read as the reverse complement.
CCGGATCGCCGGCTCGGACAGCATGGGGCCGAGGTCGATCAGCCAGGCATGCTCGATCAGCCGCTCTTCCCAGGTCAGCTTGTCGTAGTTGGCCTGGCTGGCCCAGAAGGCGACCAGGTCGGTCTTAGCCATGCCGGGCATGATGACGTTGGCATAGGCCGTCAGGGTGTCGAAGAACTCGTGGGTCGAGATCTGCAGCGTCGATTCCGAGTCCAGCAGGTAGTTCTTCGTCATCATGTCCTTGAATGCGTCGGACATGTTGGTGTGGCCCATGTTGCGGGACCCGTACACTGTGACCTCGGCGTAGTCGGTCTTGAAGCCTTCCTTCAAGCCGCTGTACTGCGGCGTGAAGTCGATCCACTGGCTGATCACGTCGTCCCACTTTGATGGCGCCTCGCCGGGCAGCACCTGCACGCCGGGGTGGGTAAGCTTCGCCACGTCGAACAGGGTCCAACTGCGAGCCTTGCTGCTGACGGTCTCGTGCGGGGCGCCGGTCAGGCCGGACGGGCGCAGGGCGCGGAACAGGTCGCGGCCGTTGTCCACCACCGCGAACCGCATGAAGCTGTCGGCGACGAAGCGGTTGGTGACCATCTCCTTGGCGTTCTGGCGGATGCGGGTCTCGCCCGTCGTGGTGTAGGCCGTCAGGCGCTGCCAGCTATGCTCGGGGTTCACGACGAAGAAGCCCCCCGTGAACGGGCTGCGATACAGGTCGCCCCACACCGCGGTCACACCGGCGTTCTTGTCGTCGTCCAGCATGCAGTCGAGGTCGTTCAACGTGGTGTAGAGCGTCGCGCTGTCGCGGTACACTTCAGGGTCGCCGGAGTGCGGCAGTTGGCCGACGCCGATGACGGGGATGCGGCGGCCGAACTTCACGTTCGACAGGTGGCGCGCCATGTCCATGACCATGCCGCTGCCGGTGCCGCCGGCCAGGCTGAAGCACACCGTCACCAGGGACGGCAGCGTGGCCTTCTCGACGTGGGCGACGAAGGCGCGCAACGCCACGTCCATCGGGCGCTCGCCGGCGTAGTAGGCGTTGGCATAGATCGCCTTGGCGACGGCGCGCGGGAAGTGCGAGCCCGGCTCGGGCATTTCATACTTCTTCGGGACGTAGGACTCGAAGTTCGGGTTCCAGTAATAACGGGGATACTCGATCTTGAGGAACTCGCGGGTGCGGTTCATGCCCTCGAAGAATTCGGCCTTCGACGGCACCGGCAGCGGAATGGCCTGGAACTGGAACCGGTCCGCAGGGATGCCACGCGATTCCAGCCGCTTCACGAAGGCGGCGGCATAATCCTGCGCCAGGCCCATGTCCTGGTCGCCGATATCCACTACCAGGGCGGCAAAGGTGGCGCGGGGATCATCCAGGTGATCCTCGATCTCGCCGGTGCGCAGCAGCGCCTCGACATAGGCGGCGCCGGTACGGCCGACGCCGATGACGTGCATGCAGTGCGGCGCCTGCGTGCCGGTAGAGCTGTGATAAAGCGAGGCGTTCATATTTGCATCCTTATGCAAAAGCGGTTTTCACTTGCAGCCTAGCAGCACGCAATTAACACCGGACCGAGAACGTGCCCGTGCTTTCGATGTAACCCAGGTCCCGCATAATGTGCGCGACCGAGGTGGCGCGGTGATTAGAGACGTAAAGCATGTAGTCCTCGACGAACAGGCCTGGGTCCCGTGATATCAGCCCTTCCTCGATAAGCTGGACAGCTTTCTCAAAGTGCGCACGCTCCAGTGTGGATGTCCACACCGGGTTTTCAATGTGTATCGCAGACTCATCAGCGGATGAAACCTGCAGGTATTTACCACCCGTGATGGTCGGGACCTTGAAACCCCCTCCATATTTTTGAACGACTGTGGACCAGTCCAACGGCATCGCGATCCTCCATCATCCCCGGTCGAGGACCCCCTTTTTCTAAAGGGAGGGTTGCAGGGCGCATGGCTCTATGCGGCCCGTGCGGCGAGCGAAGGGGGCGCCTCCCCTCCGCGTAATTCGTCCAATGGAACGGCAATCCAGCACGCACTGCCGCCGATGCTGGCGCCGGCCATGCCGTCCAGCCGCGTCGAAGGCTCGCTGAGCAGCACGCCCTGCTCCAGCAGCATCGAGTGGTCGAGCAGCCGCTCGCCGGGCGACGCGGCGTCATAGGCCTCCCGTGCTTCGTAGAAGAAACCGAACCTGGTCTTGTCCAGCGACGGCAGCATGAACTGCACCGACCCGGCCCGGCCGCCCTCCACAAGCTGCGCCGGCAGGTCCGGGTCGAACGCGGCGTTGACGGCTGCCGCAGCCGCCTCGGCGCCGGCGACCTCGGCCACCCGCGCCTCCACGAACTCTGGCTTGTAGCCCGGCAGCAGGCCCATGGCCGCCGGGTCCGCTCCGACCGGGCCGGCGATGTCGGCATAGCCCAGCACGTGAACCCACTTTGCACCCCACGGCGTCCGCGCCGCCGAGTGCTGCGTGGATGGCGCCGCGATCCAGTTCAGCAGCCGCAGCGTCTCCAGCAGCCCGGCACCATCCTTCGACGTCAGCAGGGCTGCGACCTCCTGGTTGGCCCGGCGGTGCGTCTCGGCCAGGTCGTGCGTCGCCGCCCACACATGCTGCGTCGGCACCAGGATGAACCCGGCGGTGAACGGGTTGCGGAACAGCTCGCCGCAGGAGGCGACGACGCCCCCGCTTTTGGCCTCGTCGTTCAGGCAGTCCAGCTCGTTCATCACGGCGAACACCGGGCCGCCCTGCGCCGCGGCCGGATCCCCGGCGCAGGGGGCGATGCCGATGCCGGCCACCAGCACGCGGCGGCCGAAAATCTTGGTCGAGAGGTGCCGCGCCAGGTCCACCACAATGCCGCTGCCCGTGCTGTCGCCAAGGCCGAACACGACCGGCACCACTGCCTGCGTCCGGCCCTGCGCGGCTTCGACCGTTGCGGCGAAGCTGCGCAAGGTGCGCTCCAACTCCCGGGCGCCGGCATAATAGGCGGCGCCATAGACCGCCTTCGCCACGGCGCGGCTGACCCGACCTGGGGCGAGTTCCGCGGCGGACAGCCAGGGTTCGTAGCTGGCGCCCCAGACATGGAACGGATACTCCAGCCGGAGAAAGTCCGGATACTGCTCCAGGGCCACGCTCAAGTGCCGCTCCGGCGGGTCGAGCGCGACCAGCGTCACCTCGACGCGCCCGGCCGGGAGGCTGGCCACCAAGGCACGCAACGCGGGCAGGTCCTGGTTGCCGATGTCAACCGCCAGGGCGTGGAACTTGGCGCCGGCCTCTGGCAGGCCGCGGAGGAGTTCGGCGATCACGGCGATCCCCGCCGGGCCGATGCCGACGACGTGGGTGGACACCGGCAGGGTCTCGCCGGCTGGCACGCGATGCACACCACGTTTCAGCGCCTCCAGCTTCCGGCGCTTCAGCTTCTCCTCCATCGTGGCGCTCATCTGCCGGGGTGCCCTCCATAATCTGGCGCAGGGGATCGCGGGGTTCCGTGGACGGAACGCGCAGGCTTGGATGGCGAACGGACGCAAGGGGCCCGGTCGCCGTCGATCTGCGGAAGAACTTAGATGTGCAGCGACATTGCCCTGGGCTGGACAATTGCAGGACCAACGCCGTTGGTGGTCCCGCGATCAACCCGAGGTTGCCAACTTTACGACGTTAAGGATGTACGGTTCCTGACGCCTGTCAAGCGGGATTTCATACCTGTCATGCAGGATCGCATATGGACGGCGCGGTTCCGATCGGAGGTAACCCCGATGTTTTCCAAAACGAGGGTTGATGCCCTGGCGCAGGGGTGTCTAGGATCGTCGCATGGCAGGTGCGGCCGCCCGCTCCGCCATCCTGCCGGGGCATCAATGCCGCTGCCCCGGGATTGATGCCCGTCCAGCCGCCCCTTCCGGGAGCAGCCGGGCCTCCTCGCACCGCTTGTCCTCACGCTGGAAGGCATGTCCATGTCGATCTCCCGCCGCACCCTTGTACAAGCTGGGGCGCTCAGCCTTGCCGCCCCGGCCTTCTTTCATCGGTCCGCAGCCGCGGCCGACGCGATCCGCGTCGGCGTGCTGTTCTCGCAGTCGGGCGGGCTGTCGATCATCGAGAAGTCGCTGTCCGACGCAACGCTGATGGCGATCAGCGAGATCAACGCGTCCGGCGGCGTGCTGGGGCGGCAAGTGCAGCCGATCGTTGAGGACGGCGCCTCGGACCCCAAGACGTTCAACGAGAAAGCGTCCAAGCTGGTCATCCAGGACAAGGTGCCGTCGGTGTTCGCCTGCTACACCTCGGCCAGCCGCAAGGCGGTGCTGCCGGTGTTCGAGCGCCGCCAAAGCCTGCTGCTGTATCCGACGTATTACGAGGGCTTCGAATGCTCGAAGAACATCGGCTACACCGGGGCCGTTCCCAACCAGCAGCTTTCCAACTTCATTCCCTGGATCATCAAGACGCTGGGCAAAAAGAAGTTCTTCATCGTCGGGTCCAACTACATCTACCCGCGTGAGATGGCGAAGGTCAGCAAGATCCTGATCGAGCAGAACGGCGGCACCTGGATCGCCGATGAGTACTTGGAACTGGGCGACTCCGAGTGGGGGTCCATGGTCAACAAGATCAAGGGATCGGGCGCCGATGTCGTGCTGTCCAACGTGGTCGGCGACTCCGTCGTGGCATTCTACCGCGAGTTCAAGAACCAAGGCCTCGCGCACGACAAGCTGCCGATCTGCGCCACCGTCACCTCGGAGATCGAGATCGCGGCGATGGGGCCGGAGTATGCCGCCGGCAGCTACACGTCGTTCCCGTACTTCATGGCCATCGACACCGACGTGAACAAGCAGTTCGTCGAGCGCTACCGCAAGTTCGTCAAAGACCCGAAGGCAGTGACGCACCACGCGCTGGAGAGCAGCTACTTCCAGGTTTACCTGTGGAAGCAGGCGGTGGAGCAGGCCAAGGATGTATCGGCCATCCCGATCCGCAACGCCCTGGCCGGGCAGACCTTCGCCGCCCCAGGAGGCCAGGTGAAGATCGAGCCGGAGAACCTGCACACCTGGCTGACGCCGCGCATCGCGCAGTGGGGGTCGGACGGCCAGGGCAAGATCGTTGACGCCTACCCGGCGCCGATCATGCCGCTGCCCTATGTCGCGTATGGCGAGACGCCGCAGAACCTGTTCTGCACCGGTAAGGGCCTGGACACCGGCAAGCTGAAGCACAGCGGCTAGCGTGGCCCACGCCGCATGATCGAGGTCGTGTTCATCGGCCTCAGCCTCGCCTCGGTGCTGCTGCTGGTGGCGCTTGGCCTCGCGATCACCTATGGCGCGATGGGCGTCATCAACATGGCGCATGGCGAGATGGTCA
>CAXTFY010000019.1:11362-28137 GCA_964243265.1 uncultured Acetobacteraceae bacterium | reverse complement strand
GACAGGATCAGCCGCGTGGTGGCGACGTTGAGCGACAGCCGCAGCAGCGTGGTCAGCAGCAGCAGCGTCGGGAAGCTGGTGAAGTCGAGCGGGCGCTGCAGGAACATCGCCACCATCAGCACCAGCACTGCCGCGGTCAGCGAGATCGCCAGCCCCATGTCCAGCAGCACCGCCGGCAGCGGCACCACCAGCACCGCCAGCAACGCGATCATGCCGAGCGCCAGGCCGACGTCGGTGCCGGGCATATAGCCGCGGATCTGGCCCCGCAGCTTCATCAGGCCGGGGCTGAGCACCATGGGCTAGGCCATGTGCATGGCGTTGGGCGGCGTCACCGCGGCGCCGGACTGCGCGTAGTCCCGCAGCTTGTTGCGCAGGGCGCGGATGGAGATGCCCAGGATGGTCGCGGCGTGGGTGCGGTTGCCCAGGGTGTGGCTGAGCGTCTCCAGGATCAGGTCGCGCTCCACGTCGTCCATCTTGCGGCCGACCAGGCCGGCGATGCCCCCGGCCGTGCCGTGCAGGGCTGGCGCGGCGTGGCCGGGTCCGGGTGCAAGCTCGATGGCCTCGGCGCCGATCTCGATGCCGTCGGACAACAGGACGGCGCGGTGGATGGTGTTCTCCAGCTCCCGCACGTTGCCGCGCCAGCCATGCGCGGCCAGGCGGGCGTGCGCGGCGGTGGAGAGGGCGCGCATCGGCATCCCGTTCACGTCGGCGTAGCGGCGGGCGTAGTGGTCCGCCAGCACCGGAACGTCGGCGGGGCGCTCCCGCAGGGATGGGATGCGCAGGCTGATGACGTTCAGGCGGAAGTACAGGTCGTCGCGGAACCGCCCGGCCGCCACTTCCACGGGTAGGTCGCGGTTGCTGGTCGCCAGGATGCGGACGTTGACCTTGATCGGCGCGGTGCCGCCCAGGCGGTCGATCTCGCGCTCCTGGATCACCCGCAGCAGCTTGGCCTGCAGGCGCACATCCATCTCGCTGACCTCGTCCAGCAGCAGGGTGCCGCCGTCGGCTGCCTCGAACTTGCCGGCGCGGCGGGCGACGGCGCCGCTGAACGCGCCGCGCTCGTGGCCGAACAGCTCGGATTCCAGCAGGTTCTCCGGGATGGCGGCGCAGTTCAGCGCGATGAACGGCCCGGCCGAGCGACGGGAGCGGCGGTGGATGTGCCGAGCCAGCACCTCCTTGCCGGTGCCGGACTCGCCGGTGATGAGGATGCTGGCCTCGCTGGCGGCCACCTGCTCGGCCCGGCGCACGGCGGCCAGCATCGCCGGGTCGCGGGCGACCAGGGTGTGGGTTTCGCCCGATGCGGCCTCCAGGATGGCGGCGATCAGGTCGGGGTCGGGCGGCAGCGGCAGGAACTCGCGGGCGCCGTCCTGGATGGCGCGCACCGCCTGCGGGGCGTCGGCGTCGGTGCCGCAGACGACGACGGGGATGCTGAACCGCTCCGCCGCCATGGCGCGCAGCAGGCCGGCGATGTCGTGCGGCAGCTCCACCAGCACCAGGTCCACCCGCGCGTCGGCGCGCAGTTGCGCCAGGGCGGAGCGGTCGTCGTCGGCCTGGTGCAGCTTGGCGCCGCGGGCCTGGGCGAGGCGGGCGGCCTTGCCCAGCTCGCCGCCCAGGGACCCTATGATGAGAACGTGCATCGCGGTGTTCCTTCGTGCCCTGGCCGGCTCATCCTGCCCGGTCGCCCTTGATGATCTCGGTCATCGTCACGCCGAGCCGGGTCTCATCGACCATGACGACCTCGCCGCGGGCGACCAGGCGGTTGTTGACGTAGATGTCGATGGCCTCGCCGAGCTTGCGGTCCAGCTCGACCACCGCGCCGCGCCCTAGCTTCAGAAGCTGGCTGACCTGCATCGTCGCCTTGCCCAGCACGGCGCTGACGGTGACGGGGATGTCGTACACCGCCTCCAAGTCGCGGGGCGCGCGCGGGGTGGCGTCGGGGGGCGCAATGTCGGCGAGGTCGGTCAACTGCAGGTTAGTCGGCATGGGCCATGCTCCTGGTGTCGGCTGTTATGGTTGGGGATTCGGTCAGGCCGAGTTCGGCGAGAACCTTCGACATCGCGGCGTGAATGGCCCGGGTGTCGCGGACCAGCCCTCCATCGGACCAGGTCACCCGGGCGTCGCCGGATGCCAGGCCGTCCACCGCCGTGACGGTAATCCGGGCGGCCAAGTCGTCGTCCAGCAGCGCAAGGTCTCGCTGGACCGCATCGGCCACGGCGGGGCTGACGCGGACGGCGACGCGCGGCTCGCGGTGCAGGGCCGGCAGCAGGTGGCCCAGCAGGTGCTGGATCTCGGTGGCGCCATGCCGGGCGCACCGGGCCGGCAGCAGCCCGGCAACTAGGGTCAGGATGGTCCGCACCGTGCCGCTCGCCGCAGCCTCCGCCAGACCGCGGCCAGCCTCTTGCGCGGCGGTCAGCTCGGCGGCGACGGCGCACAGGGCCAGGGTGCGGGCATGGTCGTCCGACCGCTCCCAGGTGTTGCGCGCCTCCCGTACGGCGCCCTCTGCGGCGCTGCGCCGGGCTTCCTCCATGGCCTGCAACGAGAAGCTTGGCTCGATCACGGCCGGCTCGGGTTCCGGCACGGGCGCGGCGGACGGCATTGCCGGTCCATCGAAGTCCTCGGGAGAACCGAAATCCTCGGAATACAGGATGCCGGCGCGGTCGGGAGCATGCAGCAGCGGATCGGCGGTCATTGCACCATCTCGTCGTTGTTGCCTTCGCTGATCTCGATGACGCCCTGGTCGGCCAAGTGCTTGGCGACCGCGACGATGCCCGCCTGCGCGTCATCCACGTCGCGCAACTGCACCGGACCGAGCGCCACCATCGCCGCCGCAACCAGCCGGATTTCGTCCCCGTCCATCATGCGGACCAGCTTGGCACCCTGCCCCTCGCCGAGTGGCGGCATGGCGGCCCTCTGCTTGCCGGCGAGGTCGGGCAGCGTTTGCATCGAGCACATCTAGCGAGGCTCCTCGGCCAACCAGTTGCGCAGCTTCATCAGGCTCTGCTGCGGGTGGGTTTCGATCATGGTGGTGGCCCGGCGCACGGCCGACGCCCGCAGCGCGCCTTCGACGTTGGCCAGCATGATCATCTCTTCGGCCTCGGCCGGGGCGGCCAGGCCCGACGCATCGTTCGCGGCCCCTGGCAAGCCCGGCCTGGAACCGTTGGCCGGCAGGATCTCGCCGACGCCCGGCTCAGTTCCGCCAACCCCGGCCAGCAGCGACTGAGGCTGCAAGGTCAGCCGCAGCACCACCGGACGCACCACCAGCAGCAGGGCCAGCACGACCACAAGCGCCACAACCCCGGTTTCCGACAGCCGCATCCAGTCCGCCTTGTCTAGGTGCAGCCAGGCGGCGGGCTGCGCCGGCTCCATGCCCTCCTCGGCTGGGGCGAAGCGCATGTTGACCACGTCCACCCGGTCGCCCCGCGCCTCGTTGAAGCCGATGGCGCCGCGCACCAGGGTCGCGATCTGCGCCAGCTCGGCCGGGGTGCGCTCCGCCCAGGTGGTCACGCCATCGGCGCCGCGGCTGGCAACGCTATCAACCATGACGGCCAGGCTGATGCGCCGGATCTGCGGCTGCTCCCGCACCAGGGTGCGTATGGTCTTGCTGATCTCGTAGTTGGTGGTCTCCTCCTGCCGCTGCTCCTGGTTCCCCGAGGGATTGGCGCCGGCGTCGGCGTTCGGCAGGTTGTTCTGCACGGAGACGTTGGCGGCGGCCTCGGTCGACTTGCTGTTGTCGCTCGTGCTCTGGGTGCTGCGGACCACCTGGCCCTCGGGGTCGTACTTCTCCTGGGTTTCGTGCACCTGGTCGAAGTCCATCTCGACCGCCGCCTCCGCCCGGACGTGGCCGGGGCCGAGCGTGCGCTCCAGCATCTCCTCCACGGCGCGGGACAGGCGCAGCTCGCCGGCGCGTTTTAGTTCCTCCCCGGTCTGCGCCGCGGCGGCCGGGCCGGTCGGCTGCCCGGCGCGGGCGAGCAGGTTGCCCCGGCTGTCGATGATCGCGATGTTCTGCGGACGCAGGCCCGGCACGGCGGCAGCGATCAGGTTCAGCACGGCCTGCGTGCCCTCCTGGTCCATGCGCGCCGCGCCGGCCATGGTCAGCACGACGCTGGCCTGGGCGTCCTGGCGGTCGCGGGCAAAGGGCTCGCGCCGGGGCAGCACCAGGTGGACGCGGGCGGCGCGCACGCCCTGGATTATGCGGATGCTGCGCGCCAACTCGCCCTCCAGGGCGCGGGTCTGGCTGATGCCTTGCTGGAAACCGGTGGCCGTCAGGGCGTCGGAGCGGTCGAAAATCTCGTAGCCGATGCTGCCGCCGGACGGCAGGCCCTCCTTGGCCAGCAGCAGCCGGGCGCGGGCGACCTGGTCGGCGGGGACCAGGATGCGGCTGCCGGCGGGATCGGTGCCGTGCGGGATGTGGGCGCGGTCCAGCTGATCGACGATTTGCCCGGCTTCGCGCAGCTCCAGGTCGGCATACAGCAGCGCCATCGGCGCCTCCGACCCATGCATCGCCAGCCAGCCGAGCACGCTCAGCAGCACCAGCGACACCGCCGCCATCGCGCCGAGCCGCCGCGGCCCCAGCCCACGCAGGCTGGCGAGCAGCGCGGTCATGGTTCGTTTTGCTCCGGCGGCTGGGTTTGGCGGTGGGTCATACCGGCAGAATGCGCGCGGCTGGTTACCACGGGATTAAGCACCCGGCAGAAATTGCCGGGTAGGTTGAGCCGGGCTGATCAGGGCCAAGCTGATCAGGATAGGTGCGGCTAACTGCCTTCGATCCTAACCGGCGGCGTTCCAAACCGCGCCGTCATTGCGAGCCGGCTTCGGCGCGGCAATCCAGACGGCAAGGACCGACCTGGCCCTGTTGGATTGCCACGCCGCAAATGCGGCTCGCAATGACGGCACGCCCTTACCGGTCAGACCCAATGACGGTCGGCCTGCCGCAAGCAATGACGGTCGGCCTGCCGCAAGCCGAGCCGGTCAGGTGCCGCCCTGCACCGACTGCACCGCGGACAGATCGACCCCCAGCGCCCCCATTTGCACGGTCAGCGCCGTGCCGTTGCGCTCCACGCCGGTCGCGGTGCCCGAGACGGTGAACGGCACGGCCTGCGCGGTGCCGGATGCATCGGGCGTGGTCACCACCACCTTGTAGCTGCCGTCCGCCAACTGCTGCCCCTGGTCGTTCTTGCCGTCCCACGTCCAGGTGTTTGCCCCGGCGGCGCTGGTCACGGTGGCGCTGCGCAACTGGGTGCCGCTGTCGTTGTAAACGCCGATGCTCACCGGCTCCGACGCCGCGGTGGTGAAGGCCACGCCGCCCGTGCCGTTCTGCAGGGCCAGGTGGTCGGACGTGACCTGCACGGGCTTGCCGACGATCGAGGAGGCCTGCAGCACCTCGCCGCCCTGGGTCAGTTGGATCAGGCTGGTCAGGCTGCTGTTGGTGTTGATCTGCTGCTGCACGCCGGTGAACTGCACAAGCTCGGTGGTGAACTGGTTGGTGTCGGTCGGGCTGGTCGGGTCCTGGTTCTTCAACTGCGTCATCAGCAGCGAGAGGAAGTCGTTGAAGTTGCCCGACAGCGTGGACAGCGCGCTGCCGCTTCCACTGCTGGCCGTAGTTCCTGTCGCGGCTGCGGTCGTCGCGGGACTGGGCAGCGACGGTAGCGAAGGCGAGGGAATGGCTATGCTGGTTGTCATGGTTGGTTTCCTGTTCAGGCTGTTATGTCGACGCCGTTGGATTGCAGGGTGCGGGCCGGCGAACGCCTGATGCCAGCGTCAGCAGCCGAGGGGTGATAGGCACCCCCGCCCTGTCCGCCAGCGTGTGAGCCGCCAGCGTGTGAGCCGCCCCCTTGTGACGAGCCTGGCGCAGACCCGTCCCGCCCTGCACCCATGCCGGCGGACCCGTTGCCGCCCGGTGGCGGCAGACCCGATGGCGGCAGATTGGGCGTCGCAGCAGTGCTGCCGCCCGGCTGCCCCAAGCCGAAGTGCAGGACGCGCCCCTCGGCCGGCAGCCCCGCCGCATCCAGCGCGCGATGCAGCGCCGGCTGGTCGCGCATGAGGAGCAGCAGCGTCTCGGGGCGCTCGACGAGCAGGCTTACCTTGGCCGGCCCATCCGGTGCACGCTCGATGCCGATCTGGACCGCTCCCAACTCCGCCGGGGCAAGGTGTAGGGTCAGCCGTTGCGGGAGATTGGGAGACGCGAAGGCCCGCGCGAGCTGTTCGATGGCCGGCGGAGCAGGGGCGCCAAGGGTGGCGGCCGTGCCGGCGCCTTGGGCCGCGGCGGGCCATGCAGGTGCTGCCACACCTGTAAAGGCGAGGCTGGCTGGTGTGACGGCGGGGCTGGCTGGCGCGAAGAGCCTGGCCGCGTCGGCTGCCAGGCCTGCGCCGGGAACAGTGGGATCGATCAGGACGGCACCTGGCCCTGGGGACGCCAGCCCGGCAGCGGCCAGCCCGGCCTCTGCCGACGGCAACGGGGCAGGTGAGCCTGCCAACACCTCCTTGCTGTCGTGGGCCGGTGACGCACTGACGGCATCTCCGGGCTGGGCCTGCGACGCATTGCTTTGGACGACAAGCATATGGGGCGGCACCGCCATACTCTGGGAGGGCTGATCCGTCGCCGTGGTCCTGCCGCCGGGAACGACGACCTTCGCGCCCGGGGCTGATCCCGCCGGCGCGGGCTGGGGACCATTGGGCTGGGCCGTCCTTTTGGCGGTCGCGGCAGGGGCGGTCCCGTTGACCGTTGGGACAGCCTGCATTGCGGCGCTGCTACGGCTGGCCGGCGTTGGCTGGGCAGGATTGCTGGCCCCGGCCGCCGCAGCCGGTGCGGGAACTGCCCGGCCCCGTCCCTGCGGCAGGTCGAGGTGCGGCGGCCCGCTGCCAGATGCCACGCCAAGGCCGTTGGTGTCCGCCTGGTCAAGCCCTGGCGCACTTGGCAGCAGCGCATCGGACGGCCTGTCCGTTCGTGGCGCCTGATCCAGTCCGTCCGCCAATGCCGCGCTGGCCTGGCTGGAGGCGAGGCCGCCCAGACTGCTGACGGCCAAGCCGTCCACAGCCGGAGGGGCGCCTCCGGGCTGGGTTGACGTTGCCGGATTGGAGATCGCAGTGCTGGACACCGTAGGATTGGCCGTGCCCGTCAGGGCGTAAGCCTGCGTCGCGAATGCAAGGCTGTCTTTGGCAGGCAGCAGGTCCGCCGTCGCAGCGGCAGGAGCGTCGCCGATGTCCGCAACGCTTGGCGGCGCCGATGCGGCCATAGCGGGATGCGCCGGGTCCAGGGCGGCAGCCGGTGAGCGTCCTTGCACCCTCAATCCCGGCGTTGAAGACAGTGCAGAGATGCCCGGCGGCATGGCGGCAGGAAACGCGTCGGGGCCCAAGTCAGGCGACCCGGGCGCTGGCGCCACAGTTGCCAGGTCACCGGTTGCCAAGTCGCCGGCGACCGTTGGAGCGGCCGCACTCGAAGGGATGGCTGCGTCCAGGGAAGCCAAGGACGGCGCGATGATGGTTCCAGCCTGATCGGGGACGCTTGGCGATGGTGACGCTGCCCTGCTGGTTTTGCCGTTAATCGGCTGCGCGACCCCGCCGCTCATCCGGCGATGTGCGGTGGCCGGCAGCGGTCCGCCTGCCTGCAGCGCCGCTTCACGGGAGCCGTACGGCGTGCGCGGGCCTGGATCAGGCTGCTTGATCGCCATGCTTCCGCTGGAGGCCGCCCCGGGTGCTACGTCGGCTGTTGCAGGAGGGTGCGCGTCCACCGCTGGCGCCGGGACGCTTGGCTCTGCCGATGTTGGAGCGGACGCAGTGGCGCTACCGGCCATCTGCCCCAGCATCGCCCCGAACGCCATCGCCGGTGGCTGTGCCGACCCGGCCCGCGCCGCTGCAGACGGTGCAGCTGCGGGCAAGGTCATCATCGCCGAGGGGAGAAGGGTTGGGGCGGCTTGGGGGATCATGCCCAGGCTACAGCAAGCGCCGGGCCACACGCTGTCAGCCCGCAGGCCCGTTGTAGTCCTCACGTTTCCATGGGCGCCGGCGCCTGTCGCCCGGCACAACCTGCCGGTCCCAACATGCCGGGCAGACCGCGTTTGCCAGCGTCGCACCGGCTTGCAACCCCGCATCAGGGCGTCCTCGGCCGTGGCACGGTTCCTGCCTAGTGCCCCATGCAACCCGCCGGCCCCGCCGGCATCCACCGGTCCGCCGGCACCATCCATCAGGAGACTTCATATGTCGATATTCGGCGCCCTGGACACCGCGATCAGCGGGCTGAACGCCCAATCCGCCGCGTTCAGCAACATCGGCGACAACGTCGCCAACAGCCAGACGGTCGGCTTCAAGCGCGTGGACACCGCATTCGAGGACTACCTGACCACCAGCACCACGCAGGTCAACCAGTCGGGTGCCGTCGTGGCCCGGCCGGACTACGTCAACACCGTGCAGGGCACCGTGACGCAGACCGACAAGCCCTTGAACATGGCCATCAGCGGCCAAGGCTTCTTCGCCGTCAGCCAGGCGACCGGCACGGTGAACGGCGTGGATACGTTCGCCCCGCTGACCCAGTACACCCGTACCGGAGACTTCAACCTCGACACCAACGGCTACCTCGTGAACAGCAGCGGCGGCGTGCTGAACGGCTGGATCGCCGGCTCCACTGGCGCGATCGACACCACGAAGATCGCGCCGATCCAGATCGGCCAGTCCGCCTTCAGCCCGATCGCCACCACCGAGGCCACACTGGTCGCCAACCTGCCGGCGACCCCGACCAGCACGACGCCCGTCACCAGCCCGCTGCAGGTGTTCGATGCGCTCGGCAACTCGCAGACCCTGCAGTTGACCTGGACGCAGCAGCCGCCCGCCACCACCGGCACCGCGTCGAATACCTGGACGGTCGGCATCGCCGCGGCAGACGGCACAAGCCTCGGCTCGGCGGATGTCACTTTCGGCACGCAGGGCGCCCCGGCCGGCACCATCAGCGGCATCGGCAACATCGTGGCCGGCACCGGCACGGCCGTGCCGGACGGGACGGTGGTGTCCGGCAGCGCCTACGCCGCGGGGTCCCCGGCGACGTTGACGCTCAACGCGAACTTCGGCTCCGGCACGCAGCCGATCACCCTCAACCTGGGCACCTTCGGCCAGGGCAACGGCCTGACCCAGTATGCCGGCAGCACCTATGCCCTGAAGTCGCTGACGCAGGACGGCGCGGCGCCGGGCACCTTCAGCGGGGTGACGACGAAGACCAACGGCGACGTGGTGGCGAACTACGACAACGGGCAGAGCCGCACGGTGGCCCGGGTGCCGGTGACGCTGTTCGGCAACGCCGACGCGCTGCAGCGGCAGAACGGCCAGGCCTTCACCGCGACGACGGCGAGCGGCGGGCCGCAGACGCTGGCTTCGGGCGGCAACGGCGCGGGTGTCCTGGTCACCAGCTCGGTCGAGGCCAGCAACGTCGATATCGCCACCGAGTTCAGCAAGCTGATCATCGCGCAGCAGGCCTACTCCGCCAACACCAAGGTGGTGACGACCGCCAACGACCTGCTGCAGCAAACCCTCAACATGAAGCAGTAGCCCCATGGCGATGGAACCTGGGCAGATTGAGCCAGCGCCGTGAGCCTGATCGGCACCCTTGCGACGGCAACGTCCGGACTGGACAGCATCACGCGCCAGTTGGCGGTGACGTCGCAGAACATCGCCAACGCCGGCAACACGGGCTACACGCGGGAGAGCCTGCCGGTCACGTCCGCGACGGCCGGGACCGACGGGGTCGGCGTCCGCAGCGGCACGGTCACCCGCTCGCTGGACTTGGCGCTGCAGTCGCAGACCGTCGCGTCCTCGGCCACCCTGGCCGGGCAGCAGGTGCAGTCCGATGCGCTGGCCGGCATCGATGCGGCTTCGGGCGCGCCGGGCAGCGGCCAGGACCTGCCGGGGCTGCTGGGCAACCTGCAGGACAGCTTCTCCACCCTGGCCAACGACCCGGCGAACCAGGCGCAGCAGGCCCAGGTGCTGGTGCAGGCCGGCACCTTGGCGCAGGGGCTGAACGGGGTGGGGCAGGCGGTGTCCACGGCGCGCCAGACGGCGCAGGACAGCATCGTCGCCGAAGTGGGCACCGCCAACGTGGCGCTGCATAGCCTGGGCGTGCTGTCGGACCAGGTGATCGCCGCGCAGTCCCGCGGCGACAGCACCGCCAGCCTGGAGGATGCCCGGGACGCGCAGATGCAGGTGGTGGCGACCCTGACCGGCGCGAGTTTCCTGCGGCAGTCCAACGGCGACCTGCTGGCCATCGCCGGCGGCGTACTGCTGCCGTTGCGCTCCTCCTCCGGGCCGCTAGCCATCCAGGCGGCGACGCTGGCGCCGGACACGCCGGCCGCTGCGGTGCCGGCGCTGACGGTTTCTGGGGTTGACGTAACGAGTGCATTGAGCGGCGGGCAGATCGGCGCCAACCTGGCGCTGAGGGACAAGACGCTGCCGGCAATCCAGGCGGGGTTGGACGGCGTCGCCAGCAACCTGGCCAGCGGGTTCACCGCGTCGGGGCTGACGCTGTTCACCAATCCGGGCGGCGCGGCGCCGACCCCGCCCGCGGCCGGGTTTGCGCAGACCATCCAGGTGTCGGCGGCGGTGCAGGCCACGCCATCCCAACTGCGGGACGGCGCCGGTGCGGCCGGCGCAGCCGGGAGCACGACATTGATCAACAGCGTGCTGAATGGGGTGCTGGGCAGCAGCAGCGGGTCGCTGCAGTCGCAGGCGGTGTCGCTGACGTCCGGCGTCGCGCAGCAGGCATCGACCGCCTCGGCGGCGCTGGCCACAGACAAGGCCGTGCAGACCTCGCTGCAGGCCAAGCTGACGGCGGGCAGCGGCGTGTCGGTGGACTCCGAGCTGTCGTCCCTCGTGCAACTGCAAGCCGCCTATGGCGCCAACGCCAAGGTGGTCGCAGCGACGGAAACGCTGTGGACGACCCTGCTGGCCAGCGTGACCTAGGATGTCAGGCACGATCAGCGGTATCGGCGGCGGCGGGATCGGCCTGTTGCAGGCCCTGACGGCGGACAGCGGCACCATACGCGAGCAGCTTGCGGTGGTGACGCAGCAGACCGCGAGCGGCATGGTGTCCACCAGTTATGCCGGGCTAGGGGCGGGGGCGCGCACGGCCCTCAACCTGACGCCGCAGATCGCGCAACTGGGCACCTGGTCCTCGAACATCGACAGCGCGACGGCCCGGCTGGGGGTGACGCAGTCGGCGCTGACCAGCATCACGTCGATCGCGTCCACCTTCCTCGCCAAGGCGGCCACCCTGAACGGGCTGACCCCGGGGGGGACCGCCGACGTCGCGGCGGCGGCGAAGGCGGCGCTGGTGCAGGTGGCGCAACTGCTGAACAGCAAGGTAGGCGACACCTACGTGTTCGCCGGGCAGGACACGGCGAACCCGCCGGTCCCCGACACCACCGCCGCCACGCTGATCACGGACCTGCTGGGCAGCGACACCGCGGCGCCGCCGTTCTCCACGACGCTCGGCACGGCAGTCCCGACGGTGCAGACCGGGCTGGGCGAGCAGGCGCCGGTAGGTGTGCTGGCCAACCAGAACACCATGTCCGTGTCCGCCGCGCCCACGACGGGGTCCTACATGCGGGACATCATGCGTGCGCTGGCGACCATGGCGACCGCCACGGACGGCCCGGGCCTGCAGGCCACGGCCGCCGACACCTCGGCGCGGCTGCAATCAGCGGTCAGCGCGATATCGAGCGAGTCCGGGGCACTGGGCGACGTGCAGGCTGGCCTGACTACCCGCCAGAAGGCACTGGCGGACACGAAGACGACGCTGACGGCGCAGGTCTCCGGCGTAGAGGACGTGGATATGGCGGCGGCGCTGACCCAGGTGACGCAACTGCAGACGCAGTTGCAGGCGTCCTACCAGTTGATCGCTGGAGTGAAGGACCTGACATTGTCGAAGTACATATGACGCTCCGGGCGGCCAGCCTGGTGGTGCCAACCACCCTTGATCGCGGCCGCCCCTGTTCCGAGCCTTCTGGGGACCTCCCCCTTTAGATGAACCGCGGCGCGTTGCTGATCAGCGTCGCATCGTTGTCGCTGCTCCCGCCCAGCATCGCGCTGCCCGATGCGCTGCCCAACGAGACGTGCGCCGTGCCATTCGAGTAGAGCGCAGCCGCGCCCTGGGTGACAGGCGTGCCGTCGAACTGCACGCCGTCGACGTACAGGTTGCGGTCCGTGTTGGGGGTTCCCCCCCAGGCGTCGTTGATGAAGCTGATGGCGAGGTCGTGCGCCCCGGCGCCGAACGAGCCTTGGAACGTGAAGGTCTGGTCCTGCCCCAGGCCGTGCAGGGCCGTGACCGTCTGCACGCCGCCAAGCTGCTGTCCGTCAAGGCTGACGATGAACTGGGCGTCGCCAAGCCAAGCGTCTTCGGACAGGTTCAGCGCGATCACGTCGGACAGGCTGGGCGTTGCAACCGGCGCCGGCGTGCTGGCAGGCGCGCCATAGAGGGCCTGGATGCCGGCAATGTCGGTCCCGTCGAGGGTCTGGTTGTTCGCGCCGACCGAGGCGTACATGACCGCGTTCGGGTCCGAGGCGTGGGCGAGGCCCAGCGCATGGCCGATCTCATGCAGCGCGACCTGCTCCAGGGTCGCCGATGTCCCGTCGTAGGTGTAGTTGCCCGAGCCATTCGGAGTTGCCGAGAACTGGCTCGGGTCCTCCAGCCGGACCACCTCATCCGGCACGAGATGACCTGCGCCGTCCCAGCTCAGGTTTGTCTGGCCGATGATCCCCGTGGATGCGCTGTTCAGGTCGCCGAAGCCGATGCGGATGTCGGCGAAGCCGTTTGAGTTCGAGCTGTCGGCAACCTGCGTGAACGTCAGCGGGGCGACGGACGACCACTGCTGCAATGCCCACTGTATTGCGCTCTGGTAGCTCGCCGAGATCGCGTTGCTGAACGGATCGGAAGCATCGTTGCCGTAGTTGGAGGTTGCGAAGCTCCAAGTGATGTTGGTGCTGGCCCACTGGGCGCCTTCAAGAGCATAGCTGGGCATCGTCCCCCCAAGATGATTTTTGATGCTGCAGCATCACATAATTTGCACGTTTGACCTGCAAGCTGGGGCTACTCTCCGCTCGCACCTCGCCGGACGTTACTTGGAGGTACAGGGGCTATGCCATAGGGCGCAGCAGGCGTCCATGTCGAGGAGGCGCGGTGCTAGACCCATCCCTTTCAGGGTGTTCGTTGGCGCTCCAGCTTTAATGGATGAGCAAGGGTCCTGTTGCGGTTGGTTCGGATGGTCTTCGGTTCTGGAGCGGTTTGAGCGGCACGCGCCGGCGGGCGTGATGGCGTGCCTGGCGCTGGAGCACGCGTTGCCGGCGGGTTGGGTGGACGAGGTGTTCGAGGCGCGTCGGCAGCGGCAGTATCCCGGCGCAGAGCTTCCGCTCGGAACGGATGCCGCCGAGGTAGCCGACCAGCAGCACGCGTATCATCAGCTCCAGATCGATCGAGGGGCGTCCGATCAGGCTGTAGTGCGGCGCCATGATGCGTCGGACGAACGCCGTGTCCAGCAATGCGTCCACCGCGCGGAGCAAGTGGTGGCTGGAAGGTGGTCATCGATCCGCACCATGGAAAACACCGGCTCCGCCATGACCCGCTTGCCCATCATCACCGCCTCCATCGCACCATGGAGACCAATGGATCACAGCCGCCCGCCCGGTCCTAACGGCGGCTGCAGCGCCTTTTTCAACAGCATCAGATGCTTCCTGTCACTGGGGGACGCCAATCGTCACTCCGGCCCGCACTACTAGTGCTGTCGCTGAAACGCTGATCGGGATCACGAGCCAGCCCAGCGGCGGCAGATGAAGGTTGAGCCTGATCAGTTCGCCAGGCGTTCGATCACCAGGCCAAGCAGCGCGCGCAAGCGGGCCAGGCGCTTCATATCGCGGTGATACCCGACCCAGGTGTCGCGGCCAGGCGGCTCCTCGCCGAGGTCAACCCGCTCGACGCCGGGCAGCGCGTCCCCGAGCGGCCTCGGCAGCACCGCGGCACCCACGCCCAGGGCGCACATCCGCCCCTGCACGTCGCGGTTGTTGCTCCGCGAGACGACATGCGCCCGCGGCAGGATGCGCTTCAGCCACACCGCGTCGGCCATCCCCTCGAAGGCGGTGTCCATGGTGATCAGCGGCGTCCCCGCACCGTCGCCGGCGCGCGGGCGGGCGGAGCCGGATGCGACGTAGATGGCGTAGGGGATGTGCATCAGCCGGCGGGACACCGCCTCCGGCTCGTCGAAGGGCCGGTTCTTGAACACGATGTCCGCCTCGCGCCGCGCCAGGCTGTGATGGCTGACGCCGGTGATCAGCTCCACCACGACGTGTGGCTGCGCCCTTGCGAACTCGGCGAAGACGGGCGTGAGAATACGCGCGCCGAACCAGTCCGACGACGACAGCCGGAGCAGGCCATCGAAGTGCTGATCCTGCCCGGCCAGTTGGCGTTCGAGCGCCAACGCCTCGTCCTCCATCCGCTCGGCATGACTGAGCACCCCGGCGCCCTCGTCGGTCAGGACGAAGCCCTCTCCCGTCCGCTGGAACAGGGTCTGGCCGACGGATTGCTCCAACGCCCGCAGGCGCCGCCCCATCGTAGGCTGGCTCTGACCCAGCTTGCGCGCTGCGGCGCCCAGCGTTCCCTCCCTGGCGATGGCGAGAAAGATCCGGAGGTCGCCCCAGTCCATGCCGTGCACCCATTCATCCCTGAATGGACCATGTGCGCTTTTGTCGATGTCGAAACAACCGTGCTGCGCCCACAGTTGGGATGCGCAACGAGGCGGGGATCATGGCGACGGGGTTGATGCAGGCCGCAGTGCTCGAAACCTTCGGCGCCCCGTTCAGGGTCGCCACGGTGGCCCGTCCGGTGCCTGGGCCGGGTCAGGTGCTGGTCCGCATCGCCGCGAGCGCCGTCAACCCGCTCGACATCAAAATCCACGCGGGCGAGGCGGCGCATGCCCGCCAGCCGCTCCCCGCCATCCTTGGCATCGACTTGGCCGGCGTGGTGGACGCCATCGGACCCGGCGTGACCGGCTTCCGCCGCGGCGACGAGGTCTATGGGATGACCGGCGGCGTCGGCGGCCTGCAGGGTTCGCTCGCCGAGTTCGCGGCCGTCGATGCCCGGCTGCTGGCGCCCAAGCCGGCGACGTTGTCCATGCGCGAGGCTGCCGCGCTGCCCCTGGCCTTCATCACGGCCTGGGAGGGCCTGGTGGACCGCGCCGCGGTCAAGCCCGGCGACAAGGTGCTGATCCAGGGCGGCGCCGGCGGGGTGGGCCACATCGCGGTCCAGATCGCCCAGGCGTTCGGCGCCCAGGTGTTCGCGACGGGATCGGCACGCGACCGGGTGCTGATCGAACGGCTGGGGGCAACCGCGATCAGCCGCGAGACCCCGGTAGAGGCGTATGTCGCCGAGCATGCCGGGGGCGCCGGGTTCGATGTCGTCTATGACACGGTGGGCGGGGCGGTGCTGGATGCCTCGTTCCAGTCGGTCCGCCGGTTCGGGCACGTGGTGAGCGCCCTGGGCTGGGGCACCCACCTGCTGGCCCCGCTCTCGTTCCGCGCGGCGACCTATTCCGGGGTGTTCACCCTGCTGCCGCTGCTGACGGGAGAGGGCCGGGCGCACCACGGCTGGATCATGCGCGAGGCCACCCGCCTCGCCGAGATGGGCAAGATCACGCCGCGGCTCGATCCACGGCGGTTCACGCTCGGGACGGCCTGCGACGCCTACCGCGCCATCCAGGCCCATGGTGCCGACGGCAAGCTCGTCGTTGACATCGGCGGGGCGGCGTCCGGCTTGCACGCCGTCCACCAGGCATCCCGGGCACCCATGCCGGCCTGACCGGGCCGGGCAACGAGCAACCTTCGGCGGCCCTGGGCGGCCAGGCCCGCCAAACAGGAGACCCCATCATGCACGTCGAGTTCCGGACGCAAAGGGTTGGCGATGTCGAGGTGTTCTATCGTGCGGCGGGGCCGGCCGATGCGCCGGTCGTGCTGCTCCTGCACGGCTTCCCGACCGCCAGCCACATGTTCCGCGACCTTATTCCGGAACTTGCCGGGCACTACCGGGTGATCGCGCCGGACCTGCCGGGCTTCGGCAACACGGTGGCGCCGCCGCGTGGGACGTTCACCTACAGCTTCGACGGCCTCGCACGGGTCGTCGAGGGGTTCACCGAGGCGCTGCGGCTTGAACGCTATGCGCTCTACATCTTCGATTACGGCTCGCCGGTCGGGCTTCGCCTGGCGATGGCGCATCCCGAGCGGGTGACCGCCATCGTCAGCCAGAACGGCAATGCCTACCTCGAGGGACTCAGCGACGCCTGGGCGCCATGGCGCACCTACTGGGCCTCACCGACTGCCGAGAACCGCGAGGCGTGCCGCGCGTCGCTGACCCCTGACGCGATCCGGACCGGGCAGTACCTGCATGGCGCCGATGCCGGCCTTGTCTCGCCGGACGGCTACACGCTGGACATCGCCTACATGGCACGCCCAGGCGCCGCGGACATCCAGCTCGACCTGATCCTCGACTATGCCGGCAACCTGGCGCTTTACCCCGCCTTCCAGGCTTATTTCCGCGCGCACCGTCCGCCGCTGCTGGCCGTCTGGGGACGCAACGACCCGCACTTCGTACCCGCCGGCGCGCTCGCCTACCGGCGCGACCTGCCGGATGCGGAGGTCACCTTCCTGGACACCGGGCATTTCGCGTTGGAGACGCACGCGGCCGAGGTGGGGGCGGCCATGCGCCGCTTCCTGGCGGCCCGCAGCGTAGCAGCAGCACAGATGCCCAATCGTGGGAC
>CAXTFY010000019.1:0-11262 GCA_964243265.1 uncultured Acetobacteraceae bacterium | reverse complement strand
TGGCCATGCCGCCGACGGTCGTGCTGATCTACGGCAACGCCAAGGGTGGAACCCCGGTCATGCTCGCAGCGCCCCAGGCGGCGCTCGACCTGCCGTTGCGGGTGCTTGTGCGCGAGGATGCCGACGGGCGCACCCTGGTGGCGTTCCACCCGGTCGCGCCGATGCTGCTGGCGGCCGGCGTTCCCGAAGCGCTCGCGAACCGGCTGGAGCCGGCGCAGGCCCTGCTGATCAAGGAGATACGATCGTGAAGGGCACCCTGGTATGAGCGGCATCCTGGCTGCGCCGGCAACCGCCCCGGCCCGGCAGCGGCTCGACTACCTGCCTGTCAGTCTGTTCGGCTCGGTCATGGGCCTGACCGGGCTTTCCGTCGCATGGCGGCTCGCACAGGCCCGGTACGGCGCCCCGGGATGGGCGGCGGACGGGATCGGCGCCGTTGCGGTGGCGGCGTTCGTCTTGCTGGCGCTCGGCTACGCGGTGAAGCTCGTGACCGCGCCGGCCGCCGTCGGCGCCGAGTTCCGCCATCCCATCGCCGGCAACCTGTTCGGCACGGCGCTGATCAGCCTGCTCCTGCTGCCGATCATCCTGGCGCCGGTGAGCCTGCTGCTGGCCCAGGTGGTGTGGGGCGTCGGCGCGGCCGGCATGGTGGCGTTCGCCTGGATGATCGTCAGCCGCTGGATGAGCGACCGGCAGCAGGTGGCGCACGCGACGCCGGCCTGGATCGTCCCGGTGGTCGGCCTGCTGGACGTGCCCCTGGCCCTGCCGTCGCTTGGCCTGCCGCCGATGCACGGCGTCGTGGTGCTGGGCCTGGCGGTGGGGCTGTTCTTTGCCGTGCCGCTGTTCACGCTGATCTTCTCGCGCCTGGTGTTCGAGCCGCCCATGCCGGATGCGCTGCAGCCGACGCTGCTGATCCTGGTGGCGCCGTTTGCGGTCGGCTTCTCGACGTACGTCGCGACGACGGGTCAGGTGGACCTGTTCGCGGAGGCGCTCTACGTGCTGACGCTGTTCATGCTCGCGGTGCTGCTGGGCCGGCTCCGCAGCCTGCCGAGCTGCTGTCCGTTCCGGGTTTCGTGGTGGGCGGTGAGCT
Source organism: uncultured Acetobacteraceae bacterium (assembly GCA_964243265.1). GTDB lineage: Bacteria > Pseudomonadota > Alphaproteobacteria > Acetobacterales > Acetobacteraceae > DASWOJ01. Next base: position 10,178 of record CAXTFY010000019.1, on the reverse strand, counting down.
TCCCGCTCGCTGCTTCCGCGATCGCGGCGCTGCGCTTCGCGGCGGCCGAGCCTGGGGTGATCACCGATGCGATCGCGCTGGCGCTGCTGGTGCTTGCGACGCTGACCATTGCCGGGCTGCTCGTCCGCACCCTGGCCGGGATCGCGCGGGGCGAGTTGCGCGCCTTGAGCACTTGACCGGCCCTTGCCGCCGCCAGCCGCCTGAAAGGCGAGGACGATGAGCTGCAGCCGCGGACCCGGAGACGTATCATGTGCGAAGCCTGCCTGATCGAAGACCTGTCCCGGCGCGGCCTGCTGCACGGTACCGCTGGTGCCGGGCTGGCGGCGTGGCTGGGCGGACGACCCCGTGGAGCGCTCGCCGCCGAGCCGGTGGCGCCGGACGTGGTTGCCCCGGCAGAACCGGACGAGGTCGCGCCCGGCGTGTTCTTCCTCATGGGGGAAACCCGCTACTTCCAGGACGGCACGCAGGCCGGCGCGGCTGACGCAATCCGCAGCCTGATGTGCAACAACGGATGGGTGGTGCTCGGCGACCATGTGCTGATCATCGACGCCAACATGCCCGCACGCGCCGACACGCTGCTTGCCGCCGTGCGGCGCACGACGGACAAGCCGGTCCGCTTCCTGTTCAACACGCACCACCATGGCGACCACGTCTACGGCAACCGCGTGGTCGCCGGGCGCACGGGCGCGGCCGTGGTGGCCTATTCCGGCATGGCCGAGGAGCTGCGGCGTTACGAGACCGGCGCCTTTGGCGGCCAGCCAGGCCGCTGGAAGCAGGTTGCCAAGCTCCGGCCGGACGTGGCGGCAGCGCCTGTTATGGCGCCCACGCAGGTCTTCGAGCAAGCCTTGGTGCTGGACGGCGCGGATGGGCGCCGTGTCGAGCTGCTGCACCCTGGGCTCGGCCATACCCGTGGCGACGCGGTCGCTTGGCTGCCGAACGAGCGCGTGCTGTTCACCGGCGACCTGGCCTCAACGGCCCGTTCAACATTGTCCGCGACTCGGAGATGGCGCCGTGGGTGGACACGCTCGCCACCTTGCAGGCGCTCGATCCCTTGGTCGTTTGCCCCGGCCATGGCGCACGCGGCGGTGCGGTGCTGCTTGCCGACCAGCGGGGGTTCTTCGTGGCGCTGCACAGGGAGGTCGGTGACCGTATGCAACGGGGCCAGCCGCTGGAGGGCGTCCTTGGCGACCTGGAGGCGATCCGTGCAACGCTGCTCGCCGACCCCGCTGCGGCTGGTCACGTCATTCCGCACGAGGCCGATCTGTCCGTCCTGTCGCTTCGTGCACAGGTTGAGCGCACCTATGGCCAGATGCGGACGTGACCGCCCCATGGTTTCCATGCGGCTGTTCCGACTGGCTGCGATCCCGCGCAGCTCCGCAAGCCGCACACGCAGCGGCGACGCAAGCTGCTTCCGGTCGGCTACGGCTTGAGTGCAGAGGAGTAAACCGATGCCGGATACAGTGTCACACAGTGCTGGGATGCCCGAGATCGTGCTGGCCTCCGGAGAGGCGCCAGTGTTCCGGCCAGGCGATCCGGTCAGGGTTTCGACACGCTCCCCGGTCGGCCATTACCGGGTGCCTCTCTATCTGCGCGGCAAGGCCGGTTCGGTGGAGGCGGTCATCAAGCCCGCCGGCATCGACAACGAGGAGGAAGGCTACGGTCGCAACGCCGGCAAAAGACTGCACTACTACCGCGTCGCTTTTCCCATGACCGAGATTTGGCCGAACTATGCCGGCTCCTCCCGGGATGGATTGCGCATCGAAGTTTTCGAGACTTGGCTGGAAAGGATCTGAGGCATGAGCGCGCATGCAAGGCATCACGACCATGGCCACGGGCACGATCAACCGCACGCCGAAGTCAGCCAATCCGGTCGCCCCGGCTATTACGACATCATGGAAACCGCCGTCCGGGAGCTTCTCATCGAGAGGCGCCTGTTTGGCCCGGACGAGATCCGCCGCCAGATCGAGGTGCTGGACTCGCGCACGCCCGCCCTCGGCGCGAAGGTCGTGGCGCGCGCCTGGGTCGATCCCGCATTCCGCGCGCGGCTGCTCGCCGATGGCCGCGCGGCCTGCGAGGAACTCGGCATCAACTTCTACGACGACACCGGGCTCATCGTGCTCGAGAACACCGATAGGGTTCACAACCTCATCGTTTGCACGCTGTGCTCATGCTACCCGCGGCCGGTACTCGGCCTGCCGCCTGATTGGTACAAGCTCAAGCCCTACCGCGCCCGGGCCGTGTCGGAACCCAGGGCGATGCTGGCCGAGTTCGGCACCGTCATCGCCGATGACGTCGAGGTCCGCGTCAGCGACTCGACCGCGATGGTCCGCTACCTCGTGCTGCCGATGCGCCCCGAAGGCACGAGCGGCTACACCGAGGAGCAACTGGCTGCCCTCGTAACGCGCGATGCGATGATCGGCGTGGCCCTGGTCAGCATCGAGCCAGGAAGAGGCATCCAATGACCCAAACCGAGCACCTCCTGACGCGTCTGCCGAACGACGTCGGTGGCCTTCCGGCCGATCCCATCCAGCGCGTCGAGCACGAGCTTGAACCCTGGGAGAAGCGGTGCCATGCGCTCGCCGACGTGCTCGACTTCCACAAGATCATCAACACCGAAGAGAAGCGGCGGGGGGTAGAGGCGCTCGGGACCGAGATCGTCGGCAAGCTCAGCTATTACGAACGCTGGATCGCGGCCTTCGCCAACATTCTGTTCCAGAAGGGTATCCTCACCCCCCAGAACCTGGCGCGGAAGATGGATGAGGTCCAGGCACGTTGGCCCGCCGACCCGGCAGCCGAAAGAACAGGCTCAGCGCGCCTGTGAAGGCCGGCGTTGGCCAGTCCCACCGTCACACGCTCGCCCGCAAGTGATGGCACGCCGTCGGACCTGACGGTTCCAAGCAGTGGAGGGGAGTTATCATGCCATTCGCCCGGATAGACATGATCCGCGGCAACTCCGCAGAGTTCCGGCAAACCGTGGGGGACGTGGTCTATCAGGCCATGCACGAAACCCTGGGTGCGCCGAAGGACGACCGCTTCCAGGTGATCGCGGAACACGCCCCGGAGGACTTCATCTTCGACCCGGAGTTCCTGGGCATTCACCGGACACAGGGCTGCATCTTCGTCCAGCTCACGCTGGTGGCGGGCCGCACGCTCGACCAGAAACGTAGCTTCTACAAGCGAGTCGCAGACGACTTGCACACGAAACTCGGCGTACGGCGGGAGGATGTCTGCATCAGCCTGGTGCCGGTCAATGCTGACGACTGGTCATTCGGCAACGGTGAGGCGTCACTGGTGAAAGTGCGACCGTAGTCCGGCACGGCGCTGGTGCATGGACGCCCGGGTGGCCTGACCCTGGAGGGGCAAGTCTGTTTTTTCCATGCCGTTCAACGTATGGCCCGCCCCGTCTGCAAGTGGTTTCTCGCGAGCTCGTCTGGTTAGTCTGCGTCAACGTATCCGGTCTCGGAGCAACGCCTCGGCCAAGATGGAGACCCGCGCGTCCTGGTCCTCATAAGCACATCGGCGTCGAGCGCCATTGAATGGCACAGGGTTCCAGAACACCGGTCGACTGTCAGGCCATCTCGCTTACACCACCCGCAGACCCCATGCAGCCGCTTGCGCCGGGCGAGCGCTCGCGGCTGATCCCGTGCGCTACGACGCTGTCGCAGCCTGCATCTTGAACCCCTGCCCGCTGTGCAGGACCGCACAGACGATCCGCGCCAGCTTGGCGGCAAGCGCCACGACCACGGTGTTCCTGTGCGCCCGGGCAGCCAACCCTCGCAGCCACCCGCCCAGAGGCGTCTCGCCCTTTGACAGCGTCGGCAGGGCCGCGCGGGCGCCGTGGATCAGCATCTTGCGCAGGTAGACGTTGCCACGCTTGCTGATCCCCAGCAGCTTCGGCTTGCCGCCCGTGGTTGCCTGTCTCGGCACCAGCCCCAGCCAGGCGGCTAGGTCCCGGCCACGCCCGAACGTCTCGGCGCGGCCGATCGCGGCGACCAGGGCGGTGGCGTTCAACGGCCCGACGCCTGGGATCGTGGTCAGCAGCCGGGCAGCCTCGTCCGTGCGGGCCTGCCGCGCGAACTCCTCGTCGAAGGCCTCAATGCGCCGGTCCAGGTCGCGCCACTCGGCGCGCTGGTCCTCGATCAGCAGCCTGGTTCGCGGACTGAGCGGGACCTGCTCCGCGGCCAGCAAGGTCTCGAGAAACACCTCCAGCTTGCGCCGTCCCTGGGGCACGATGATGCCGCGCTCCAGGAGGATGGCGCGCATCTGGTTGATCAGCGCCGTCCTCTCACCCACAAGCCGCTCCCGCGCGCGGTGCAGGCTCTGCAGGTCGAGCTGCTCCTCGCTCTTCAGCTCGACAAAGCGCATGGTCGGCCGCGTCGCCGCCTCCGCGATCGCCTCCGCGTCCCGGTCGTCGTTCTTCTGCGCCTTGACATAGGGGCGCACGTACTCGGGTGACATCAGCCGCACCTGATGGCCCTGCCCACGCAGCCTACGGCCCAGGTGGTGCGCCCCGCAGCACGCCTCCATCGCCACCACGCAGCCCGGCAGCCCCGACGCCAGCTTGACGACGCCGTCCCGGCTCAGGCGCCGCCGCAGGACGACCTTCCCGCTGCTGTCCAGACCGACAACGCTGCAGCTGTTCTTGCCCAAATCGATCCCGAGAACCGCTGTGTTCATGCCACGGCCTCCTTTCCTCCGGTTGCCCCCGCAGCCTAGCGCCGCAGGGAAGAGGGCGGGCCATCCCATAAGCACAACGCCGCGCGCCGTCATCGCATTCCCCGGGCCCGCTACCGGGTCACGAACTGGGCAGCCTACGAGGCGGGGCTGTGCCGGCGGGGTGACATCACATTCTGGGTGGACAAGGCAGCGCTTGCGGGATGGCAAGCACCGCGGCGGAACACACCGGGCGGACAGCCGCGTTACTCTGACTTGGCCATTGAGCTGGTGCCGACGCTGCGGCTCGTGTTCCACCTCACCCTGCGGCAGGCGGAAGGCTTCGCCCGCAGCGTCCTTGCGCTGCTTGGCCTTGACCCGGCCGTGCCGGACCACACGACCCTGAACCGCCGCAGTCAGGCGTTTGCAGGCCGCCACCCGCGCGTTCGGGCCGGTACCGGGCCGGTGCACCTGGTGCTGGACAGGGCTTGAGCTGTTCGGCCAGGGCAAGTGGTGTGCGGCCAAGCACGGCCGGCTGCGCCGACGCTGGCTCAAGCTGCACCTCGGCGTGGACTCCATCACCGGCGGGACCGCAACCTTCGTGCTGACCGACGGCGACGAGGACGACGCGGCGCAAGTATTTCCCCCCAATCAGCATCGCGATACAATATCAGCCGTCGATCAAAGGCGACCCAGGCTGGTGCGTTGTTGAGCACGTGTTCAGACCGGCCAGGAGCGCCAACGCGCCCAAGACGATGCCGGTGGCCACGGCGTTGGCCCACCTGTAATCCATGCGACAACGCTTGCCACGCCGATCAACGTTTCATCAACGCCATCGCCGCGCCGCTCAGCGTTCTACGGTGCGCCTCTCGATGTCCAGCAGCTTCGACAGTCCGATCGTCTCGTGCACAAGGTCCTGCTCCGCCGTTGCCTCCCGTCCGATCACCGGGTCGGGCAGGCCAGCGGCTATGGCGGCATAGCTGCGGCGGAGGGCCTGGTACATCGCCAGCAGCGGTGTGGAGGGATCGACGATGAGCGTGTAGCCCAGCTTGCCCAACTCCGCTGGCGTCATCCCCGCGTCCGACAGGCCACCCGCAGGTGTCATGTACATCAGCGGAGGCGGCAGCCGTTCGGCGATGGCCCGCAACGCTTCGGGTTGCCGGGCCAGCACGAACAGCATGTCGGCCCCTGCCCGGGCATACGCCTCGCCGCGGCGAAGCGCCTCGTCCAGTCCATCTGTCCGCAAGGCGTTGGTGCGAGCGATCAGCACGAAGTCGCGGCTGCGACGGGCCGCAACGGCCTCGGTGACTTTGGCCACCATCAGGTCGCTCGGGATTATGTGCTCAAGCCCGATGTGGTGGTGCGCGCGCTTGGGTAGGATTTGGTCCTCGATCTCGATGCCGGCGAACCCGGCGGCTTCCGCCATGCCGATGGTGCGGTGCATGTGCATGGGGTCGCCCCAGCCGCAGGCGCCGTCCAGGATCAGCGGCAGGGAGCTGACGCCGGTGATGCCGATGCCGGCCTGGACCATGTCGGTCAGCGAGAGGTTCGCCTCCGTGACCGTCGTCAGGTAACCCATCGCCCCGCCGCCGAGGTAGAGGGCCTCGAACCCGGCCTGTTCCGCCAGGCGCGCCATGAGGCCGTTCAGCACCAGCGGCGCCACCGTGGGGGTTTGCCTCCCGATCAACGCTCTGAGGCTCGGTCGTTCGTCCGGCATCCTATGCTCCCGCTTCCTCTCCCGCGCGCCTTGGCAGCGGCTGTGGCCCGGCGTTACCTTCACGGCCACCAACGAGAAGAGCAACACCATGCAGCGTCCGGTCAGCCGCCGTCAGCTTGTGCAGGGGGCGGCGGCTTTCAGCGCATCGGCGGGACTTCGCGCCGTTCCGGCCTCGGCTGCGGACAAGCCCATCTGCGTCGGCGTGCTGACCGAATTGTCGGGTCCGAACGCGTCCGGCACCGGTCCCGGGTCGGTATTGGCGGCGCAGATGGCGGCGGCCAGTGCGATGACGGGTGCGCCGGGGTTGCCGGTCGAGGTGATCTCCGCCGACCACCAGGCTTCGGCTGACATCGGGCTGCAGATCGCGCGGGACTGGCTGGACAACCGCGGCGTGGACGTGATCGTCAACGTCAACAACTCCGCCGCCGCCCTCGCCGTCGCCGACCTGGTACGGCAGCGCGACCGTGTGGCGCTGTTCACCGCCGCCGCCACCTCCGCCCTCACCGGCACGGCCTGCGGGCCTAACCATGTGCAGTGGACCTACGACACTTGGGCGCTCGGCAACGCGACCGGCAGCGCCGTGACCAAGGTCGGGGGCGACACATGGTTCATCATCGGCGCCGATTACACCTTCGGCCACACGCTTGCTTCCGACACCGAACGGGCGGTGACCGCTGCCGGCGGCAAGGTGATTGGGAGCGTGTTCACGCCCTATCCCGGCACGACGGACTTCTCCTCATTCCTGCTGCAGGCGCAGGCGAGTGGGGCGAAGGTGGTCGCCTTCGCGAACAGCGGCACCAACACCACGAATTGCATCAAGCAGGCGGCCGAGTTTGGTCTTACCAGGGGTGGAACGCGGCTGGCCGCCATGCTGCTGACAATTGCCGACGTGCACGCGCTCGGCTTGGAGACGGCGCAGGGGCTGGTGCTCGCGTCTGCCTTCTACTGGGACATGAACGACGGCACGCGCGCGTGGAGCCAGCAGTTCGGCGCTGGTTTCGGTGGCCGCATGCCAACGATGTTCCAGGCCGGCGACTACTCGGCTGTGACACACTATCTCAAGACCGTCCGCAGCATGGGAGTGGCGGAGGCACAACGCAGTGGCCGGGCAACCGTGGCGGCCATGAAGGCGATGCCGACGGATGATCCGCTGTTTGGCCCCGGTGAGATCCGCCCTGACGGTCGCAAGCTGAACCCGATGTATCTTTTCCAGGTGAAGACGCCGGATGCGAGCCACGGCGAGTGGGACTGCTACAAGCTGCTTGCCACTGTTCCGAAGGAGGTGGCTTTTCGGCCTTTGGAAGCGGGCGGTTGCCCGATGTTGAAAGCCTGAGCCGCAGTACCAACGGATCGGCTGCTATGCGCCTTATCCTGGTCGCTCAAGCGCGGCTTCTGTCTGCCCGAACCCTTGGTGCCAATGACGGGGTCCTGGCAGCCTTCGATCAACCCGCGGGCGTTACTGTATTGGTTAGGTGAGCCTACTCTCTTGCTTGTTGCCGGACTCGGCTTCAGTCCGGCTTGAAACTTGGAGCGTTGGCCCGCCCCTGCCTCGATCACCGTCACTCTCCGCTCACCGCCCCGTCGGGCGCAGTGTCCGCTCGGCGGCGAGTGGTCCGAACGAACCCACAGCCGTTACGAACGGACCTTGGCCGACTTTGCCATCAAGACGGCGTGCACCGCCATGGCGCGGCAGGCAAACCCCGGGCCGGCCCTCCTATCGACTGCGGAATTTACTGGTCAGGGCTTCGCGCTGCGGACGCGACGCCGGCCATCTTGCTCCAGGTGCGGAAGGCGGCGTCGCGTGCGGCGCGGTGCTGGGGTCCTTGCGCCCCTAGACGGCAAACTTCTTCACGGCGGCCTCGTCCCAAGCGATCCCTGCGCCCGGCCGGTCCGGAATGTGGATCGCGCCATGGCGGACCGGGAACGGTTCCGCCAGGACCGGGTTGCCCCAGTCCCGCCACTCAAGCCAATCGGCGCTCTGGCTGACCCGCAGCAGGTGGGCGGAGAACTCGGGGTAGAGGTGGCTCGACAGCGGCAGGTTCGCCGCGCCGGCGATGGCAGCGGTGCGGAGCCAGCCCGTGACCCCGCCGATTCGCATCAGGTCTGGCATGTAGCAATCGGCCGCGCCTGCCTGGACGGCATGCAGGAAGTCGCGTGGCCCGAAGATGTTCTCGCCGATCGAGACCGGCGTCTTCAACTCGTTCGCCAGGCGCGCGCAACCGGCGTAGTCGTCGAACACAATCGGCTCCTCGAACCACTCCAGCCCTTGGTCGTCGAGCGCGTGCAGCAGGCGTAGCGCTGAGGTCAGCGACTGGCCCTGGTTGAAGTCGCTCATCAGGACGATGTCGTCGCCGACGGCCCGGCGCACCTCCGCGATCGCCTTCTCGTCATCGCGCACGCGGTCGCGGCCGAGCCGGATCTTGATCGCCTTGAAGTCGCCTTCCGCCACCAGCGACGCCGCCTCGTCCGCGATCCGCTCCAGCGGGATGAGCCACAGCCCGTTGGTGTTGTAGGCGCGCACCGGGCCAACTGTGCCGCCCAGGAGCACGGCCAGGGGAACGCCGGCTGCCTTGGCCAGTGCGTCCCACATCGCCATGTCGATGCCGGCCATCGCAATCAACGGCGTGCCTTGCCGGCCGTTGAAGTGCAGCGCGCGCATCGCTTCCTCGAAGCGGTCAAACGGCGCGACCGGCTTGCCACGCTGGTGCGCCGCCATGTCGTCGATCAGGGCAAGGATCGATCCCGTGGCGCTCGCGCGGTATGGCTCGAGGTAGCCGTGGCCAACGATGCCCTCCTTGGTGACGACGTCGATCAGGATAAAGGGCCAATGGTGATACTCGCCGACCTTGCCGACGATTGGGCGGCGGAGCGGCACGCTCAGGACGTGCGTGTTGATCCGATCAAGCGTGAGCCGGGGCGGCGTCGGTGCAGTCATGCGTGCAATCCTCCCGTAATCAACCATGGATGGCGTGGCCGAGCGGCTACGACGTAGCTCCATGGCCTGTTTCCAAAAGACCATGCAAGATCGTGGGAGGTGATCACGCGGCATTGCTGCATGGATTGGGCTGGTAACGCTGCAGGTGCGGCCGATGCAGCAGGCTACGCAAGCTGCTGAAGAAGCAGGCCTGCCCGGCTCGTGTCATGGTTGCGGATATGCTGGCAAACCATGGGCAGCCAAGCGCCGGGTGATGCCCTTGGTCGAGCATAGGAGGCATAAAGGCCTGAACCGGGGGGCAGAGACCTCGCACCAGCCCACGCGACGGCGAGAGCGGCAGATGCGGCGGTTCAAGTCAGCCGGCTAGAGCATGTTCAGATCAAGCGGCTTCGCTTGAGCCGAACAGATGCTCGCAAAAACCAAGCCTAAGCAGGCTTGTGCGGCTTGTCACACAGATGGCCTGCGGCCGTACCAAGCCGCACAAGCCTGCTTAGGTCTCATCTGTGCGCAAACCTGCAGAGGTTTGCTTAGAGCATGTTTGGTGTCTCTACTTGCACCAAACATGCTCTAGGCGCAGCGTTTCCTGTCCGCCCATGATGGGATCAACGACATCTTCCATCTCCGCCCTCTTCAACTGCCTGCCAACCGGTATCGAGCCGACCGCACCCAAGCCTTCCGGGTTTGGGCCGAGGTCGCCGCCGTCACTGCAGCGGCATAGCCACGAGCACGCCGTCTCTGTCGCGCGCCATCGCGACCTCATTCCAACGGCCCTTCGCGATGACCGTTCTGCCCCTGCCTCCGTCTGTCATCGCCCCATCTGTCATTGCCCCATCTGTCATTGCGAGGAGCGCTTGCGACGCGGCAATCCAGGGG
>CAXTFY010000018.1:0-28309 GCA_964243265.1 uncultured Acetobacteraceae bacterium | reverse complement strand
CGGGTGGCTGACCGGGTGGTCTTGGGCCGTCAACTCGTCGGCCAGCCGGCGCAGGCTCTTGCAGGTCCAGCGCAGCGGCGACATTGGGTCGCCCCGCTCGCCCGGCCGCACCAATGCCAGCGGCGCCCCCAGCAGGCCGGGGTCGGACGCTGCAAGCCTTGCGCCCACCGCCGGGCTGGCGCACGAGGCCGTCCGCCAGCACCGCGCCCCCGGCCAACTCGCATAGGCCGCGCCCGATGCTGCTCGGCGCCAGGCCGGTCGCACGCGACACGGCCACGATGCCGCCATGGCCCGCAGCCTCCGACGCCGCCAGCAGCCGCCGGCCGCGCTCGTCCAGGTGCGGCGACAAGGACGCAAACCGGGCACGGATCAAGGCAGGATCAACCATGGCATCAGGCTACGGCATCAATCCCCTGACCGGGATCCCTACCGCAAACCAATTCTGTCATATCTTTGCAGGCTCTATTAGCCCAGTTTCCAAGGTCACAAAAATCTTGGTGCCAGCATCCCATTTGCCGATTACCTCATAGACTCACGTTGATATTCAATATCCACAAATGCCAAGACTTTCGGCGAGGCGTCAACTGATTGGGCGCCACTGCAGCAGAAGGTGATTGCCAAGCAAACCTCTGCAGGTTTGCGCAGGGATGAAAACCTAACCAGGCTTGCGCGGCTTGGCACGGTCGCAGGCCATCTGTGTGGCGAACCGCGCAAGCCTGCTTAGATTATTCAGCGAGTTCATCGACTTTCATATTCGAGGGCATTACAATATACGAAGCTGAAGTGGCCATGACGTCGTTGAGTGGACCAGAGCCGACAAGCCGGAGGAACCAACCCTTGTTCAACATGCCGCAAGGCCCAGCCAACTGGGTTCCGCTCTCACCCATCAGCTTCATCCGCCGCACCGCCCAGGTCTTCCCAGACCGCCCCGCCATCGTCCACGGCCCCCACACCGCCACCTGGGCGGAAACCTACGCCCGCACCCGCCGCCTCGCCTCCGCCCTCGCCCGGCACGGCGTGCAGCGCGGCCAGGTCGTCGCCGTCATGGCCCCCAACACCCCCGCCATGGTCGAGGCCCACTTCGGCATTCCCATGCTCGGCGCCGTCCTGTGCGCCCTCAACATCCGCCTTGACGCCGCCACCATCGCCTTCATCCTCGCCCACGGCGAGGCCCGCGTGCTGCTGACCGACCGCGAGTTCTCCCCTACCATCGGCGCCGCCCTGGCCATGATGCCCGAGGAGTCCCGCCCCTACGTCGTGGACATCAACGACGCCCTCGCCCCGCCCGGCGCCCCGGTCGGCAGCACCGACTACGAGGCCTTCCTCGCCGGCGGCGATCCCGGATATGACCCGCAGATGCCCGGGGACGAGTGGGACGCCATCGCCCTCAACTACACCAGCGGCACCACGGGCAACCCCAAGGGCGTGGTCTATCACCACCGCGGCGCCTACCTGAACGCCGTCGGCAACGCCCTGACGTGGGGCATGGCGCAGCATCCGGTGTACCTCTGGACCCTCCCCATGTTCCACTGCAACGGCTGGTGCTTCCCCTGGACCGTTGCCGCGATGGCCGGGACCAACGTCTGCCTGCGCCGGGTCGAGGCGGCGGCGATCCTGCACGCCATGGACCACGCGGGGGTCACCCACCTGTGCGGCGCCCCCATCGTCATGGGCCTGATGCTGAACCACCCCGGCGTGCAGCCCCGCCCGCATCCCGTCCGCATGATGACCGCCGGCGCCGCGCCGCCCGCCGCCGTGCTGGAGGGCATGGAGCGCCTGGGATACCAGGTCACCCACGTCTATGGCCTGACCGAGACCTACGGCCCCGTCACCGTCTGCGCCTGGCACGAGGAATGGGACGCGCTGCCCGACGAGGAGCAGGCCCGCCTCAAGGCCCGCCAAGGCGTCGCCTACCCCGTGCAGGAGGCCGTCATGGTCGCCGACCCCCTCACCCTGCAGCCCGTTCCGCACGATGGCGTCACGATGGGCGAGGTGTTCATGCGCGGCAATATCGTCATGAAGGGGTACTTGAAGAACCCCAAGGCGACCGAGGAGGCCTTCGCCGGCGGCTGGTTCCACACCGGGGACCTCGGCGTGTGCCACCCCGACGGCTACCTGGAGATCCGCGACCGCAGTAAGGACATCATCATCAGCGGCGGCGAGAACATTTCCACCATCGAGGTCGAGAGCGTCCTGTACCGCCACCCCGCCATCTTGGAGGCCGCCGTCGTCGCCCGGCCCGATGCGACCTGGGGCGAGACGCCCTGCGCCTTCGTGACCCTGAAGCCCGACGCCTCCGCAACCCCGGAGGAAGTGATCGCCTTCTGCCGCGAGCGCCTGGCCCGCTTCAAGGTGCCGCGCACGGTGGTGTTCGGACCCTTGCCCAAGACCAGCACCGGCAAGATGCAGAAGTTCGTCCTGCGCGAGCAGGCCCGCGCCCTGGAGACCCCCCGCGTCTTGGAGAAGCAGTGATGCCGCAACCCACCCACGTCACCGCCCTCGCCGAGGCCGACGAAGGCACGCTCCCCGAGGACCTGCAGCCCTATTTCCAGAAGTGCCGCGACAAGCTCGGCTTCGTCCCCAACGTGCTGCGCGCCTGGCTGATCCGCCCGGAACGCCTGCGCAACTTCATCCGCCTGTATGACGAGCTGATGCTGGCTCCCCTGGGCCTCTCCAAGCTGGAGCGCGAGATGATCGCCGTCGCGGTGTCGTCGTGGAACCGCTGCTACTACTGCCTGGTCGCGCACGGCGCCGCCGTCCGCAAGCTGTCGGGCGACCCGCAGCTCGGCGAGATGATGGCCTTCAACTACCGCGTCGCCGACCTGCCGCCCCGGCAGCGCGCCATGCTGGACTTCGCCCTGCAACTGACCGCGGCGCCCCACACCGTGACCGAGGCGGACCGCGAGGCCCTGCGCTGCCACGGTTTCGCCGACGCCGACATCTTTGACATCGCCGAGGTCGCGGCGTTCTTCAACTACACCAACCGCGTCGCGCACGCCGTGGATATGATGCCCAACGCCGAATACCACACGCTGGGCCGCTGACGCGCTCGCCGCGCCGTTGCAGCCAGGCCCCGCCGCCGCCCTAAACGCCGCCGCGGCGCGCGAACCAGGGGCAGCCAAGCAAGGCCAGGGACAGGCCAAGCAACGGGAGCGACGCAGGCTCCGGCACGGTGGTCAGCACCCCGGTGGAGCTGTTGCCGCCGTCGATCTCCAACGTCGTCTGCGAGGTGAAGAAGTACTCGGCCGGCGGCTGGATGAAGGTGACGTCGAACTGGCTCGGCGCCCCTTGGAAGAACCCCGGCGCGGCCATGTCGATGGTGGTCGCCGCCGTCCCGTTGATCGTCAGCCCGTCCGGGCCTGGGATGAAGGCAAGCTGCCCCGAGATCAACGACCCCGACGCCAGCGTAACGGCGTCCGCGACCTGGCCGCCAACGGCAGCGCTGCCGTCCGGTGCGAACCCAAACGTTGCCAGGCCATTGTAGCCGATGATCTGGTACGTGAGCGTGCTGAACGTCGCCGCCGACGGAACCCCGGCTGCCGTATAGCTTTCGGTGCCGGTTCCGGCATACTGCACGTAGGCACCCCAACCCGTGCCATCCGGCGTCGCAAAGCCCGGCGGCGTCACCGGCGCGCCGCCCAACGTGAAGCCGAGGACCGGCAGTATGCCGGTATCGACGAAGCTCGTGCCGTTGTTGGAGAAGTTGATCTGCGCGTAGTCGCTCAGCACCAGCGCGTCTTCGGTGAAGCTCGACCCATGCAGCCCCGCCGCTTGCGGGTCCAGCGTGAACGGTTCCGCCGCGCCGGGCCTGGTGAGGCCGAGCAGGGCAGCGGCGGCAGCCATCCAGAGGCGGGCGGGACTTGTCATGACGGACCCTCGAACTTCACCCCGTGTCATCCATCCGGCTTAAATGGGTCGCACCAAGGGCTGTTATGCAGTCGTTAATGGATCGTTCGCCAACACGACCTCGTTTTGATGCAGTAACACGGGCCGATACGGAATGTTCAGGCAAATGCATTAAGGAATGACGTGAACGACCGTCAAACCGCGACCTCGGCGGGTTCAATACTCGAACTGGTAGGTCACCCCTACCTGGTTCCCGCCCTGCCCGGTCCCGACGTCGGTCTGCAGCTTTAGCCCCTTGGTGATGTCGATCTGCACCGTCGCCCCGGTGCCCTCCCCCGTCGTGCCCTGCTTGGCGCCCACATACACCCCGTTGGCGACATACCGCCCGGCCTCCACCGACGGCGCCGCGTTCGCGCTGCTGCTGCCGCCGGCGGCATTGGTCGGCCCGCTGCTGCTCCCCACCCCGAGCCGGTCCAGCCCCAGCCCTTTCCGCACCCGCTCCAAGGGGTTGCTCAGGCTGCCGCCGCCCACCCCGGTCAGGTCCGCCACCGCCGCCGCAATCTCCGCCAACTGGAACGGCCCCAGGTCCTTCGCGCTGCGCTTGAACAGCAAGTACGCCAGCACCTCGTCCTGCGGTAGTTCCGGCACGCTGGTCAGGCTGATCTTCGGCTTGCTGGCATAGCCCGTGACGGCCAGGGTCGCCGTCACGCTCGTGGTCACGCTGTCGGCGGCGAAGTCCAGCGTCGGGTCGATCTTCCCCGTCACCCCCGTGCCGTCGAACCCCACCTTGCCACGGGAAAACGTCAGGGTGGTGCCGGCAACGCTGATGCTGCCGCGCCGCATGTCCAGGCCGCCGCCGACCTTCGGCGCCAGGCTGGTGCCCTGGATGCGCAGGTTGCCCGCCAGCTCCGCATCGACGCCGCGCCCGCGCACGAATACCGCCTGTGGCAGCTTCACCGTAAGGTCCAGGCCGACCGCGTTGCCCGCCGCGGCCGGGGCGGGCGGGCGCTCGCCGGGGTGGCGCACGTCCAGTACCGCCACGGAGGCGGGCAGGCGCTCGGGGATGCGGATCTCGGCGGTCCGCACGGTGATGCTCCCGGCCGCCTGCAACGCGGCAACCGCCCCGCGCAGCGTCAGGTCCGCATCCAGGTCGGCCGTCAGCAGGTCGGAGGCCAGGGGCCGCGCGTTGCGGAGCGTGACGGTCAAGTCCACCGGCAGCCCCGGCGCCAGCACCCCCACCGTGCCCGACGCCGCCACCGTGCCCGGCCCGGCCTTGCCCTGCAGGCTCACCAGCCGCACCGTGTTGCCCTCCGCCCGTAGGCTGGCCGCCAGGTCGGTGATGAGCACGCCCTGGGCGAAGTCCTGGATCTCGCCCCCGGCCAGTTGCACCGTCCCCTCCGCCCGCGGCGCGGCGGCGGTGCCGGTGACGCCCGCATCCAGCGTCACCCGCCCCCGCGCCCGCCGCCCGGCCGGGGTCAGCACCGGGTCCAGCACGACAAGGTCGATCCCGCCCCGTGCCCGCAGGTTCAGCGCCCCGGCGCCCAGCGGCGCCTGCCCCGTCACCGCCAACTGCACGGCGCTGCCGGCGGTCAGCCGCGCATCGACCCGCGCCGCGGTGCCAGCCAGGTCCACCGTTGCGGCCAGGTTCGCCGCCGACACCGCCCGCCCCGGCCCGGAGCGCAGCCGCACCCCCGTCGCCGCAAGCTTCACCGTGCCGCCCGGGCGGGCCGGCGTCCCGGTCAGCTTGGCGTCCAGCGTCACCGCGCCATCCGCCGCCAGGTCCGGCGCGACGATGGCGGCGATGTCGGCCGGGGCGCGCAGGCTGGCGGTCAGGTCCAGCGTCGGCGACGCCCGCCCCGCGACTTCCAGCACCGCCTGTCGCAGCCCCAGCCGCAGCCGGTCCACCGCCACCCCGTCGCCGAACCGCACCGTGGCCGGCGCCAGCAGCCGCAGCGTCTCGCCCTTCGCCGCCACCTGCAACTGCGACAGCGCCACCCGCTTGCCCGGCGCGTCCACCACTGCAGCGCCCGTCACCGCCGCATCGGTGCCCTGCACCCGTAGCGCCGCCGTGGTCCGCACGGACAACGCATCCTGCGGCCCCGACACGTCCACCTTAGCCGAGCCGGTGGTGCCCCCGGCCTCGATCCCCTCCACCGCCAGCGCCGCCGTCACGACGGGCCGGGTGGTGGGATCAGCCACCCGCGCCGTCAGCGTGGCATGGTGGACACGGGCGCCGGGCAGCCCGGCATCCTGCAGCGCCGCCTCAAGCCGGGCGTCCTGATCCCCCGACTGCAGGTCGGCGGTGACGCCGCCGGTCAGCGGCTGCCCGGCCAGCGCGTCCAAGTCGGCCAGCCGGGTCATCCGCACCTGCACCCGGCCCTGCGGCAGCTTCGCCCCGGCCAGCAGCGTCAGCGCGCCCTCGGCGTGCAGGCTGCGCCAGTCCGCACGGCTGATCGTGGCGTGCAGCGTGCCATCCGCGGCCCGCTGCGCGTCCACGGCCAAGGCCAGCGGCGCGCCGAGCAACTGGCCGTCCGCCTCGACATGCCCGGCCGGGGCGCCGGGCAATCCCTGCAGTGCCACCCGGACCGTCACCGGCCCGCGCGGCACGCCGGGCGCACCGACCGTGCCGTGCGCCTGCGCGTCCACCGAGAGCGCATCCGGCTTGCCCGCCGCGCGCCCGTCCAGCTCGACGTTGCCGGACAGGGTGGGCGCCAGCGCCGCCAGGTCCGCCAGCCCGACCTTGTAGCCCGCGTCCAGCACCCCAGCCTTGCTGCTGCCCTGCGCCGACAGGCTGAGCGCCTTGCCCGCGAACTCCAGCCGCGACAGCGTGATGTCCGCGCCGGCCACCTGCGCCGACACGCCGAGCTTGGCGTCCTGCCCGACCAGCGCCGGCACCGGGGCCAGCCCGCCGGTGATGGACACCGTGCCGTCCAGGTCCACCCGCGTCACCCCGCCCGCGACGCCCGCCACGACATGCGCCGAGGTCCGGCCCTGCAGGTCCACCTTGCCGATGGCCGCGAACGGCGCCAGGTCCGGCGCGGTTAGATCAACGGTCGCCGAAAGAGCGCCCCCAGTCTGCGCCTGGCCCTTGGCGGTCAGCAGCGGGTGCGACAGGCTGAAGCTGACCGGGCGGGCCGGGTCGTCCAGCCGCGCCTCGGCGTCCAGCAGCACGGGAGCAGCGGCCAGCAGGTCCGGGGCCGGGCCGGGCAGGCGCACGCCCTCCGCGGCCAGGTGCAACCCGACCTGCCCGGCATTGCCCTGCACGTCCGCCGTCAGCCGCCGCAGCGCCGCCCCGGCCGCCTGCAACTCATTGACCCGCAACTGCCCGTTCGCCTCCGGCTTGGTGAAGGGGCCGCGCACCTTGGCCTGCAGGTTGATGCCGGCCCAGGACACGTCCTCCCGCGGCGTCATGGCCGGGGCCGAGGCCGACACCTCCAGGTCCGCCGCGTTGCCCACCAGGTCCAGGGTGCCCTTCGCCTCCGCCCGCAACGGCCCGGCGGTCAGCGCCAGCGCCGTCGCGGCGGCCGACCGCGGCCCGTCCAGGCTCGCCTTGACGGTGATCGGCCCCAACGCCGGCAGCGTCACCAGGTGCGCGATCAGCCCGCCATCCGGCTCCGCCACATCCAGCGTCAGGCCGATGGTCTCGGCGTCCAGGTGCCCGGCCGCCGCATAGGTCCCGCCGGCGTCCAGCCGCTGCAGCCGGAGGTCGGCGCGGCCGGCCTGCAGGCTCGGCAGGTCGGCGCTGCCGTCCAGCGACGCCACCGCGGCGGTCCCCAGCACGCCAGCCCCAAGCTCCACACGGGCGGCATGGATGCGCCGGGCCACGACCTGCACCGGCAGGCTGAACGGCTTGCTGGGCGCGGCGGGGGTGGCCGGGGCAGGGGCGGACACCGGCAGCCGCGCCACCTGCACCCGGTCGGCGGTCAGCGAGTCAACCAGCGCCTGCCGGTGCAGCAGCGCGGTGGGCGACCAGTCCAGCGCGATCCCGTCCGCCACCAGCCAGGCCCCGGCGGCATCATGCACCTCCAGGTGCTCCAGCCGCAGCCGGTCCGGGAAGCGGCCATGCAGCCCCTCGGCCACCACCATGCCCCCCGTGGCCTTGCCGATCAGCAGCTCCGCCGCCACGTGGCCCGGTCCGATGTTCAGCGCCACCAGCAGCGCCGCCACCGCCAGCACCGGCAGCAGCAGCAGGATGCCCAGCACCCACTTCAGCACCCGCACCGCCCGCCGCATCAGCCCACCTGCTGCATTAGCCGCCTGCTGCATCAGAACGCCTGCCCTATGCCGATATAGATCTCGAACGTGTCATCCCCGGGCCGCCGGTTGAGCGGCACCGCCACGTCCAGCCGGATCGGCCCGATGGCGGTGTAATAGCGCGCGCCCACCCCAGCCCCCGCCAGCAGTTTGCCGAACCCGGTGCTGCTGTTGCTGACCTGCCCGGCGTCCACGAACGCCGCCGCGCCGAAGCTCTCGCCGATCCGCTGCCGGAACTCCACCGTGGCCGCCGTGATCGAGGCGCCGCCGGTCGGCCGGTAATCGGCGAACTGCGGACCCACCGACTGGTACTTGTAGCCCCGCACCGTGCCGCTGCCGCCGGCATAGAACCGCTGGTCCGGCGGCAACTGGAACGTGGTGGCCCCCTGCACCGTGCCGACCAACCCCCGCAGCGCCACGATGCTCCGCCCCGGCGCGGCCCCAAGCAGGCTCAGGTCCAGGTAGGTGGACCCCGACACCTGCAGGATGACGAAGTCCGAGCTGACCCCGGTCAGCGACGCCGTCGGCGTGACCGTCGCCGAGGCCCTGATCCCGTGCGTCGGATTGAACAGGCCCTCCGGCCCCGTGCTGTCGTAACGGAGGCTCAGCGGCAGTTGCGCCAGGGTGTAGTCCCGCGCCACGCCCTCCTGCAGGATATGCGACTCCTGTCCCAGCACGCCGATGCTGGCCGTCCATTGCGGCGAGAGCTTGCGGTTCAGCGTCACCCCGGCCAGCTCCGCCGTACGGTCGTAGGCGTCCAGGTTCTCCTTGATGGCCTGCAGGCTGAACACGAGGTTCTGGTCGCGCGCCCACACGTCGGGCTTCAGCAGGCTGGCAGTGACGTTGTAGCCCTGGCCGCGGCTGGCCGTGCCGCCCAACTGTGTGACTGCCGCACCCAGGTTGAGCTGCTCCGCCTGGCCGAACAGGTTGCGGTGCAGGAAGGTGACGCCCGCGCTGGCCCCAAGGTCGGTCGAGTACGACGCGGTGAAACCGACGGCATGACGCGAGCGCTCGGTCACGTCGAAGTCCAGCGGCAGGGTGCCGTCGGCGTCCAGCTTGTCGGGGGTGCGGGTCGTCACGGTGGAGAACACGCCCAGCCCAGTCAGGTCCTGCCTGGCGCGCTCGATTTCGTCGGGATCGAACCGCTCGCCGGGATGGACCAGCAGGCGGCGGCGGACGAAGGCCGGGTCCACGCGGACCAGTCCGTCGATGCCGATGGGGCCGAGGTTCACCTGCGGACCCGCGTCCACATGCCACGACACGTCCAGCGCCTGCGCCCCGGCGTCCAGCATCGCCACCGGCGGGTCCACCTTCGCCAGGGCGTGACCGCTTTTCCGCAGCGCCGTCAGCACGCGGCCCCCCGCGGCCAGCACATCGGCGGCAATGGCGGGCGCACCGGGTTCGAGCTGCAGCGCCGCATGGGCCTCGGGCGGCACGGCGCCCTCCAGCTCGACGCGCCGCAGGTGGAACACCGGGCCGGGGACGATGGCGACATCCACCACGACGGGGCCGGTTGCCGCCTCCAGCGCCGTCGGCAGGCCAGGGTCGTCCAGGCCGCGCCCGGCGATCGTGGTGGTGATGCGGGCGGCATAGTGGCCGTAGCTGTTCAGCGCCGTCTGCAGCCGCCCCTGGTCGTCCCGCGCCCGCGAGACCAGCGCGAACGGGCCGACCGGCGCGGTCGTCTGCAGGGAGATCAGGTTGCTGCTGTCGTGCAGCGCCTGGTCCAGCGGGCCTTCGCCGGTGGTGGCGAGCTTGACCGTGTACGGCTGCGGGTCCGCCCCCCGGGCGGAGGGCGCGGCCAGCAGCGCCGCCGCGGCAAGGGCTGCGCGCCAGGAGTGGGGCGAGGGCATAACCTGGCTATAACGCACGGACCCCGCGAAGAGGCCATCCTTTTGGCTCCCTCTCCCACTTCGGGAGAGGGCTGGGGTGAGAGGGCCTTGCAGCGCCCCCGACGGCCCAGGCAGCCCGGCTTATGGGTGCATGGGCGGTTCACGGTACTAAGGCAAGCAAGGCCCCCTCACCCCGGCCCTCTCCCGAAGCGGGAAGAGGGAGCAGGAATGCCCTAATCTGTCCCGAGCTTGTCACCTCGCCGCCGTTGTTCCGACACACGCGGTATTGTATTCCAGCCGTCATGAAGCTTCCCGCCCGCCGAGTCCGCCAGCCCGGCCTGATCGCGATCCCGGCACAGGCCGACGCACCCCGGTTCTCCGGCCGCCGTCCGGTGCGCGCGGTGTCGCGCGGCCTGTCCATCCTGCTATGGACCGGCCCGGCCGCCGCGGCGCAAGGGGCGATGCTGCTGCTGCCCGGCCGGGGCAAGGTGGTGTTCGCCCGCATGTACTGGGCCAGCCTGTGCCGCCTGATGGGCCTGCAGGTCCGCGTCATCGGCACCCCGGCCCAGCGGCTGGACGGCCGGCCGGTGGTGTTCGCCTCCAACCACTCTTCTTGGCTTGACGTGCTGGCGCTCGGCGGCATCCTGGAGGCCTGCTTCATCGCCAAGCAGGAGGTCAGCACCTGGCCGGTCATCAGCACCGTCGCCCGCCTCGGCCGCACGGTGTTCATCAGCCGCCGGCCAGGCAACACGCTGCACGAGCGCGACGCCATGCGCGAGCGGCTGGACGGCGGCGACAACCTCATCCTGTTCCCGGAGGGCACCAGCAGCGACGGCTCGCGCGTGCTGCCGTTCCGCTCGGTGTTCTTCTCGGTCGTCGAGCCGCGGGATGGCTCGCCGCGCCCGCTCGTGCAGCCGGTTTCCATCGTGTACGACCAGTTGGCCGGCCTGCCGATGGGCCGGGCCAGCCGTGCGGTGTTCGCCTGGTACGGCGACATGGACCTCGCCCCGCATTTCTGGCGCCTGGCGCAGCATCGCGGCCTGCGCGCCACGGTGCTGCTGCACGCCCCGGTCGATCCCGCCGCCTACACATCGCGCAAGGAGCTGTCCCAGGCGGTATGGCAGGTCGTGGCGGACGGCGCCGCGGCCCTGCGGCAGAACCGCCCGGTTGCCGTCGTGCTGCCCACCCTCCCCGCTGCGTCCGCGGCCGAGCGTCCCGCTTTCGCTTGACCCCGCTTTCGCTTGACAGGGCGTGGGGCATCTCTGCCACACTCCGCTCGGCCTAACCTTGGAGCCTTTGCACGCTGCCCCGCTTGACCCCTGCCGGGCGTATGCCCATTGCTCTCCGCCACGCGTCCGGACGGGTCCGGACCGGGAGGGGGTTGGCGTGGGTGTGACGACGAAGCGGCTGCACGTGATCACCTGGGGTTGCCAGATGAACGTGTACGACAGCGGGCGCATGGCGGACGTGCTGGCCCCCTTGGGATACACGCCGGCTGCTGGGCCGGACGACGCCGACATGGTCATCCTGAACACCTGCCATATCCGGGACCGCGCGGCGGAGAAGGTCTTCTCCGAACTGGGCCGCCTGCGGGTCATCAAGCAGGCGCGGGCCGCGGCGGGGCAGAACACCATCCTGGCCGTCGCCGGCTGCGTCGCGCAGGCCGAGGGGGCGGAGCTGCTCGCCCGTGCGCCGTATGTCGATCTCGTGCTGGGGCCGCAGACCTATCACCGGCTGCCGGAGATGGTGGCGCAGGCCAGCCGCGCCGCCGGGCAGCGGATCGACACCGATTTCCCGGCGGAGTCGAAGTTCGACCACCTGCCGGACAGCACCACCCCGCAGGGCATCACGGCCTTCCTCACGGTGCAGGAGGGCTGCGACAAGTTCTGCTCCTTCTGCGTCGTCCCCTACACCCGCGGCGCCGAAAGCAGCCGTCCTGCCTTGGCGGTGCTGGCCGAAGCCCGGCGGCTGGTGGCGCAGGGCACGCGGGAGATCACCTTGCTGGGCCAGAACGTGAATGCCTGGCATGGCGACGCGCCGGACGGCGGCGCCTGGAGCTTCGGCCGGCTGATCCGTGCCCTGGCGGACATCCCGGGCCTGCTGCGCCTGCGCTACACCACGTCCCACCCGCGCGATATGGGCGACGACCTGATCGCCGCCCATCGCGACGTGCCGGGGCTGATGCCGTTCCTGCACCTGCCCGTGCAGTCCGGGTCCGACCGCGTGCTGGCCGCCATGAACCGCCGCCACACCCGCGACGACTACCTGCGCCTGGTGGACCGTCTGCGCGCGGCCCGGACGGACCTGGCGATGGCGTCCGACTTCATCGTCGGCCATCCCGGCGAGACCGACGCCGACGCGGAGGCGACGCTGGACCTGATCCGCGAGGTCGGTTTCGCGCAGGCGTTCAGCTTCGCCTACTCCCCCCGCCCCGGCACCCCGGCGGCGGGCGCGCCCGGCCAGGTGCCCGCCGCCGTGAAGGACGTCCGCTTGCAAGCCCTGCAGGCGCTGCTGCGCGAGCAGGCGGCGGCGTTCAACCGGGCGACGGAGAGCCGCACCCTGCCGGTGCTGTTCACCGGGCCGGGCCGGCGTCCCGGCCAGATGTCCGGCCGCACACCGTACCTGCAGCCCGTTCACGTTGACGGACCTGTAACCTTGACCGGTCAGGTTGTCCCGGTGACGATCCTGCACGGCAGCCCCACATCGCTGTCCGGAACCCTCACCCAGGAGCTTATCCCCGCTTGAACACCCTCGCGGCTTCCCAGGCTGCACCGGCGTCCGCCAAGGGCGTCACCCTGCAATTCAACGACAATGCGCTGCTGCCATTGCTATTTGGCGACCATGACCGCCACCTGGTCCGCCTCGAGCAGGGCTTAGGCGTGCGCCTGTCCAGCCGTGGCAACCGCGTCGCGATCAGCGGCGACCCCGCCCGTGTCCAGGCCGCGGAGATCGCGCTGACCGGGCTGTACAAACGCCTGGAGCAGGGCAAGGGTGTGTCCCGCGCCGACGTGGACGCCGCGATCCGCAGGGTGGGTGCCGACCCCGACCCGCGCCGGCCGCTGTCGGGCTTTCCGGCCATCCACACCCGCCGCGGCGCCGTCGGCCCGCGCAGCCCCGGCCAGGCCACCTACATGGAAATGCTGGCCCGGCACGAGATGGTGTTCGGCATCGGCCCCGCCGGCACCGGCAAGACGTACCTCGCCGTCGCCCAGGCCGTCGCCATGCTGCAGGCCGGCCGCGTGGACCGCATCGTGCTGTCCCGCCCGGCTGTCGAGGCCGGGGAGCGGCTGGGCTTCCTGCCCGGGGACCTGAAGGAAAAGGTCGATCCCTACCTCCGCCCCCTGTACGACGCCCTGAACGACATGATGCCCGGCGACCAGGTGATCCGCCGCATGGCGACGGGGGAAATTGAGGTCGCCCCCTTGGCGTTCATGCGCGGGCGCACCCTGGCCCATGCGTTCGTTATTTTAGACGAGGCGCAGAACACCACACCGGTGCAGATGAAGATGTTCCTGACCCGCATGGGCGAGGGCACACGCATGGTCATCACCGGGGATCTGAGCCAGATCGACCTGCCGCCGGGCCAGCGCAGCGGGCTGCGCGATGCGCTGGACACCCTGGAGGGCATCTCGACCATTGGCATCACCCGGTTCGGCGTGCGCGACGTGGTGCGCCACCCGCTGGTCGCGGCCATCGTGGATGCTTATGAGCACCGCGCGCAGGCGCAGCGCGACGCCGGCCTGCCCGAGGCCGGGCAGAACAGCATCAGGCCGCGCCGCGCCCCGGCTGCGGATCACCAGGACACCAATGGACCCTGACAGTATAGGCGGCCCTGCCCCCGCAGAGCCGCCCGATCCCGGCCCATTAGGGCCAGCCGTCATCGTGCTGGATGCGCGGTGGCGGCGCCTGGTGCCGCGGGCGGAGGCAGTCGCCGCCCGCGCCGCCCACCTGGCGGGAGAGGTCGGCGCTGTCGTGCTGGCCTCCGACCGCGAGGCCAAGCGCCTCAATGCCCGGCACCGCGGGCGCAACAAGCCGACCAACGTCCTGACCTTCGACGGCGGCGACATCGTGCTCGCCCTGGGGGTGGTCCGGCGCGAGGCGCTGCAGGCCCGTCGCCGCCCGGCGCACCACCTGGCGCACTTGGTCGTCCACGGCGCCCTGCACCTGCAGGGCCACGACCACGACCGCCCCGGCGACGCCCGCCGCATGGAGATGGCCGAATCCCGCCTGCTGCACCGCCTGCGCGTCCCCAACCCTTGGCGCCACCCATGAGCGCCTCCCAATCCTCCCGCAGCCTGCTGCACCGCGTCCGTCAGCGCATCCGGGGCCGCCGCGACAGCACCGTGCGTGAGAGCATCGCCGAACTGGTGCAGCAATCCGCCGACGACCACCAGGCCGACGGTGCCGTGCCCGAGTTGGACCGGCAGGAACGCGCGCTGATCGCCAACGTGCTGCGCCTGCGCGGCATGACGGCCGACGACGTGATGATCCCCCGCGCCGACATCATCGCCATGCCGGTGGACGTCACCCTGGACCAGGCGCTGGACCAGATACGGCGCGAGGGCCATTCGCGCCTGCCGGTATACCGGGAGCAGTTGGACGACATCGTCGGCATGGTCCACATCAAGGATCTTTTTGCTTACGTCGGCCGCCCCGACGCCTTCGACCTGGAGGCCCTGCTGCGCCGCCCGCTGCTGGTGGCGCCGCAGGTGCCGGTGCTGGACCTGCTGCTGCAGATGCGCCAGGCCCGGACGCACCTGGCGCTGGTGGTGGACGAGTACGGCGGCATTGACGGCCTGCTGACCATCGAGGACCTGGTCGAGGAGATCGTCGGCGACATCGCCGACGAGCACGACGAGGTCGAAGGCCCCATGATCACCGAGCGGCCCGACGGCGCCCTGGATCTGGACGCTCGCCTGCCCATCGAGGACTTCGAGGCCCGCCTCGGTCCTATCCTGTCGGAGGAGGAGCGCGAGGCCGACATCGACACCATCGGCGGCCTGGTGTTCACCCTGGCCGGCCGGGTGCCGACGCGGGGGGAGGTGATCAGCCATCCCTCGGGCCTGGAGTTCCGCATTCTGGACGCCGACGCCCGCCGCATCCGCCGCATCCGCGCGCGCCGGCCCGCTGCGGTCACCGACCAGGCGCTGGCGGACCAGGAGGCGGCGGAGTGAGGGGCTGCGGCCGTCGCGGAGAGCCGTCATTGCGAGCCGTGCTTGCGGCGTGGCAATCCAGGGGCCGCCAGAGCCGGCGTTGGGGCTTGCAGCCTTCTACGCCGCGTCGCAAGCCCGCCTCGCAATGATGGGCGATCAAGCGGTTCTCCTGGCGTAGGCCTTGTCGGACGCGTTGACCCTCCGCTTCGAGGGGCCGCCCGTGCCGGCGCAGGCGCTGCGCTCGGACCCCGGCGTGCCCTGGGTCAAGCGTGGCCCGCGCATGGTGCAAGACCTGTCGGGCGCTGGCCTGCCCGGGCCGGACCTGGGTGCCGGGCTGCAGGTGTCGCAGCCGCGCCGGCTGGACTGCCTGCGCAATGTCCACTTGGTCTGGTCCGACCTGTTCATCGCCGGCGCAGACAGGGCTGGCGCAGATGGGGCCGAGGGGCGCTGCGCCACCATTTTCGATTGCGGCGTGCGGGAGGCCGTGGCCAAGGTGGCGGACTACCCGGGCCTGTCCGCCTACGCCGGGATCGAGCGCCGGGGCGACAACCTCGTGGTGCCCCGCGCCAAGCTGGCCCGTGCGATCCGGGTGCCCGGCCCCGTGATGTTCGCCACCTCCGACCAGCCGCACAACTGGGGCATGTGGCTGACCTACGTGCTCCCGGCGGTGCTGCACTTCATCGCGCACCGGTCGAGCTACAGCCGGCTGTTCGTCTATGCCAGCCACCCGAACATGCGCGGCATGCTGCGGCTGCTGGGCCTGCGCGCCGCCGACGTGCTGCTGCATGACTGCGGCGCTGCGCACCACTTCGAGGAGGTGCATGTCTTCCGGCAGCCGCAGCGCGACCTGCATGTGCCGGCCGCCATGCTGGAGGAGTATGCCGGGCTGCGGCGGCGGATGCTGGGCAGCCTGGCGCCGCCGCATGGCGATCGGCTGTTCGTCAGCCGCCAGCGGCGCACGGCCGAGCTGGGCTCTTATCGCCGCCTGCTGAACGAGGCCGAGCTGATCGACCGGCTGCGTCGCATGGGCTTCAGCCCCATCGACCCGGAGTACCTGCCTGCCGAGGAGCAGGTGGCCCTGTTCGCCGGCGCGCGGCAGGTGGTAGGATTGGGCGGCGCCGGAGTGTTCAACGCCGTGTTCTGCGATCCCGGCACGAGGTTCGTCGCCATCGAGAGCAGCCCGCTGCACCTGCGCAACCACACCGACCTGTTCGCGAGCTGCGGCCTGGACTACGGCCTGCTGATCGGCCGGGAGGACCCGGACGATCCCGCACAGCACAACAAGCGGTGGAGCATCGACGCGGCCCAGGCGGCGTCGGCCGTCGCGGCGTTCATGGCGCCGCCAGGGTGAACGCGGCCGGGATGGGCGCAGACGGGATGGGCGCAGACGGGGCGGATGCGGCCGGGATGGACCTCCCCGCCCTGATCGCGGCGCTGAACGCCAAGACGCCCCTGTTCACCGTGACCTCTGGCCGCAGTGGCACCGCCCTGCTGACGGCGCTGCTGCGCGGCTGCCCCGGCATCGTCGCCGAGCACGAGCCGCCGCCGCGGGTCAACTTCGTGCTGCGCTCCTTGGTGCTGGCGCCCGAGATGGCCGCCGCCTGGCTCGCGCACGAGAAGCTGCCGGCGATGCTGGCGCGCGCCACTGGGCCGGTTTACGCCGAAACGTCGCATCTGGTCTGCAAGGGCCTGATCGAGCCGATGCTGGACCTCGGTTTGCGCCCCCGCTTCATCATCCTGACCCGGCCGGCGCCGGAGGTGGCGCGCAGCCTGTTCCAGATGAACGTGATCCCGGAGCGCACCGGCGCCGGCCGGCTGGTGCTGCTCGGTCCCCATGATGCTGGCGTGCTGCCGGTTGCCGACCCGGACGGGCTGAGCGACTACCAGCTTTGCTACTGGTATGCCCGCGAGATCGAGCGGCGGCAGGCAGCCTACGCCAGCCTGTTCCAGGTGCGCGGGCTGGCGGCGTTCCGCATCGGCATGCACGACCTGACCCGGTGGAACCGGTTCCTGCACCTGGCCGCCTTCGCCGCCGGACGTGCTGTTGCGCCCGACGAGGCGGCGTTCCGCACCGTCACGGCACGGAACCAAAACCCGCGGGCTGCTGCGTCGGGCGGCGCTGCGGACCGCCCGTTGCCACCCGACATGGAGGCGCAGGAGGCCGCAGTGGACGCAGCGATCCACGCAGCCGCCACCTCTCCCTCTCCCTCCGGGAGAGGGCCGGGGTGAGGGAGGCCGCAAGCGCCCAGCCTACCCGCATGAGGACGAAAACCTCCGCAACCTTGACCCAACGCGCCCCCCGCCGCTAGGCAAGGGCATGACCCTGACCTCCGAGCAGATCAAGGTGGCCGCCGAGGAGGCGGACATCCTCGTCCAAGCCCTCCCATACATGCGGCGCTATGCCGGCGTCACCATCGTCGTGAAGTATGGCGGTCATGCCATGGGCGATGAGGACCTGGCCGCCAAGTTCGGCCGCGACATCGCGTTGCTAAAGCAGGTCGGCGTCAACCCCGTCGTCGTCCACGGCGGCGGCCCGCAGATCAATGCCATGCTGGAGCGGCTGGCCATCAAGTCCACCTTCGTCGATGGCCTGCGCATCACCGACCACAGCATGGTCGAGGTGGTGGAAATGGTGCTGGCCGGCACCGTCAATAAGCACGTCGCCGGGCTGATCAACCAGGCCGGCGCCCTGGCCGTCGGCATCTGCGGCAAGGACGGCGGCCTGATCCGCGCCCGCAAGCTGACCCGCACCATCAAGGACCCTGGCAGCCGCATCGAGCGCGTGCTCGACCTGGGCTTCGTCGGCGAGCCGGACCAGGTGGACGTGCGGGTGATCCATGCCCTGACCGGCGCCGGCCTGATCCCCGTCATCGCCCCGGTGGGCATGGGGGAGCACGGCGAAACCTACAACATCAACGCCGACACGGTGGCGGGTGCGGTGGCCGGGGCGCTGGGCGCCAAGCGGATGCTGATGCTGACTGACGTGGCCGGCGTGCTGGACAACAACCGCAATCTGATCCCGGAGATGACCGTCGCGGAGGCGGAGGCCGGCATCGCCAGCGGCATGATCAGCGGCGGCATGATCCCCAAGGTGGAGAACTGCATCGAGGCCGTGCGCCGCGGCGTCAAGGGCGCGGTGATCCTGGACGGCCGCATGCAGCACGCCTGCTTGCTGGAGCTGTTCAAGGAAGGCGGACTGGGAACCTTGATCCGCGGCTGACGGGCTTGCCGCGGCTGGCCGGTGAATGCTTCACGACACGATGCCGCACGGCGCGATCAGGCCCTGACGGCCGCCAGCACCTCGATCTGCCAAGTCATCTCCGCGTCGGTTAGCGGAAAGCCGCCGGTCGGGCTGGGCGGCAGCAGGGCGCCCGGTTCCAGTCCGCCCGGGACCGCCTGCACGGCGGTGCCTGCCCGCATGCTGAACCCGGCCCGCCACGCCAGGCTGACCAGCGCTTTGGCGCTGCGCAGTGTGGCCGCGCGCTCCACCGCCGCCACTGGCAGGCCGCTGGCGATGGCGAGGATGGCCGACGCGCGCCGGGCGTCCCCGGCCCGCACGGCATCGAGCAGGACAGCCTCCGTCAGGCCGCCGGCCGCGTGCAGCCGGCGCAGCGAGGCCAGCAGGTCAACCTCTTTCGGCGGCACGGCAGCCGGGGCATCCAGCCGCGTCATCAACTGCTCGCGCAACTCGCGGGCCAGGTCCGGGTCAAGGTCAGCGCGCTCGGCCAGGACGCAGAGCAGCTCGCCTGCCACCAGCGCCGACAGGGCACGGGCGGCCGGCTTGCCCAGGGCCGGGTGCCGCACCAGCGGCTCGTGCCATTCCGGATAGGCGCCGGCCTGGGCCACCAGGGCGTCCAGCGTCGCCTCCTGGATGGCGGCGGTGCGGTTGAGCAGCAGCACCTGGATGGCGGCGCTGTCGGCCTGCGCCGCCAGCGCATCGGTGACGATGGCGCCCAGCCCCGCGCGGGCGGCCACGGCGCGGCAGGCGCCCGCATGCGGCGGCGTCGCCAGCAGGGCCAGCAGGTCGCCCTCGGTCAGCAGCGGCGACAGGCGGATCACCGGGTCGCACACCGGCGGCGCCGGGTCGAACGCCAGGCGCAGGATCAGCTCACGCGGGGCGGTAGGCATCGCCTTCACGGCGTCGGCGATGGCGGCGCGGACGCGGACGGCTGCATCCTCCACCAGGGTGGCCAGGATGGAGCGGACGTGACGGTAGGCCTCGGCGTGCACCTTGGCGTCCAGGCCCGGCAGCAGGTGCGCCACCTTGGCGGCCAGCAGCGCGCGGACCCGCTCATCGGTGTCGGCCGTCAGGACGGCCTGGACCGCGGGCGGCGCGGCGGCGTTCATCGCCACCGCGGCGCGCACCATCACCGCCGGGTCAGCCGCCAGCAGGTGCAGGACGTGCGGCAGGGTGCCGGGATGCGCTGCCAGGCGGACCCGCGCTGCCTCGTTGCCGAGGCTCGGTCGTTCCTGGACCGGGGCGCTGTTCATGGGCGTGGGCCGCCCTGCGACACGCGCCATTGCCCGCCGCCGCCGCGCTTCGCCTCATACATCGCCTGATCTGCGCGCTGCAGCAGGGTTTCCAGGTCCTCGCCGCTGCCGCCGGCGCGGCAGGCAATGCCGATGGACACCGTCATGCCCGCGGGATCGCCGGCGGTCAGGTGCGCCAGCTCGGCGGGGAAGCCGGTCCGCAGGCGTTCGGCCCGTTCGGCCGCCGTCAGCTCGTCCGATCCGTCCAGCCACAGCGCGAACTCGTCCCCGCCCAGCCGCGCCAGCAGGTCGGCGGGCCGGAAGGTGCGGCGCAGCAGGTCGGCGGTGAGCATCAGCGCGGCGTCCCCGGCCTCGTGGCCCAGGCGGTCGTTCAGCGGCTTCAGGCGGTCCAGGTCGATGAACATCAGCGTGCCCGGCAGGCCCTCGCGGTCCAGCCGGTCGATGCGCCGCCCCGCTTCCTCCAGGAACGCGCGGCGGTTCAGCAGGCCGGTCAGCGGGTCGGTCCGCGCCTGCAGGGCCAGCTCGCGCTGAATCGACTCGTGCTCCAGCACCATCCGCACCACCGTCGCGACCGAGCCGGCCAGCGTCCGGTCATCGGCGTCCCACACCCGGCTGGCTCCGGCTCCAGTGCCGGAGTTGCGCCAGACCAGCAACGCGGTGCGGTCGCCGAAACGGGTCGAGGCTGGGCAGGCCAGCATCTGCAGGCTGCCAGCCCCCATCTCCACGGCGATATCCTCCCCGGTCGAGCGCAGCAGCCCGGCCGCCGCCGGCAGCAGCGGTTCCGGGTCGGCGCCGTGCTGGTGCAGCACCCGGCACTCGCCATCGTCAAGCGCCGCCTCCAGGATGGCCGCGCCGTCCGCCCCCAGGGCGCGCGTCAACTCCGCCAGCACGGTCTGCATCATGCGGGGCGCCATCACCTCGCGCCGCATCTCGGCCAGGATATGCTCCAGCAGGTCCGCCCGGCGCAGCGCCGCCGCCGCCACGGCGCCCTGCCGTTCCCGCTCCGTCACGTCCACGCCGACGCCGCGCATGCCGAGCACCCGCCCGGCGGCGTCCAGCCGCGGCGCGACCGACAGCGACAGGCAGCGCGTGCCGCCATCGGCATGGCGCAGCCAGGTGACCCGCTGGCGGACCGGCGTTGTCATATCCAAGGGCGCCGCAGCTCCCAATGCGAGGAGGTGCTTCGCCGGCCGTCCCAGCAGATCGACGCCTGCATAGCCAAGCGCCGGGTCGGGCGCGATGAAGGTGAGCCGGCCGTCGCGGTCGGTCTCGAACACCAGGTCGGCGGCGAGGGTGCCAAAGGCCTGCCATCGCTGGCGGCTGTCCAGCAGCGCTTGCGGCAATCCATCCGACCGTCCCGGGTTCGTGTCCAACATTTTGTCGATCATTCCAGAATTCATTGCGGAACAATGCGCTGTGACGGATGAAGAATTGGTTAATATGGGTACATGCGAAGATAGCGGGAGCACGTTGCCACGCCCGGGGCACCGCCGCGTTGCCACGCCCGGGGCACCGCCGCGTTGACACGCCCGGGGCACCCCCGCATGGTCCCGCCGCATCAGCCCCCCGCTTCAGACATCCATTCCAGACACTCGCATCTTGCCGGACACCACCGCCCATGTCGGACCACCCGCTGCGCCACACCATCGAGCAACTCTGGGAGGGGCGGGCCACCCTATCCTCCAGCACCGGCGGCACCTCCAGGGCGGCGGTGGGGGAGGCGTTGAACCTGCTGGACACCGGCGCCCTGCGCGTGGCCGAGCCGGGACCGCGCGGCTGGGTGGTGCATGAGTGGCTGAAGAAGGCGGTCCTGCTGTCGTTCCGGCTGAACGACTCCGTGCCCATGCCCGGCGCCGGCGCCCCGGCCTACGACAAGGTCCGCCTGAAGACCGAGGGCTGGGGGGAAAACCAGTTCGGCGCCGCCGGCTTCCGCGCCGTGCCCGGCGCCGTCGTGCGGCACAGCGCCTACATCGCGCCGGGCGTGATCCTGATGCCCAGCTTCGTCAACGTCGGCGCGCGGGTGGACAGCGGCACCATGATCGACACCTGGGCCACCGTTGGAAGCTGCGCCCAGGTCGGCCGCAACTGCCACCTGTCGGGCGGCGTCGGCCTGGGCGGCGTGCTGGAGCCGCTGCAGGCCAACCCCACCATCATCGAGGACGACTGCTTCATCGGTGCCCGGTCCGAGGTGGTCGAGGGCGTGGTGGTCGAGCGCGGCAGCGTGCTGTCGATGGGCGTGTTCATCAGCGCCAGCACCAAGATCGTCGATCGCACGACGGGCGAGGTGTTCCAGGGCCGGGTGCCGGCATACTCCGTCGTGGTGCCGGGCACCCTGCCGGGCCGCCCGATGCCGGACGGCAGCCCCGGCCCGGCGCTGACCTGCGCCGTCATCGTCAAGCGCGTGGACGAGCGCACGCGGTCCAAGACCAGCATCAACGACCTGCTGCGCGAGTAGGGCGTCCCGTCGTGCCCGGCGTGTCCGACCCGCTGCCGCTGGCGCAGGCGCTGATCCGCTGCAACTCCGTCACCCCGGCCGATGGCGGGGCACAAGACGTGCTGGCGGGGGTGCTGGAGGCGGCAGGGTTCACCGTCACGCGCCTGCCGTTCGGCACGACGCCCAACCTGTTCGCGCGGGCGGGCACGGATGGCACGCACCTGTGCTTTGCCGGGCACACCGACGTAGTACCGCCGGGCGCCGCGCCGTGGACGGCGGACCCGTTCGGCGCGGAGGTGCGGGACGGCGTGCTGTATGGCCGCGGTGCCTGCGACATGAAGGGCGCCATCGCCGCCTTCGCCACCGCCGCGCTGGATCGGGTGGCGGCAGGCACGGCGGGATCAGTCAGCCTGCTGATCACCGGCGACGAGGAAGGCCCGGCCACCGACGGCACCGTGCGCGTGCTGGACTGGATGGCCGGGCACGGCCACATCCCCGACCTGTGCCTTGTGGGGGAGCCGACCAACCCGCTCGCGCTGGGCGAGGTCATCAAGGTCGGCCGCCGCGGCAGCCTGAACGCTGCCCTGACCGTGCATGGGACGCAGGGCCATGCCGCCTATCCACATCGTGCCGACAACCCCGTGCACCGGCTGGTCCGCGTCCTGGCCGCCCTGACCGCCGCACCGCTGGACGCTGGCAGCGAATGGTTCGAACCATCAAGCCTGCAGGTCACCAGCATCGACGTTGGCAACCCCGCCACCAACGTCATCCCGGCCAGCGCGGCGGCACGGTTGAACATCCGGTTCAACGACCGCCACACCGGCGCCGCGCTGGAGGCCTGGCTACGCGCCGCCATCGCCCCGCACGCCCCGCGGTTCGACCTCGACGTGGCCATCAGCGGCGAGTCCTTCCTGACCACGCCCGGCCCCCTGGTGCACCGCCTGCGCGATGCGGTCGCCGCCGCCACGGGCCGGCAGCCGCGGCTGGACACCGGCGGCGGCACGTCGGATGCGCGCTTCATCGCCCGGCACTGCCCGGTGGCGGAGTTCGGCCTGGTCAGCGCCACCATGCACCAGGCGGACGAGCAGGTGCCGGTGGCGGAGCTACGGCACCTGGCGGACGTGTACCGCGCCATCCTGTCTGCGTTCCTGGACTAATTCGGTCTGCTGAGGGTCCCGGCCGGCAATTGACGTCCTGTCACCGCGAGCCGTGCTTACGGCGCGGCGGTCCAGAGGTGGCGTGCACAGTGCTCGCCGGCCTGGATTGCTGCGCCGAAGCCGGCTCGCAATGACAGGTGCAACGGGGAACCGGCGCAAGGGGGAACCGGCGCAAGGTGGGGCGGGTGCCAGGTAGGACGGGCGCAAGGTTGAACAGGCGCGGGTTGGAATGAACGGGTCAGAACCCTCCGGGGCTGCTATGGAGGCGCGCATGAGCGACGGCCCAAAACCCCGACACCCCAAGCCTGGAGAGCCACGAAAGGACTGGAGCCTGTTGCTGGCCCCGCTCCGCGGCACCGCGCGGCTGGCCTGGGGCCGCATGGACGGGCTGCAGGCGTTCGGGTCCACGCCGGATGCCGTCCTGGCCAGCCTGGCGCCGCTGCTGGCGGTGCCGTTCGCCGGGGCGCTGTGGGCGCTGCTGCACGGCCAGGTCGCGCGGGCGCTGACCGCCGTGGGCTTCACCGTCACCGCCCAACTGGCCCCGCTGGTGCTGTCGCACGCCCTGGCGCGGCTGTGGGGGCGGGAGGAGGGATGGCTGCGCTACGCCACCGCCTATAACTGGCTGCAATGGGCGATCCTGGCGGTGGCGCTCGTGCTGCCGGTGCTGCTGGAGGGTCTCGGCCTGCCGGACCGGACGGCACTCCAGGTCTATGCCTTCCTTCTCCTGGGATACGTCCTGTGGCTGAACGGGCGGCTGGCCCGGCATGCCCTGGCGCTGTCCTGGCCAAGGTCCGTGCTGCTCGTTGCCGCGGTGCTGCTGGGCAGCACGCTGCTCGCCATCGGTCCGCTGCTGCTACAGGCCACGCTCACGGAGGAGGCGGCGCAAACGGGTCCTGCGGATACCGCACCCTGAGCAACGTCAGGCCCCCCGGCGGCGCAGTCGGCCCGGCGGCCCGGCGGTCGCGCGCCGCCAGCGCCGCACCCACCTGATCCGGCCGCCACCGGCCCTCGCCGACCAGCTTCAGCGTGCCAGCCATGTTGCGGACCTGATGGTGCAAGAAGCTGCGCGCCTCTGCCAGGATTTCTACCACATCGCCCCCCCGGCTGACCTGCAGGCGGTCTAGCGTCCGCAGGGGGCTGCGGGCCTGGCAGGCGGCGGCGCGGAACGACGAGAAATCGTGGTGACCCACCAGCAGCGCCGCCGCCTCGGCCATGGCGCCGGCGTCCAGGGGGCGCTCCACGTGCCAGGCGCGGTGCAGGTCCAGGGCGGGCGGTGCCCGGCGGTTCAGGATACGAAAGGCGTAGGCGCGGCCGGTGGCGGAGAAGCGAGGGTTCCATCCCGGCAGCGCCGGAGCGGCCTGCAGCACCGCCACGGGATGCGGGCGCAGGTGGAAGTTCAGCGCGTCCCGCACCTTGCCGGCCTGGAAGCCGTCTGGCAGGTCCAGCATTGCCACCTGGCCTGCCGCATGGACACCGGTGTCGGTGCGGCCTGCGACAACGCTCGCCACTGGGGCGCCGCCGGTCAGCCGCGCTGCCGCCGCCTCCAGCACCGCCTGCACCGTCGGCCCGTCCGCCTGACGTTGCCATCCTACGAAGGGCGTGCCGTCGTACTCCAGCAGCAACGCCCACGCCGTCATGATCCGGGCACTATCACGTAAGCACGGTCCCCGGCGGGACGGGGAAGCCGCGCAGCAGGGCGGCGGCGTCCATCGGCGCACGGCCGGGACGCTGGACGCGGAGCAGCCGCAACGCGCCGTCGCCGCACGCCACCAGCAGGGCGCCATCCAGCACCGCGCCAGGCGGACCGGACCCATCATCCGGCGCGGCATCCAGCACCTTCAGCACCTCCGTGCCGAGCAATGCCCAAGTGCCCGGCCAGGGCGTCAGGGCGCGCACGCGGCGGTCCAGTGCCTCGGCTGGCTGGGTCCAGTCCAGCCGGCCGTCATCGCGGGTCAGCTTCGGGGCATAGGTCGCGCCCTCCTCCGGCTGCGGCGCCGGTGGCGGGGCGTCGTGCAGCGCCTGCACGATCATGCGGGCGCCCAGGGCGGCCAAGATGTCATGCAGGCCCGCGGCAGTCGTGCGGGGGCCGATGGGCACTGCCTCCCGCAGCAGCATGGCGCCGGTGTCCAGCCCGGCGTCCATCTGCATGATCGTGATGCCGGTCCTCACATCCCCGGCCAGCACCGCCGCCTGGATCGGCCCGGCGCCGCGCCACCGGGGCAGCAGGCTGGCATGGATGTTCAGGCAGCCCCGGCGCGGCGCGTCCAGCATCGGCTGCGGCAGGATCAACCCATAGGCAGCCACGACGGCCGCATCGAGGCCCAGCGCCGCAAACGCCGCGTGCTCCCCGGCATCCCGACGCAGCCGGGCCGGGGTGCGGACCGGCAGGCCCAATGCCTCGGCGGCGGCATGGACCGGGCTGCGCGTGGTGGCGTTGCCGCGCCCGGCGGGCCGCGGCGGCTGCGAGTAAACCGCGGCGATCTGGTGCCCGGCCGCGTGCAGCGCCTGCAACGCCGGCACGGCGAAGGCGGGGGTGCCCATGAAGGCCAGGCGCAACGGCCCGGCCCCACCCTGCATCGCCTGTTACCCGGCTGCCTTTTGCTTCAGCTCCTTGGCGAGCCGCCGCAGGATCATGTTGCGCTTCAGCGCCGACAGGTGATCGACGAACAGCACGCCGTCCAGGTGATCGATCTCGTGCTGCAAGCAGGCGGCGAGCAGGCCCTCCGCCTCCAACTCCCGCACCTTGCCCTCCAGGTCGTGATAGCGGACGTTGACGCGGGCCGGGCGGCTCACGTCGGCATACTGGCCGGGGAGGGACAGGCAGCCCTCCTCCCGAACGGCCCAGTCCTCGCTGACGCGGGTGATCTCCGGGTTCACCAGCACCATGGGGGCCGGCGTCTCGTCCGGCATCAGGTCCACGACGGCCAGGCGGAGGTTGACGCCGACCTGCGGCGCGGCCAGGCCGATGCCGGGGGCCGCATACATCGCCGCCAGCATCTGCGGCGCCAGGGCGCGCACGGCGTCGGCGTCGGCAGGGCCGACCTTGCGGGTCTTGGTGCGCAGCGACGGGTGCGGCGGGGTCAGAAGCTGCAGGACCGGTTCGGCGGAGATCGGTTTGGTAAGGATTGGTTTGGCAGGGGCGACATCCATGCCCGCGATGTAGCCGTGCGGGCCGGGCCAATCAATCGCGGCCCTTGCATCGGCGTGCCACGTTGACAACATTCATGATGGCGGGACGCCTCGATGGGTTCCGTCTTCGCTTCGCTCCAAGGAGGAGGCTGCATGACTACCCGCATGTTCACTTCGCCCATGTTCCTGGGCTTCGATCACCTAGAACAGATGCTGGAGCGGGCGCAGAAGTCGCCCTCCGATGGTTATCCGCCCTATAATATCGAGCAGACGGGTCCGAGCGGGCTGCGGATCACCCTGGCGGTGGCCGGGTTCACGATGGACGACCTGCAGATCACCCAGGAGGACAACCAGTTAGTGATCCGGGGCCGGCAAGCTGACGACTCGGCCGGCCGGGTTTACCTGCACCGCGGCATCGCCGCCCGCCAGTTCCAGCGGGCGTTCGTCCTCGCGGAGGGGATCGAGGTCAAGGGTGCCTGGTTGGACAACGGCCTGCTGCACATCGACCTAGCCCGTCCGCAGCCGGAGATTCGGGTGAAGACCATCCAGATCACCAAGGCTGGCGGGTCTGCGCCGACGATGGACGCCGCTCCCGACCGCGACTGAACCAAGGCGCGGCCCGTCGTATTCGCAGTGCCCAATCGTCCCTCAATCGCTGCAACGCACAATAAGCTGATGTCTCAGCGGGCGTGCATTCTCAACTGTTTCACCTGCGCGACGTTGCACCCTGCACGTTGTACCCCGTTGGAGTAACTATCATGGAAGTGAATATTCCCGAACTGCACATGGATGCCCTGGCAGCCATCCCGGTCGAGCAGTTGGACATCCGCAATCTGACCCAGGCGCAGTTGATGGAGCTTGGCATGGCGCAACTGGCCTACGTGAAGCCGGTGTGGATGGACGGGGTGACGGCGTTCGCCATCTTCGCCGCAGACGGGTCGCCGATGGCAGTCGCCGCAGACAGCGACATGGCGGTAGCCGCAATCATGCAGCACGAGATGGTGCCCGCGCTGGTGCATTGAGGCGTACCTCCCTCCTCTCCTATCGGGAAGAAGGCAGGGGTCGTGGGCGTTGATCCAGGTTGGCCAGCCCATGCTCCAGATGGCGCCATCAATTGGCGGCTGGCCGGCTTGCGGGGTAGAATGAGCCAAGTAGCTGGACGGAATGACGGCGCCCGCTGTTCCCAGCTACGCCGGCCATCGCGCCCCGGCTAAGGTCATTACCCACGCCATCTGGCTCCGCCTCCCGTCAGCCTGCGCTCGCTAAACGGGTAGCCGACCGCACGCGGCATCGTCGTCGGCCACGGTCAAGTCTCAACGCGGGTCAACCGATGTCGACATATCTTCAGAGTGGGCCGGGCCTAAGCGAACCGGACCCGACGCAGCCTGCCCATGACCGGGAACATGCGGCACCTGGACCTGGGCGTG
Organism: uncultured Acetobacteraceae bacterium; assembly: GCA_964243265.1. Lineage (GTDB taxonomy): Bacteria > Pseudomonadota > Alphaproteobacteria > Acetobacterales > Acetobacteraceae > DASWOJ01. The sequence continues at coordinate 589 of CAXTFY010000018.1, read as the reverse complement.
CTGACTACCCTCTGGTGTGAAGCACTGGCGCCCTGGTGCGTGGCCGGCCAGACCGAGAGGGTGCTGGACATCCCCGCGCAGAGCCGGCGCGACATTCATGCCATCAAGCAGCCTGGGACCTGCCCGATGTTTAAGCCGCTGATCGGTGACGCGGTGGACGCCGTGGCGCTCGCCCGTGGACGGACCGAGTTGATGCGGGTCAAAGCATCCAACGAGGCCGGCGCCGTCGTACCGTCCACCACCCTGCGCAAGCTCCCCGCCGCCGGAACGCCGCCAGCCACGGTGAACAGCAGGCAAGTACTCAGCCAGTCCATCGCCGGCCAGCATGCGCCGGTTCCGGTGAAGGTGATCGCGCGGTTGCAGGTTGCGACGCGGCGGGAACGCCCAGGTCCCACGGCGCCAAAGAATGGGAGAGAGCCACATCGGCAAGATGATCGACGCGCTGATTGGCCGCATTGAGACAGCGGAGGGGTTGAGTCATCCAGGTTACACCCTGGGTATGAGCAATCGCCGAACCGGGACCCCTTCCAGGAGCGGATGAGACGCTGGTTCTCCATCAAGCAATGGCGCACAGGTGGGGTTTCGATCA
>CAXTFY010000017.1:0-29697 GCA_964243265.1 uncultured Acetobacteraceae bacterium | reverse complement strand
ACGGCGCCTGGCAGATCGAGGTGCACGACCAGACGGTGACCTACGGCAAGGTCGTCGGCACGAAGCTGCAGTTCAGCGACCATGCGGCGATGGCGCGTTCGTTCGGCATGCACGGTGAACGGGTGGAGACCGAGGCGCAGCTTGGCCCCGCGCTTGAGCGCGCGCTTGCCAATCGCCCGGCGCTGCTCGATGTCGTCGTGACGCCGGAGGCAGTGTCGTCGGACGCCAAGACCGGGCTGGCTTGGGTGCCCGACTTGCAGCCGCTTGCCGCGTGGGATGAAGCAGAGCGCAGGTGGCGGGCACATGACTTGGCGGCACCCGTCGGCGTGAGTCCGGGATCGGATTAATGCCGATGGCCCTTTGCAGTGGCTCCTTTGCCTGCACCTTGGGTCTGCCGTCGTCGTTGCGAGTTGCGCTTGCGGCGTGCCAAGCCAGGAGGGTACGGGCTGCAGGTTCGGTCTTGCGACCCTGGATTGCCGCGTCGCAAGCGCTCCTCGCAATGACGGACTGGGCGCAATAACGGACCAGGGCACCGGTGAACCGGTCAGGCCTGCGGCCCGTAGCGCTCGAGCTTGCGATAGAGGGTGCTGCGGGATACGCCGAGCGCCTTCGCCGCCGCCGTTAGGTTGCCATGGTGCAGCCGGATCGTCTCAACGACCGCTGCCCGCTCTGAGGCCTCCAGCGTCGCCGGCGTGTCCGGGACCGGCGCTCCAGGCTGGCCGGGCACGGCCGGCACCGCGGCCAGGCTCGCCGCGATCTCGCTGGGGTGGACCTCGGGTGCATTCGACATCAGCAGCAGGCTCTCGACGACATTGCGCAGCTCGCGCACGTTGCCGGGCCAGTGATAGACGGCGAGCATCTGCATGACCTCGGGTCCGAAATGCCGCGCGGGCACGCCATGCCGCTTGGCCAACTGCGCATTGAAGTGCGCGACCAGGATTTCGACGTCGCCGTCCCGGTCGCGGAGTGGAGGCGGGCGGATCCGGGTGACGCTGATCCGGTGATACAGGTCGCGCCGGAAGCGGCCAGCCGCCACCTCGTCGAGCAGGTTGCGGTTGGTGAGCGCCAGCAGCCGCACCTGCACCCGGCGCGGCTGGCCATCGCCCAGCCGGTAGATCACGCCCTCCTCCAGCGCGCGCAGCAGGTAGGGCTGCAGGTCGAGCGGCAGCTCGCCGATCTCGTCCAGGCAGAGGGTGCCGCCGTGCGCCAGCTCGAACCGTCCCGGGCGGCCCTCGCTGGTGGCGCCGGTGAAGGCGCCGCGGGCGTGGCCGAACAGTTCGCTCGCCAGCAGCTCCCTCGCGACGGCGCCGCAGTTCAGCGGGATGAACGGCCGGGCGCGGTCCTGCTCGCCATGGATCGCGCGGGCGAACAGCTCCTTGCCGACGCCGGTCTCGCCTTCGATCAGCACCGGGACCTGCTTACCGACCAAATGGCGGGTGCGGTCGAGCGCCTCGGCCAGCGCGGCGCTGCGGCCGATGATCGCGTCGAAGGCGGAGCCGCCCGCCGCACACGGGACCCTTTCGCCCGAGTGCGGCCGGGTCGGCACGACGACCAACGCGCCGATGGCGCGGCCGTCCACCGTCACGGGGTTGAACCACTCGGCCCGCATCCCCTCGGGCAGCCGGTCGGCCCACGCCTCCACCGCCGATCCGGCATCCAGCCCGGCCAGCCGCTGGCCCAGGGCGACCAGGTTCGGCAGCCGCCCGGTGCGGTGCACCAGCCGCCCGCTGCGGTCGATCGCGATCATCCCGGCGACATCGGCGTCGGTGACCCGCGCAAGGCATGCTTCGAGCAATCGCAGACGCTCGATGGACGCCTGCTCCACCAAGGCCATCTCGATCTGCCGTGCGGCCGAGACGGCCAGCGAAAGGTTATGCCGCTGGTACGTGGAGGGCGGGCCAGAGATGTCCACGACGCCGAGCATGGCGCCGGTCCCCGGCTCGAACACCGGGGCGGCGGCGCAGGTCCAGGCCTTGATGCCCTCGCAGAAATGCTCGGCCGCGTGGACCTGGGCCGGCCGTCCCGTCGCGAGCGCGGTGCCGATGCCGTTGGTCCCCACCGTGTCCTCGCGCCAGTCGCCGCCGGGCGTGAGGTGGATGTCCTCGCCCTGGTGCAGCGTCTGGCGGTCGCCGGCGGCGTCCAGCACCACGCCATCGGGATTGGTCAGCAGGATGATCGAGCGCGAGCCGCCCAACATGTCCGCCAGTAGCGCGAACACCGGCGCGGCTGCGGCGAGCAGCCCGGCGTGACGCCGCCGCAGTTGCGCGATGGCGTCGCCCTGGGCGATCAGCGGCGCGGCCCGCCCGGTCGGGTTGATGCCAAGCTCCTGGCTGCGCAGCCAGGACGCGACGACGAAATGCCGCCCCGGGACCGCCGCGCGGGGATCGCCGCCGAGGAAGCGCTCCCACGCGTCCATCGTGTCGGCGCCCTCGAATCGCTGGCGCAGGTGCGTCAGGGCGAAGCGGCCCTTCTGCAGGTCGGGCATCGCCCTGGGCGGCCCGGGCGCTATGCGCGCCCGAGCAGTTCCGCGCCGCCGCCCAACGCAATGCCGGCGGTCGGGTCCACCCGGTCCGGCTTGGTGGCGATCAGCGTCTGCGTGGTCAGGATCAGGCCCGCGACCGACGCCGCATTGCGCACCGCGGTCGCGCACACCCGCACGGGGTCGATCACCCCGGCCTCGACCAGGTCCACGAACGTGCCGTCGCGGGCGTCGAAGCCGATGCCGGCCGGGGACTGCGCGACGCGTGCGACGATGGCCTTGGCGTCCAGGCCGCAATTCGTTGCGATGGTCGTGAGCGGCTGCGCCAGGGCATCCTGCAGCATGATCGCGCCGTCGCGCGCGCTGCCGGACAGCCTGCCGATCACGCCGGCCAGCTCGGGTGAGATCTGCAGCAGCGCGGTGCCGCCGCCGGGCACGATGCCCTCCGCGAGCGCCGCCCGGGTGGCGTTGATCGCGTCCTCGATCAACTGCACACGGCGTTTCTGCTCGACGGGCGTGGCGCCGCCGGCCAGGATGATCGCGGTGCCGCCGGACAGCTTCGCCAGGCGTTCCTGGTACTTGTCGCGCTCGATGTTCGGCGGCGCGGCGTCGAACTGCCGCGACACCTGCACGCGGCGGGCTGCCACGTTGGCCGGGTCGCCGCCGCCGGCGCTGATGACGGTCTGGTTCGCGCTGATCCGCACCTGCCGCGCACGGCCGAGGTCCTGCTCGCGCGCCTCTGCAATGGTGCCCCCCAGGTCGCGCGCGATCACCCGGCCGCCGGTGGCGATGGCGATGTCCTCCAGCATGGCCTTGCGCCAGTGGCCGTACTCCGGCGGATGGATGGCCGCGACCGGCGGCAGGCCGCGCTCCCGGCGGCGCAGCAGCGCCATGACGCAGGCCGGCGCGACCTCCTCGGCGATGATCAGCAGGGGGTTGCTGCGCCCCGCCAGCAGCGCCTCGATCGCCGCCACGTCCTCGATCGTCTGCAGCTTGCAGTCGGTCATCAGGATCAGCGGCTCGTCCAGCACGACCTGCATTCGCTCCACGTCGGTCACCATGTGGTGGCTGAGGTAGCCGCGGTCGAAGGCCATGCCGTCCACCACCTCCAGCAGCGTCTCGACGGTGGTGCCGAACTCCACGGTGACGATGCCGTCGGCGCCGACGCGCTCAAGCGCCTCCGCGACCATGCCGCCCGTCGCCTCGTCGTTGGCGGCGATCACGGCCACGGCCCGGCTCTGGCCGTTGACCACGGGGCGGGCGGTGCGCTTCAGCGCGGCCAGGATCTCGGTGACCGCCTGCTCCAGGCCGTGCACGAGGTCCACCGGGTTGGCGCCCTTCGCCAGGCAGGCCAGGCCGTGCTGCACCATGGCGTCGGCCAGCACCGTCGCCGTCGTGGTGCCGTCGCCGGCGATGTCGTTGGTGGTCTTCGCCACCTCGCGCAGGACCTGGGCGCCCATGTTCTCGAACGGGCATTCAAGCTCGATCTCATGCGCGATGCTGACGCCGTCGCGCGACACGATCGGCGTGCCGACGGGACGGTCCATGATCGCGTTCATGCCCTTCGGTCCCAGCGTGCCCCGCACCGCCCTGGCGAGCTTCGCAACCCCGCGCCCCAGCGCCAGCCGGGCTGCGTCGTCATGCAGCATTATCTTGGCCATCATTCCCTCCGCCAAGGCCGATTCCGGCCCGTTTTTGTCGGCACGTCCTGTCGGGGCGCCTGTTCTACCGGGGCGCCCGTCTTATCGAGGCGCCCGTCAGCCGCCGTTTGCGGACCCCGCGCCCGCGGGACGGCGCAGGAAGTCCAGCAACGTCGGCTCCGCAGGCAGGGGCGGGGCGTGCTCGCCCTCGCCGAAGCGGGCGGCCAGCAGGCCGCGGCATAGTGCGCCGTTGAACTCCACGCCCACCGAAACCCGGCGCAGCGTGCGCCGGTGGGCCGGGAAGTCCGCCACCGCCACCGGGCGGCCGTCGGCGTCCACGAACGCCGGGTCGCCGTCGCCGTCCGGCCCGGCCACGCCGCGGCGCTCCAGGTAGCGCCCGACCAGGCGCGACGCCTCGGCGTCCAGCCGCAACGCCCGCAACGGGCCGATGCCGGCTGCCAGCAGCGCCGCGACCTGGTGGCCCTGCTCCAGCAAGCAGTCCAGCACCGCCAGTTGCCGCCGCTGGAACGACTTCACCAGGAACACCTGGCGCACGGCGTCCAGGTTGCCGTCCGCCTCCGCGCCGAACGCCTCCTGGAACGGCAGGCCGAGCGTCATCGCGCGGTTGATGGTGTCGGCGTACATGTGCTCGCCAAGCTCGACGCCGACCCCGCGCACCCAGGGCAGGCGCATCACCTCGCGGCGCATGTCGTCGGCCATGAGGAAGGCGAAGTTGGCCGCGCACCAGTAGGTCGGCAGGCGGAAGCCGACCGTCACCCGGTCCGCCCCGTCCACCGCGACGCCGGTCACGAAGCCCAGCTCGGTCACCGGCTCGTCAAGCTCCGGATCGGTGACGCGCGCGAGCCGGGCCAACACCTCGCTGACCCGGCTGTTTGCGTCCGTGCTCATGTCAACCGCCATCTGCTCTGACCCTTGCGCTGCCACGTCCGCCCAGCCGCCGTCATTGCGAGCCGCGCTTGCGGCGTGGCGATCCAGGGATGCGCGGGCTGTGGTTCCAGTCTGGCGCCCCCTGGATTGCCGCGTCGCAATGACGGAGGCGGCGGGCGAAGCGGTCAAACCAGGGGATGGCCAGGGGATGGATGGTGTTACTCTGCCGCCACGAGTTCGCCGATGCCGAGCTTCCGCTTCTGCGCCTCGATATCGATGCCATAGAGGCGCGCGGCGTTCAGGCCGAGGATCTTCTTCTTCGCCTGCAGGCTTAGCGACACCCCGGTCTCGGTGGCCACGCCCTCCGGCAGCTCGAACTCCATGAACCGGTTCACCAGCCAATGGGGGGTCCAGATCGCGTAGTCGCTGCCATACAGGATCTTGTCCTCGCCGACCCAGAACAGCAGCTCCGAGATGATGTGCGCGAAGTACGCCGGGCGCGAGTGGATGAACGGCAGCGCCACCGCCAGTCCGGCATAGACGTTGGTCTCCTGCGTCGCGATCCAGCAGAAGTCGTCCAGGCGCGGCAGGCCGCAATGCTCGACGATGAAGTTGAGGCCCTGGAAGCTGGTGGCCGCGTCGTCCACGTCGGCCACGTCGAACGCGTCCCGGTTCAGCGGCAGGATCGTCGGACCCTTGTGCACGTGGATGTTCTTGATGCCGAGCTTCTGCGCCGCCTCCAGGTAGCGGTACGTCTCCTTGTCGGAGAGCTTGTAGCCCTTGGAGTCGCCGCGCCACTCGGCGGTGTAGAGCTTGATGCCCTTCAGGTGGTGCTTCTCCGCCATCTCGTGTAGCCGCTCCAGTCCCTGCTCGCCGTCGCGCGGGTCGAAGGCGCCGTTAAGGATGAAGCGGTCCGGGTGCTTCTTCACCATCGCCGAGTTGCGTTCGGTGGTGTTGAAGCCGTTGTGGTAGAAGTCGCCCAAATAGGTCGGCTGCAAGATCGCCATGTCGTCCGGCCCGTTCACGAACAGGTCGTCATACATCGTCTGCGCGTCGTACTTCTCGAACTTCGACTTTTCCCACAGCTCGGATTTTGGGCTGAGCGAGGTGTGGTAGGCGTAGAAGCAATCGATGAATTGCTTGCCGTGCTCGTTCTTCTGGTTTGCCGGGCTGGCGTCCCAGAAATGCACGTGGCCGTCGATGATGAAGATGTCCTCGCCGTCTTTCGTCCGGTACATGCCCTGTCTCCTGTTGTGTTGCGGCCTGCGTGCCAACCCGGCGTACGAAGCGGGTTGGGGGTCAGATGAACTCCTTCACCGCGTCCATGTCGCCGAACAGCACCACCGTGTTGTCGTCCACCATGACCATCCGGCCGTAATGGGTGGAGGTGGAGATCTCGAACAGATGCGGGTTCATCTCGCGGCCGAGGTGCTCGCCGATCTCGTCCATCCGGAATTCGATCTTGCCCTCGCCGTCGATGCGGATCATCGCCGGCATGTAGGTGACGGTGATGCCGGGCTTTTCGCCCATCACCTCGGCGATGGCCCGCGCCTCCACGCTGTCGTTCATCGTCACCCCGCACTGGTGCGAGACCGTCGTCTCGAACGTCATGTCCTTCATCGAGCGGAAGATGTTGTCGGTATGCGCCATGCTGCTGTCCCTTTTTGAGTGTGCCGCCGCTCAGCCAGTGATCGGGCGGACGTCGATGCCGATTTCCGAGCCGATCGCCTGCAGCCGCTGGTGCGCCCGCTGCAACACATCGGGGAACTGCGCGACCTTGACCCGCGGCTGCGACCAGATCGGCTGCAGCAGGTGCGCGGCGTTCATCGCCTCCGCCCCGTGCTTCATCAGCCAGGCCGAGAACAGCTCGCGGTTTGCCGGGCCGTGCTGCTCGTCGTGGGTGAGCATGCGGAACAGCTCGACCGTGTTGGCGAGGTTGCGCTCGTAGTCGCCCTCGGCGGCCGAAACCACCGCGGGCGTCATGAAGTCGTTCTGCGAGGCGGCGACCTGCATGATAAAGCCGCTGCGGAACAGCTCGGCCACCAGCGGCTCGAACACCACGTTCACCGCGAAGTACTGCTCGAGGAAGTCGGTGGAGCCGCCGATCGTCTCCACGGCCCGGCGCACGCCCTGCCACAGCGGGTCGTCCAGCCAATGCGCCTTGCCCGCGTCCTGGTCGAAGCCGTCGAGGTCCAGCCCGATCTCGCCGAGATACAGCGTCAGGTCCTGGGCGAAGCGCAGCTTGTAGGACGAGTTGGTCAGGATGGCGTTGTTGACCATCTGCGTGTAGCCGTAGCGCTGCGCCTGCATGGTCGCCATGCCAAGCCCGAACTCGGCGTGCTTGTAGGCGCCCAGGTGGTCCTGCAAGACCTTCACCCATGCCTTGTCGAACCGTGCCACCGCGCCGGAACGGCGGCCGTTCTCGACCACGTTGGAGATCATGCCGACGATGGTCGATTGGCGCTGGTAGTGGGTGCGCTCCCACTCCTGGTCCACGGCGCGGAACTTGTGCCAGTCGGAGCTTTTCGCCGCCGTCCAGCTTTCGGAGTAGGTCGGCGTGCCGTCGGCGAAGGAGATGATCCAGTCCTGCAGCAGGTAACGCTTCGGGTCCGGCTGCACATCGACGGTCATGTCCTCGTAGTGCGAGGCCTTGCGTCCCTTCGGCTCGAAGTAGTTGTACTTCCGGCTTTCCGACCCGGCGAATTTCGCCGCGCCCGCAGCCCCCGACTTCACCGGAACCGTGTCCTGAATGCCACTCATAAGCTGTGTCCTCCTTTTCCTGTGCCGGGCCTACCGCGTTGCCGGGGTGAACTTGTCGAAGTAGATCCGCTCCGGCTCGACCCCGGCCATCTGCAGCACCGGCAGCACGGCATCGATCATCGGCGGCGGCCCGCAGGAGTAGGCATCGATCTCCCCCGTCAGGCCCTCCTCGCGCAGCGTCCGCGCCACGACGGCGTGGATGAACCCGGTCTCCCCGGTCCAGGCGCCGTCCGGCCCGGCGTCCGACAGCGCCGGGATGAAGCGGAAATCCGGCAGGTTCGCCGCGAACGCCGCGAATTCGTCCAGCAGGAACAGGTCGCGCCGGGTACGTGCGCCATAGAAGAACCGGACCGGCCGGGACTCGCCGCTGCCGACGTGGTCGCGCAGGATGGACCACAGCGGCGACATGCCCGACCCGCCGCCGATCAGCACCAGCGGCCCGGTCCGCGCCTCGCGCCGGAAGCAGGTGCCGTACGGCCCGCGTGCGACCACGGTGTCGCCGGGCTGCAGCAGGCCGTCGAGCAGCGCCGAGAACGCGCCGTCCGGATACAGCTTGATGATGAACTCAAGCGTGGTGCCGCCGGTGGGCGGGCTGGCCATCGAGTAGGCGCGGGTGACCCCGCGCCCTGGGATGCTGAGGTCCACATACTGCCCGGCCCAAAAGCGCAAGGGCGACGCCAATTCGATGGTCAGCAGCCGTATGTCGTGGGTCAGCGCCACCACCGAGGTGACGGTGCCGGGGTAGTCCTTCACCGCGATCGAGCGGCTCATCAGGTCTTCGTCGTAGTTCAGCAGCTCGACGGTGATGTCGCTGTAGGCCAGCGTGCGGCAGAGCAGGATGTGGTCGGAGTCGCGCTCGGGGTCCGAGAGGGCGAAGGTCGAGTATTTCAGCAGCTCGATGTCGCCCTCGACCAGCAGCGACTTGCAGCTCGAGCACTGGCCCTCCTTGCAGCCGTGCATGACCGAGATGCCCTGGCGGAAGGCGGCGTCCAGCACCGTCTCGCCCTCGTTCACGTCCATTTCCACGCCTACCGGCTCGAAACGGACCCTATGCGTTGTCATGTCGGCCATCGTTTTGGTTCTTTCCGACGTTTCCTGCAGCCGGGGTCCCGCAGTCTGGGTCCCGCAGTCCGGGAGCGGCCTGGTGGGCCGCTCCCTTCGTCACGCGTGGCTAGTTGATCGGGTTGATGGTGTAGCCCTTGCGGTACGTCGCCGCCGCTTCCACCCGCCCTTCTGGCGTCAGGGCGCGGAAGCCGATCAGCGGGCTGCCGAGCTTGTGGCCGCGCACGTCGTCGAGCTTCCACATCTTGCTGTCGTCGAAGTGCAGGTGCGGCTGCGGCGTCAGGGTCTTGCCATCGCTGCGCACGAAGCCGAGGTCCTTGATCGCGTCGGCCACGTCCCAGCCGTCGTAGCAGGTCTCCCACTCGCGGCGGCCGCTGAACCGGCCCATCGCCGGCGTCGGACGGCCCTCGTACTCCGCCGCGAAGGCGACCTTGTGGGTCCAACGGCAGATTTCCGAGCAGTAGGTGTAGGTCTTGCCGTCCACCTCGTCGTAGCAGAAGTCCTCGCGGATCAGCGCCGGGACCATGCAGCTCCAGCACCGGTGCGGATAGACGTAGCCGACGTCCTGGTTGAACAGGATGTTGGTTTCGCCGGGCAGGCTCAGCTTCTCGTACCACTTCCAATAATTGCCGAACTCGGCATACCAGCCGGGATACTTGTGCTCGAACCATTCGAAGTCGCGGTCGGTCTGCGCCTCCTGCCGCCAGAACGCCACCGGCCAGCCGACGGAGAAGAACTGCGCGGTCTTGTGCACGTAGTTCTTCTTGACCATCCGGTCCCACGCGGCGTTCACGTCGTCATGGTGGATCTTGATGCCGTACTTCTCGAGCGGCAGCATGTAGGTGCGGTAGTAGTCCTCGTAGATCCAGCGGTGCCACAGCTCCGCGTAGGACTCCTTGTTCTTGTCGCGGTTGGTGGTGCCGTACTCGACGATGGTGCCGACGGCCGCGTCCACGATGGCGTGGTTCTGCCAGAACGCGTACTTCAGGTCGCGCTCGATCAGCTGGTGGTTGTCCGGGTCGTTGATGATCGACATCAGCAGCGAGTGGCCGTTGCCGATGTGCCGGCTCTCGTCGGACTGCACCGACAGGAACACCGTCGGCAGGGCGTAATCGCCGTTGCGCGCGGCCTCGGACGGCATGGCGACGAACAGCGTGTTGGTGAACGCCGTCTCGGCCACGACCGTGAGGTAGATGTTGGCCGCGGTGATGGCGTCGCCAGTGACGAAGCCCTCGGCGAACTGGCGTCCGATGGTGGTGGCGTAGCACTTGCCGAACGCGGCCTCGGTGATGTCGAACCCGGCGGGGTCGATGTAGTTTTCCATGTACCACTTCTTCAGGTTCATCTGGATCGTGGAATGGCGGAATTCATCGACCATCTGCATGGTGAAGCCGGTGCGCAGCTCCTCGCCCGGCGCCAGGCGGCCGACCATGGCCATGGACCGCGCGGCGGAGATTTCCGGGAATGGGATGATCGACAGGAACAGCTTCATCCACTCGACCCAGCGGGGTTCGACGTTGCGGAACATGTCGCCGCGCAGCGCCGCGTCCAGCGCGCCATAAACCCGGTTGTCCTTTTCCTCCTGCATGGGGAAGTAGGACCGCAGGACCTGCTTCATCGGGTCGCGCGGGGCTTTCTTGATCTTATAGTCGGTCGGGAAGGTCATCGCTTCCTGGACGTAGCTCGGCGTCCAGCCGAGGTCGGCGACGCGGCGGGCTGCGTCGGAGATGCTCATTCCTTTTTGGGCGGTGATCTTTGCCAGCGAAATGCCGTCGGGCATGTCTTGCTCCTTCTTTTGCTTTTCTACGGACGAAAGGCGTCGCGAGGCGGAGTATGCAGGGGCGAGAAAGTCCCGGCCGTGCAGTCTTTTAGTTTTGCAAGACCCATGCCAGCGTCCCTGCTAATACGATGCTGAACATTACGCTCAGCATTACCCCGCTGCATGGTTGGATATTGCAATGCACCATGTCCCAGTTTGCGGCGATGTGTCGCATCGAGCGTCCCATAACGAGACACTCGGTCGAAAACGCCTTGGGACAAAGTGCAGTCATTCCGCACCCCCTGCGGTCGGTTCCGCACCCGGGCGTTCCACCGGGCGCTTGCCCAGCGTCTTGCCCTCGGCGATGAACCGCGCGGCCAGCACTAGCGCGCCCATCGCGAAGTCCTTGCCTAGAACCCCGATCATCTCCTCGGCCAACTGGCCCAGGCGCTCGAAATACAGGTCCTTGGATGCCTCGCCGCTCATGGCGCCCTCGATGTTGCAACAGGGTTGCGGGGACCGAACCGGAACAGGTCCGGCGGCAGCGCCAGCAGGCCGATTTCCCCGCCCTCGGTGCCGATTGCCAGGCGGGCGCCGTCAGCCGACCACGCCAGCGCCGCGACCGAGCTGCCGGGCGGCGCGGCGCCCGGGGCCAGTCCCGGGCCGCCGGCCGCGGAGCCGCGGGCGAACAGCACGTCGTCGCTGCCGGGCTGGCACAGCAGCACCGCGCCGTTCTGGTAGCCGGCCGCGACCAGCGATTGCCGGGGATGGCAGGCGACCTGGCACACCGGCATGCGGCTGCTGGGGATGCCGCATTCGCCGGGCTGCTCCCCCGCCTCGGGGGGGTCGAAGCGCCAGCACACCACGCGGGGCGCGCCGCTGCTGGCGAGGAACGAGCCGTTCGCGGCGAAGGAGAGCGACCGCGGCTGGCCGGGGTAGCCGCCCATCTCGATGTCGCCGCCGTCCGGCAGCCGCCAGCCGTGCAGCGCGTTCTCCTGCAGGCCGCAGACGACGTAGCGGCCGTCCGGACTCCACGCGACCGAGCGCGGGCAGCCCGGGGTGGCCAGGGTCCGCAGCGGCGCATCGGCCGACCAGATCGTCACGCCGTGGTAGTGCGCCGCGGCAAGGCGCTGACCGGAGGGATCGAAGGCGAGGGCCATGGCCGATCCCGGCAGTTCGACCGTGGCCGACACGGCGCCCGACAGGTGGACCGCACGGCCCACGGCGCAGGCGCGCACGCCGCCCGAGGCCGCGACCAGGTCCACCCAGCGTCCGGCGTAGGTGTGCAGCCTGGTGACCGTGCCGTCCCCGGTGGTGTGGGCCAGCAATCCGTCCTCGCCGCCGCTGAGGAAGCCGCCAGCGGGATCCCTTGCCAGCGCCAGGCACGCCCCTTCATGCACGCGCAGCCGCGTCACCGGCGGAGGCGGCGCGGCGCCTGGCATGAGCTGCAGCCCGCCTTCGGCCCGCGGCCCAATCGTCGGGGCGCCGGGCCACTCGGCGCGCGACATGGCGAGCGAGCCGTCGCCGAGCGAGAAGCAGGCGAGGTCGCCATCCCAGGCCACGGCCGAAACCGGCGCGTCCATCGCCCAGGTTGCGCCGAGCAGGTCCAGCAACGGCGGCTGCTGCACGGGCGGGCGGCCCGGCAACGGACCGCGCGGCGCCTGCCGGACGGCGCTCGCGCCGCTCATGGCGTCGCCGCGCAGTGCTGCAACTCGTCTTGCAGCAGCGCCGCGTCGAGGCGCCGGCCGATGAACACCAGGCGGCTGTCGCGGCGCTCGCCCTCGGTCCAGGGCTGCGTCAGCTCGGTATCCATCATCATGTGGACGCCCTGGAACACGAACCGCCGGGCCGCGCCGGCCAGGTTGACGATGCCCTTGGCGCGCAACAGGTCCTGCCCCTGTTCCAGCACCAGCCGCTGTAGCCAGGCCATGAATCGGCTGCGGTCCAGCGCCTGGTCGATCTGCAGCGACACGCAGGCGATCCCATCGGTGTGCCGGGCCGGCCCATGATGCGTGTGATCGTGGCCGTGCGCGTGATCGCCCGGCCCCGCGCCGAGGTCGAGCCGGGCCAGGTCGAACGCGCCACGGTCCAGCACCTGGTCCAGCGGCACGTCGCCGCGCACCGCGTGCAGCACGCGGGCGGACGGGTTGGCCCGGCTGATCGCCTGCGCCGCCCGCGCCAGGCCGGCGGCGTCCACCAAATCGACCTTGTTGAGCAGCACCGTGTCGGCCAGCGCCAGTTGCTCTGCGGCTTCGCGGCTTTCCGCCAGGCTGGTCGGCAGGTGGCGGGCATCGGCGACGCACAGGATGCTGTCGAGCCGGGCCTGCTGACGCACCGCGTCGTCGGCGAAGAAGGTTTGGGCGATCGGCGCCGGGTCGGCGAGGCCGGAGGTCTCGATCAGGTAGCCATCCAAGCGGTCGCGCCGCTTCGCCAGGCCGCCGAGCACGCGCAGCAGGTCGCCGCGCACGGCGCAGCAGAGGCAGCCGTTGTTCAGCTCGAACACCTCCTCGTCGGCGCCGACCACCAGGGCGCCGTCGATGCCGATCTCGCCGTACTCGTTGACGATCACGGCGTAGCGCTTGCCGTGCGCCTCCGACAGGATGCGGTTCAGCAGCGTTGTCTTGCCAGCGCCGAGGAACCCGGTCAGCACCGTTACCGGGACCCGGCCGTCGGCGTGCGCGGCGCTTGCCGGGGTGGTCATGGGACCAGCACCGCCCGGCCCTTGATCTTGCCGTGGTGCAGGTCGAGCAGGGCTTGGTTGGCGTCTTCAAGCCGGTATTCGCGGGTTGCCAGGTTGACCAGGCCGCGGTCCGCCAGGGCCATCAGCTCGACCAGCTCGGGGTAGGTGCCGACCAGGTTGCCGACGATGGTCTTCTCGGACGTGATCATGTCGATGCTGGGCAGCTCGATCTTCCCGCCGTAGCCGACGATGTAGTAGACGCCGCCGCTGGCGGTCATCGCGAGGCCATGGGCGATCGCATCGCCCTCGCCCACGAAGTCGATCACCGCCTCCGCGCCGCGTCCGCCGGTCAGCGCCAGCACGGCCTCGACCTCGTCGGCGCCGCCCTTCACGGCATGGTGCGCGCCGCATTCCTGGGCGAGGCCGAGCGCCATGTCCGAGCGGTCCACGACGATGATCTCGGCCGCGCACAGCGCCCGCAGCACCTGGATGCCGATGTGGCCCAGGCCGCCGGCGCCGATCACCACGCAGAACTGGCCGGGCAGCAGGTGGCGCGATGCCTTCTTGGCCGCGCGGTAGGCCGTCAGCCCGGCGTCGGTGTAGGGCGCCACGTCCTTGGGCGCGAGCGACTGCGGCAGCTTGATCAGCGAGCGCTCGCCGGTGCGCAGGTACTGGGCGTAGCCGCCGTCGGCGTTGATGCCGGGGAACGCGCTGTCGGCCGCGTGCATGTCGTCGCCGCGGCGGCAGGCGAGGCAGTGGCCGCTGGTGACCAGCGGGTGGCAGATCACCGCGTCGCCGACCTTCACGCCCTCGACGCCGCTGCCGACCTCCTCGACCCAGCCGGCATTTTCGTGGCCCATGATGTAGGGGAGTGCCACCGTGACCTTGCTGCGCCAGATGCCCTCGACGATGTGCAGGTCGGTGCGGCAGACGCCGGCGCCGCCGATGCGGACGATCACGTCGCTGGCCCGCTCGATCTTCGGGTCTGGCACGTCCATGTAATGAACGAACTCCGAGCCGCTCAGGGCCTCGTCATAGCGCTCCAGCACCGCTGCTTTCATTGGTATTTCCTGTCCCCGTTGGTCTCGTCGCCGTCTTCTGACGGCTGCTGGCAGTCACCAGGCTCTTGGTGCAAGTCTCGCAAGCCCCGTGCCAATGGCCAGACCCGCAAACAATTTGATATTTTCGGGTCCGCCTTCCCGGATACTGTGCCGGACCGGCACAGGTGTGCCGGAACACAGTGTTCAAATTCGGAACAAGGCGGAGGCCGGCCATGATTGGGCTTGGTAAAGCTGGTGCGCCGGGCTTAGGATAATTGACGTGAGCGCACTCTTGACAATGCGCCGCCAAGACAGGCTCGGGCGGCCAACGCACCGGCCAGGAGGATGCCGATGTTCATGTCGCCCGACGACCGACTCAGCCGGGCCCGCCTTGTCCTCGAAAGCCGGGGGGAGGCCGCGTCCGACCTGCTCAACCCGGCGATCTCCGCAAGCTGGACCCGCTGCCTCGAAGGCGGGCTGGACCCGCGCCGCCCGCCGCCGACGGACACCGTGGGCGAAGCGGAGCTGCGAATGGCCCGTGAGGGGTCGGAGCTGGTGCGCTCGCTCGCGCTGGAAGAGATGAAGGTGCTGTACCACTCGATTGCCGGCAGCAACTTCCTGATCGCCTTCGCCGCCCCGGACGGCATGCTGCTGGACACCATCGCCGATGCGAGCTTCCGCGCCGCGGCCCGCACGGCCAGCATCCGGCCCGGATCGCTCTGGACCGAGCAGCGGTGCGGCACCAACGCGCTCGGCACCTCGGCGCAGGTTGGGCAGACGCTGGCCGTGCACGGCGGCGAGCACTTCTTCGCCAGCTTCGGCGCGTTGACCTGCATCGCCGCCCCGGTATTCGGACCCGACGACCGGCTTGCCGGCACGATCGATGCGTCGTCGCACTGCGGGTCGCGCCAGCAGCACACGCAGGCGCTGGTCGGGATGGCGGCGACACAGGTGGAGAACGGGTTGTTCCGCCGGCACCACTGCGCCCGCATCATCGTCGCGTTCCACAGCCGGGGCGAGTACCTGCACACGCTGAGCGCGGGCCTGCTGGCGGTCGATCCGGACGGGGTGCTGCGCGGCGTCAACCCGCGGGCGAAGTTCCTGCTGCACGGCTTGCCGGCGAGGCCGGGGCGGCACTTCGATGACCTGTTCCGCACCCGCTTCCCGGACCTGCTCGCCGCCGACGCCGGCCAGCGCCGGGTGGAGGACCGGGTCGGCAGCGCCTTCGTGGCCGGGGTGGAGAACGTGCGCCCGCCCACGCCGCGCGCAGCCGCAGTCCAGGCGGCCCCGCCTGGGCCGGACGCGCCGGGGACAAAAGCGCCAGGGGCAGAAGCGCCGGGCTTCGTGGGGGAGGACGCGGCGGTGGCCCTGGCGGTGCGCGAGGTGGGCGCTGCGGCGCGGCGCGGCCTCTCGATCCTCATCCGTGGCGAGACGGGCACCGGCAAGGAATTGCTGGCTCGCTACGCCCACCAGGCCAGCGGGCGTCGTGGCGCGTTCGTGCCGGTGAACTGCGCGGCGTTGCCGGACAGCCTGATCGAGGCGGAGCTGTTCGGCCATGCCGAGGGCGCCTTCACCGGCGCACGGCGCGGCGGCAGCCCCGGCCTGGTGCGCGAGGCCGACGGCGGCACGCTGTTCCTGGATGAGATCGGCGAGATGCCGGCGTCGCTGCAGCCGGTGCTGCTGCGGCTGCTGGACGACTGGCTGGTCCGGCCCGTGGGGGGCGGGCGGCCGCGGCAGGTGAACGTGCTGCTGGTGGCTGCGACGAACGCGGCAATGGAGCGGGACGTGGCCGGCGGGCGCTTCCGCGCCGACCTGTTGTACCGGCTGGAGGCGGTGAGCGTGGCGCTGCCGCCGCTCCGCGCACGGACGGATATCGCGCGCATCGCACGCAGCCTGCTGGCGGACATCGCGCCCGAGTACAGCCTGACCGGTGCCGCAGTGGAGCGCCTGGCCCGGAATGCGTGGCCCGGCAACATCCGGGAGCTTCGCAACGTGCTGACACGCCTCAGCCTCCGTGCGGGTCCCGTTATCGGGGATGGTGACGTTGAGGCTGTGCTTGCGGGACCGGCGGCTCCGAGGGCGGCGGCGGCGTCCAATCTGCTCGCGTCCAATCTGCTTACGTCCAATCTGCGCGAGGCTACGCGCGAGCGCATCAACGCGGCGTACCGGGCTGCCGGCGGCAACCTGAGCGCAGCGGCGCGTCACCTTGGCGTTTCACGGAACACAGTCTATCGGGCGATCCGGGCGGACCAGACGGTGGTCCGATCGGAGGCGCACCAATAGGCGTCGGCGCACGGGGCCGGGCTACATCCAGCATGGCCCGGCGGAAACGGCCAGCATGCAACGGGGGCGCTCGCGCCGTGGCTGACATGGGACGGTGACCGGCGACGGGCTGCGTTCGCGCGACGCTGGGCCGCTGCCGAGGTGGACGAGGCCAGCCACGCGCCCGACCGCGTGCCGGGGCGCCAGGCCGGCGTCCACGGCGCATGGCCCCATCCCAACGGTCACCCCTCCGACCGCCACGTTGCCGGGCCGTCGTTGCGAGCCGCGCTAAGGCGACGTGACAGTCCCAGCACGGCGAGGGCTGCTCTGGCCGGCTGGATCGCTGCGTCGCTGCGCTCCTCGCCATATTGGAACGGTCCGCGCGAGCGGCTGTTCGTCTCAGGCCGAGTTAGGATCAGCGTGCCGACGCCACGGACCCATGAAACATGCCAGCCGGCGGATCACTCCGTCACCGGCCGGAGCCAGGTGACCAGCTCGGCGTCGGACACCGCTGCCGCTGTCTGCCCTGGCGGGACCGCCGCCCGAAGCCGCACGAAGAAGGGGCGGCGGTGGTCGGCCTGGGCCACACCAGGGCGCACCAGCGGCCGGTCGGCTGGATCGAAGCCGGCGAAGTAAAGCCACCAGGCTCCGCCCGGCCCCTGGACAGCCGATGCGACGCCCGGGCTGATCACCTGGTTGCCGGTGAAGTTGGGCCAGCCGGGGCGCTGCGATTGCAGGAGATAGTGGACCTCGAGGCGGCCCGGCGGCCCCCAGACACCCTGCTCATCCGGCTCCTGCGCCTTTCTGTAGCGTCCCCCCGGGACCGGGATGAGGGTGTCGGACCAGGCGACGCCGGCCTTGTAATCGAGGCTCCGGTAGCCGCCGGTGGAGTAGATGAGGGCGTACTTGCCTGCGATCCTCACGATGCTGGGCGCCTCGACGAGTTCGGCCTGCCCAGGGTCGTATCCTTCGGAGGCAATGGCGCCATACCAGTCGCCGGGCGTCAGCAGGAGGGTCGGGCCTTCCGGCGCCAGCCGCGTCGGCGACAGCAGGGGCTGGATCATGATCCCGTTGCGCAGTGCCGGCCTTGGCGCGAGGTTCTTGACATAGAGCAAGTAGAGCCGCCCGTTGTCTTCGAAGTACTTGCCGTCGTAGTTGCCGTCCTGCGGATCCGAGAAGGACCCCGAGAGCACGGTGTCCGCCGACCAGGCCAGGGGCACGGCGCCGGGCGCTACGCCCGGATGCGCGTGGACGAGAACCGTCCAGTGGTGTGGGTGCGATGGGCTGTGGACGCCGATCGCCAGCACGGCATGCCAGCCGCCACGGTCATCCTGAAAGGCATCAAGGTTCTGGAAGTTGGTGATGCTCGCCCCAGCCGCTGCGATCGCTGCGCCGAGCGTGCCCGCATCGATGGTGACCGGCGTCCACGAGAAGCACCGCGCCGATACCGGGTAAGCGCAACTCAAGATCGCAGTTGTCGTACCGGAGAAAACCTGCGTTCGCCCGCCGTGCGCGGGGGCGAGGTGCACGGGGTAGGGGTCCGAGAAGTAGCCGGCGCCGTCAGCGCCGACGGTTGTCATGGGCCGGATCGCGAGTGGACCCGCCGGCATCCCGCCGATCCCCAGGATGTCGGAAACGGGACCTCCCGCAGTCTGAACAGGTCCGCCTGCCCTGGCAACTCCGGCTGCAGCTAGATAGAGCAGGGTCGCCACGATGCGGGCTGCGAGTTGGGCGCCGCCGCAACTCCAACCCGGATCGGGGTTAGCAGGTCCGGATTGGCGCATGATTTATGATCCATTGCATTGAGGGTCGGACAGCGCCTCTCACCGGTGGTCGTACATCGTCGCGACTTCCATCTCCGGAGTAGACACCGCAGGGCAGTGTCAAGGAGGAAGCCAACCCTCTGCCTCCCGCTGGTCGCAACTTAGGGTGACTCGACGGAACCGAGGACCGGGACCACTAGCCGACCCGGCTTGGGTCGAACCACCCTATCCCGGTTCCGGTACAAGCAAGCTGTCCGGGAAGTTGCTTGCTGGCTGCACCAGTGGAAGGTGACACACTTAGGCGGCGACGATCTTTCAGGCTTTACGAACGCGCCGCGGTTGTTACTGAGGTAACCTGATCTTCTCCAGTTTCAACCGACATTTAGCATCGATGCCAGAATGGCTAATCTGGTGCCCGACCGGATGGTTGCTAATTGAGATATCGTTCAGTTTATCGGTTGGAAGAGTCAGCGATTGAAGCTGATGCGGTAATATACGCTTGAGTATCAATCAGAGCCGCCGGTAGATATTCGTGGCCACAGAGACAAATATCTGGCAATGCACTCGAACCCCAGCTTCGGGTAGGCTCCAAGTAGTAAGGCATTTGAAGTCTACCCTGAGGCGGCTACCAATCAGGCGTGATAGTGAACAGTCACATCAGCGCTCTGCAACGGCCGAGCGCAACTCACGTGCCCGAGCCAATATCTTGTTTTCCACTTCGGACACGGCCACGGGGTTGACCGGCGTGTCAACCCACTGGCCTTTCTGCTCGATTTGCCTGAAAATGGTCACCTTTACGCCATCAGACCTTAAGCTTCGGGTCATGATATAAGCGTTGGCTTTAAAGCGCTCTCTTGGGACAGTGTTAGACTGCCACCAGTCAGTTATGACCACACCACCCAGAGGATCAGCGGATGCAAGTGGCATAAACGATAGGGTGTCCAGCGTTCCACGCCATAGGTAAGCATTGACTCCAATGCCATTACCGGACGGCTCGCTTTTACTTGAGCCCTTACCACCAAGGCCCAGAGACAACCCGCCCTCACCCGCAAGGCCCGGGGTTGTATCCGGGTGCGTAGATTGACTTGCGGTGCTGGTATATTCGTCCTGAGAGACCTCTCGCGTCCCAGAGCAAGCAGCCATTCCAATGCCGCAGATAAGCACGACAAAGAGGCTGCGGGCGCCGTGGCCGAGACAATGCTTCATACTACCAGTCACTCTATGTAGTTGAAGCATGATATTGCGAACTGCCGGGCACCACAAGAGGTCTCACAAGATCTGGAAGCCATACTTCCGGCAAAGTCGTTCAAACCAAGGCTTGTGTGCCTGGACTCACGACAAAGATACGCTTAGTGACCGCCGGTCGATCCGTCGCTTCCTGTGGAAGGCGCCCCCGGCGTGCGCGGAAGACCAGAGTCAGCATTTCCCAGATCGTTGGGCCGTCCCCCACCGACGGTGCTGTCTGGACCAACATTGCGATCGGCTGGGCTGGGCCGGATCGCGCCGGCCGGCGGGATCGTCGTGTTAATGGGTCCGTTTGCCGGCTCGACCTCAGTCTGAGAAAAGGCAAGCGACGAATTTAGTCCAACTGCCAATACCAAAGCAAAAGCGCCAGTCAACGCCCTTGAAACATAACTCATTTCTTCGTCCCCAAATAATGCGCGGTCAGTTAGTCTAACATCAGCGCCATGTCAAGTATCGGCGCGCTGTCAAGCCAGGCTAGTCAAGTCGATAGCACGGACGTTTCCGGCCGACATCAACCAGGTTTGACCAGTGCTCCAGAGACTTAACGCGTGACGTACAAGCCGGTTGCACCGGGGTTCCTGCCGCAGTCCGCCGCGCTGCACAGACCTTGGCAGCCGGCCAAGGCGCCCCATCCCCAAAGTGCTGCTTCCGCTGCTGTGCCATCGCGGAAGCAGAGGCTCCCATCGAGATATGAAACACCGTCTTGTCGCCAAGGCCCGTGACACCGTTGGAGGCATGCCTTAGCCAGCGTCACCTCGCGTGGGACCGTGGGTGACGACAGTTCCGGCCGCGATGCGACGCTGGATGCGACCCCTGACGTGTACTCGGACAGGTGCAGCCGTCACGGCGGCGTCCAAGCAAGGCTGCACTGCTAAAAAGGCCTAACCAATCAGCGTCCCCGGTATGACTGCCCTGTCACCCAGGCGCCGGCTCCGCGCCTGCCAGCAGCCGCAGTTCCCAGGGCAGGATCACCTGGCGGAAGATCACCGGGTCCGTCCAGCCTCGTGGCTCGCGTCCGAGGTGGCCGCCTTGCGGGTTGATCCAGGCGTCCTTCGGCACGTCGCCCGTGTGCAGCAGCAGGTCGAGGTCGCTGATCGGCACCTGCGTGTCCTTGGCGCCGCCGACGATCAGCATCGGACCCGTCGGCTTGCCGATCAGTCCCTGCGCCACCAGCGACAGCTTCGGGAATTCCGTGGCGAGCTTGTCCACCGTGTCCGCGCCCTCGACCACGTTGAGGAAGGCGGGCACGACGTCAAACAGGTACTCGCGGTTGCCGAGCAGGTTGGCGTGCAGGAACGAGGCCTGCAACGCGCCGTCCACCGGCGGGGACTGGGCGACAACGCCCAGCAGGCGCCCGTGCCTGGTGATCGCGTGCTCGGTGATCGCCAGCTTCGTCGCCCAGTAGCCGCCGAAGCTGACGCCGTGCGCCAGGATGCGCGCGTGGTCGATCTCCGGCCGGGTCTGCAGGTAGTCCAGCACGGCCGAGAACATCCGATCCGCCGTAGGGCTGGCCTTGATCGGTGCCTGGCCGGTGCCGGGGCTGTCCACCGCAAAGTAGCCGACGCCGTGCGGCAGCAGGGCGTTGTAGGTCTCGGCCACCGTCTCCTTGCGGCTGTCGAGGCCGCTGATCGCCAGCACCAGCGGGGCAGGGCGCTGCGGCCCCGGCGGCAGGCGCAGGTAGCCGATGATCTCGCGCCCTTCGAACGGGATGTGGACCACCTCCAGCTTCGGGTCGAGCGCCGCGGCGTGCTGCGCATAGGCGTCGAGCGACTTCGCATAGGCGGCGCGCTTGCCTGGCGAGGATGCGACCGGCCATGCGGCAAAGTAGTACAGCCGCCAGGCGCGCAGCCGGTCGGCGTCGGCGCGGGCCGGGTTGGCCGCCGCGTCGGCCATGTAGCGGTCGGCCACCGCGCTCCAGCCGGCTGCCCACTCGTCGGGGTCGCGGGTATGGATGGCGGCAAGCGCGTCCCGCACGTCGGCCGGGTCGAGGCCAATCAGCGGGTAGTTGCCCCGCTCGGCCCGGCCCTGGGCTTCGGCGGCGATCTCCGCGATGGTGCGTTCGGGCGCCTGGGCCTGCACGGGCGCCGCCCCGAACCCCAGGATCAGCGCGGCCGCGAGCCACCCCCATACCGCCTGGCCCCGCACCGCCTGGCAGCCCGTCATGACCATTGCGGCATCAGCCGCCGGGCGTTGCCGGCCTCGATGGCCGCCATGTCGTCCGCCGGCAGGGCGAGCGAGGCCAGGTTGCGCATCTGGTCCTCGCAGGTGCGATAAGGGTAGTCGGTGCCGAACAGGATTTGCGACACCGGCACGAGCTTCATCAGCGCACCCATCGCCGCGGGATTGGCGGCTTGCGCGGTGTCGTACAGGAAATGGCGGAGCGCCGGGTGGACGCCGCCGGGCAACGTCTTTGGGTAAGCGCCCAAGGTCGCCTGGAACTCGAACCGTTCGATCAGGAAGGGCATGGTGCCGCCGGCGTGGCTGAAGATCACCTTGATGTCGGGGTAGCGCCCGGCGAAGTCGTTGAACACCATGGTCGCGATGGACCGCGTGGTGTCGGTGCCCCACTCCACCAACTGCTCGGCCACGCCGGGGACCAGGCCGACGCAGCACGGGGCGTCGGTGGGATGGGTGTACAGCACCGCCTTGCGCCGGTTCAGCTCCTCGTAGATCGGCGCGAAGGCCGGGTCCCCCAGCCACTTGTCGCCGTAGTTGGTGAACATGCCGATCCCATCGGCGTGCAGCGTGTCCATGGCGTAGGCAATTTCGGCCAGGCTGCCGTCCAGGTCCTGCGCGGGCAGGGCGGCATACAGGCCGAAGCGCCCGGCATGGTCGCGCTTCAGGTTGGCGCCGTACTCGTTGCTGGCCCGGGCGAGCTGCCGCGCCTCCGCCGCGTCGCCGAACCAGACGCCCGGCGCCGTGATGGACAGCATCGCCGTCTGGATGCCGGCGCGGTCCATCCCATCCAGCGAGCGCTGCGGCGTCCAGGCGGTCATGATCGGTGGCACCTTGAGGTGCCTGCCCAGCGCGGCGAGGTACTCCGGCGGATACAGGTGGTGGTGAACATCGATCCGGAACGGCCGCGTCGCTTGGGCGCGGGCACTGCCGGCCAGGGTGGCCACGCCCAGCCCGGCAGCGGCGCCGAGAAAACCGCGTCGCGGCAGGCAGCCGCATGTTTGCCCTATCAGCATCACATCCTCCCCGATCTTTTAGGGTGGAGTGTTGCTTGATCGCCGGCACGGCGTCCAGGACGACATGGCTGGCAACCGCGCCGTCACGGCTTCGGCGGCAGCGGCATGGCCAGCAGCAGGCTGGCAGGCGCGCCGGAGCGGTTCTGCAACGCCCGTGCCTCGCCGGGGGCCAGGCAGACCGAGTCCCACTGGCCCAGCACCGCCTCGCCGTCATCGGTCAGCACCGTCACCTCGCCCGCCAGCACGACGTAGTGCTTCTCCAGCGGCGATGCGCCGCGTTCGATGGAGCCGCCCGGCTCGATCTGCGACAGGCCGACCCACAGGGATTGGGACGGCCCGGCGTTCAGGCCCTGCAGCCGCAGGCACCCCATGCCGTGGTGGTCGGCGGGCGCGGGGTAGGCGGGCGCGGTGGCGAAACGGGTGACGTTCATGGCGGCCTTGGCCTCCCTCTGTTGGCATCCTGGCCGCAGGTTACCCCGGCCGGGCCGGGTGTTGACAACCCGCGACCCCGGGCTGTCTTTACCGCCGGTGCATGGCGGACGCCGATGCTGCGCGGGAGGCGAGATGATCATCGACGGCCTGGACTCGGTCACCACGGCGGTGCTGGCGGCGATGGCCCAGGGCGACGACCCGCGGCTGCGCGAGATCACCGCCGCGTTCGTCCGCCACATGCACGGCTTCGTCCGCGAGGTCGGGCTGACCGAGAAGGAGTGGGATACCGGCGTGTCCTTCTTGAACCGCATCGGCCAGGCTACGCACGACCTGCATAACGAGGGCATCCTGTTCTCCGACGCCATCGGGGTGTCCACGCTGATGTGTTTGATGAACAACGGCAACAACGGCGGCACCGAGAGCACTTCCGCATTGCTGGGTCCGTTCTGGCGGCTGGGTGCGCCCGAGATGCAGAACGGCGAGTCGATCGTGCGCTCCGAGACGGAGGGGCCGCCGCTGTTCGCCGCGTGCCGCATCGTGGACCCGCAGCACCAGCCGCTGCCGGGGGTGGAGGTCCACATCTGGCACTCCTCGCCGCGGGGGTTCTACGAGAACCAGGACCCG
This sequence comes from uncultured Acetobacteraceae bacterium, assembly GCA_964243265.1. GTDB lineage: Bacteria > Pseudomonadota > Alphaproteobacteria > Acetobacterales > Acetobacteraceae > DASWOJ01. The sequence continues at coordinate 5,872 of CAXTFY010000017.1, read as the reverse complement.
GAGCAGGCGCCGATGAACCTGCGCGGTGTCTTCCATACCGATGCGGATGGCCGCTTCTCGTTCCGTTCGACCAAGCCCGCCGGGTATCCGGTGCCTACGGACGGGCCGGTGGGGGAGTTGCTGCGCGCGCAGAACCGGCACCCTTACCGACCGGCGCACCTGCACATCCTGGCGTACGTGGAGGGATACAAAACGCTGGTCACCCAGGTGTTCGTCGCCGATGACCCCAACCTGGACAGCGACGTGGTGTTCGGCGTCACCCAGCCGCTGATCGGCGACTATGTGCGCCACGAGGCCGGCACGCCGCCTGCGCCGGACGTGACGGGGCCGTGGTACACGTTCGACTACCAGTTCGTCATGGAGCCCGGCTTGTCCGAGCTGCCGCAGCCGCCGATTAAGTGACGGGGACCAAGTGACAGCCATGAACCTTGGCGGCAAGACCGTCCTCGTCACCGGCGGGTCCGGCGGCATCGGCGCTGCCAGCGCGCGGCTGTTCGCCGAGGCGGGCGCCGTGGTCACGATCACCCATCGGCCCGGGAAGGAGGCGGATGGGGCGGCCGTGCTGGCAACGCTGCCCGGCGCCGGGCACGCGGCCCTGCCGCTGCAGATCGACGACAGCGCCAGCGTCAGGGCGCTGCGGGACGCGGTGGCCGCCCGGCAGGACCGGCTGGACGTGCTGGTGAACGCCGCGGGCTTCACCAAGCCGGTTCCGCACGCCGACCTGAATGCGCTGGACGACGCCCTGATCGACCGCATGTTTGCCGTCAACTGGCGCGGGCAGTTCGCCGTCGTGCGCGCCTTCGCGCCCTTGCTGCAGGCGAGCGGGGATGGGTTGATCGTGTCCATCTCGTCCATTGCGGCGCTGAACGGCAACGGCTCCTCCATCGCCTACTGCGCGGTGAAGGCGGGGATCGACGTGATGACGAAGTCGCTTGCCCGCGCGCTGGCCCCGGCGGTGCGGGTGCTGGCCGTGTCGCCCGGCGTGGTCGCGACCGGCTTCGTGCCGGGCCGCGGCGAGGCGTTCAACCAGCAGACCGCGGCCACCACGCCGCTGCGGCGGGTCGCCACGGCCGAGGACGTGGCGCAGGCGGTGCTGTCGTGCGCCACCCACCTTACGTTCTCGACGGGCCAGACGATCATCGTCGATGGGGGACGGTCGCTTTGACCATCAATGGCGCCACCGCGTTGCGCGTCGTCGCCAAGGCCGCCGACCTTGCGAGCCTGTCGCTGGAGTTGGCGCCGATGGTGCTGCCGCCGCTGCAGCCGGGCGAAGTGCTGGTGGAGGTCCATGCGGCCGGGGTGAATCCGTCGGACGTGAAGGCGACGCTCGGCATGATGCCGTATGCCGTGTTCCCCCGCACGCCTGGGCGCGACTTCGCCGGGGTGGTGGTGGACGGCCCGGCGGAGGCGGTGGGACAGCGGGTGTTCGGCTCCTCCGGCGACCTCGGCATCCGCCGGGACGGTACTCATGCGACCCACCTGGTAGTGGAGCGCGAGGCGCTGGCCCCGATCCCGCCGGGCATGACGTTCGCCGAGGCGGCCGGCGTCGGCGTCCCGTTCGTGACCGCGATGACGGGCCTGCGCCGGGCCGGCCTGCCGAAGCCGGGCAATGTCGTGCTGGTCATGGGGGTGAACGGCAAGGTCGGGCAGGCCGCGGCGCAGATTGCCACCCGGGCCGGCGCCCGCGTCATCGGCGCCGTCCGCCGGCCCGAACCCTACGCCGGCCACGCGAGCGCCCCGGTGGAGGTCGTGGACGGCTCCGGCGGCGACATCGCCGGGCAGGTCCGGGCGCTGACGGACGGGCACGGGGCGGACATCGTGTTCAACACAGTTGGCGACCCGTACTTCCAGGCGGCGCACAAGTCGCTAGCCCTGCGCGGACGGCAGATCCTGATCTCGGCGGTCAACCGGATCGTGGAGTTCAACATCTTCGAGTTCTACCGCGGGCAGCACACCTATGTCGGCGTGGACACGCTGTCATTGTCATCCGTGCAGTCCGGGGCGGTGCTGCAGGAGTTGGCGCCGGGCTTCGCCGATGGCTCGCTGCGGCCGTACCCGATCGTCGCCGCGTCCTGCTACAGGCTGGGGGACGCGCGGACGGCCTACGAGGCTGTCCTCGGGTCCACGCGGGACCGGGTGATCCTGCTGCCGGACCGCTGATGCCCGCCCTGGCCGGACGCCGGGCGGTGGCGGCGCGCGTGCCGATCTACCGCTCGCTGTATGCCCAGGTGCTGTTCGGCATCGTGCTGGCGGTCGTGGTGGGCAACTTCTACCCCGGCTTCGCGGTGGCGATGAAGCCGCTGGGCGACGGCTTCATCAAGCTGATCCGGATGGTCATCGCGCTGGTGGTGTTCTGCACCGTGGTGTCCGGCATGTCGCAAATGGGCGACATGAAGAAGGTGGGCCGGGTCGGCGGCAAGGCGCTGCTTTACTTCGAGGCCGTGTCCACGCTGGCGCTGCTGCTCGGCGTCGTGGTGGGCAACCTGCTGCAGCCCGGCGCCGGGTTCAACGTCGATGCGACGAAGCTCGATGGCAAGGCGGTCGCCGGGTATGCCGGCCAGGCGCAGCAGCAGAATATCACCGACTTCCTGCTCAACATCATCCCTGGCACCCTCACCGACGCCTTTGCCAAGGGCGACATCCTGCCGGTGGTGCTGGTGTCGGTCCTGGTCGGCTATGCGCTGATCGTCCTTGGTGAGCGCGCGGCGCCGGTGCGGGTGTTCATCGATGCCGCGGCGCTGGTGGTGTTCGCGGTGGTCAACGTGGTGATGCGGCTGGCCCCGATCGGCGCGTTCGGCGCGATGGCGTTTACGGTCGGGCGCTATGGCATCGGCTCGCTGGGGCCGCTGCTGCGGCTGGTTGCGGTGTTCTACTTGACGTCCGCGGTGTTCGTCGCCGGCGTGCTCGGCCTGATCGGCGTGGCGGCCGGGTTCAACGTGTTCAAGCTGCTGAACTACATCAAGGCCGAAATCCTGATGACGCTCGGCACCAGCTCGTCCGATCCGGCGCTGCCGACTTTGATGGAGAAGCTGGAGCGCGCCGGTTGCTCGCGCCCCGTTGTGGGGCTGGTGGTGCCGACCGGCTATGTGTTCAACACCGACGGCACGAGCCTGTATATGACGCTGGCCGCTCTGTTCGTGGCGCAGGCGACCAACACGCCGCTGTCCCTGTCGGAGCAGGCGGCGCTGTTCGGCGTGGCGGTGCTCACGTCCAAGGGCGCGAGCGGGGTGACGGGCGCGGGCTTCATCGCGCTGGTGGCGACGCTGGGCGTGGTGCCGTCGATCCCGCTGGCCGGCATGGCGCTGATCCTGGGCATCGACCGCTTCATGAGCGAGGGACGGGCGCTGGTGAACATGATCGGCAACGCGGTCGCCACCATCGTCATCGCACGCTGGGAAGGGGAGCTTGACCGGGGCCGGCTGCGGCTGGCGCTGGACGGCCACTTGCAGGACCCGTCCGATCTGCCGCCGGAACTGGGCGTGTCTGCGGCGGATTGACGGCGGACGGCGTCGGTCGGCGTTATGCGTGCTGACCGGCGGCGTTGGCCGCGATGCTGGACGGACGCTTGAGGATGGCTTGAAGCTGCAGTTCGTTTAGCACATCCGCACCACTCAGGGTGCCCTGCTGCAACGTGCCGTCGCCGTGAGTGACCACCCCGTAGGCGATGAGTTGGTTTGGGGTCCAGGGTTTGCTGGTCGCCTGGATTGCCGGCTCAGGGGCCGCGGCTGGCACCGATGCAACTGCCGGGGCTGGCGCAACTGCCGGTGCCGAGGCGACTGCTGGCGCTGATGCCGTTGCCGGGGTCGAGACAACTGCCGGGGCGGGCTGGCCGGGCATCACCGAAGCGATCACGCGCTGTTCCAAATCCTCGAAATCGATGCCGGTCAGCTTTTCGAAGGCGAGTGTGGCCAAGCTCACCACCAAGCCAACAGGGCCGCCCATAAGCCCGCCAACCACCACCGACCCCGCCTCGCGCAGGGGCTTGGGAACCGTGTCGCCGGTGACAGCCCGGTAGATTGTGCCGACGACCGGCAGATATTGCAGCGGGTTCAGGTCCGAAAGCAGCTCGGAAAACGTAAGGCCCTTCGAGGTTCCGGCTGGCGCCGCAGGCGTGGTGGTTCCGGAAAATGGCATGCTCAAGGTCAGGGATGCGGAAACATCGCTCATCGTGGAGTCCAATTCGCCAGTTGCTGCGGGCCATTGCTACGGGTTGCCGTGGAAGCCAGTTGCAAGCCCTATGCCGATTCGGCGTGATCGCTGGAAAAGGCGGCCTGATGGCCTGACACCGGCGACGCGCCTGGCTTCGATGCCGTTCAACACCATGGCCCTCGCGGCTGCTGCATCCGGCGCCGGGGCCTTGAACTTGAGTGCGCAGGAGGCTGGCCTGCGGCGGCGTGGCGACTTCATGCCCTGGCTGGACGGAGCGCGGCCTCGGGTCGAAGGGTAGTAGTCCCGGTTGGTTGCCTGGCTACCTAGGTACGGCCATCAGGCTCGTGCCGACCTTGCGCCTCATGGTGCACCTTGGCTTGCGCCCTGGCAAAACCTTCACGGCCAGAATATTGCGCTTGCCTGTGCTGGCACGGTCCGTCCCCGGCCACAGCACGTTGCGCCGGCACGGCTGGGCATTTGCAGGATGGCGGCCGATTGGCTTGGCCAGCCTCGGCCTATCGCATCTGTTGCTGACCAGCACCAATCCAGGATTGTTTGGACGCAGCAAGTAGGTTGCTCGGCCAAAGGATAGCCTTCGGTAGCGCTAGCTGCCCTTCGTCATCAACGCCAGCGCCTACGAGACTGCCCGCCCTGTATTCATTGAGGTTGCGCCGCCTCGAAGGCTCGGCGCCAGCCCTGCTTCGGTGGACTAAAAGCGCATTCAACCGCATGGCTGTCGGCGACGCTTATGGCGAAGTGACGGACGCCACCTTGCGGCGACACAGTAACTCTATGACCGATGAAGTTCCGGCGTCGGCCTAAACGGCAACGACCACGGGCGAAACCAGCATTGAGCGCCTCGGCAAACGCCCTACCCAACTTGCGGTTGAACGCGACGCGTGGGCAAAAGGAAAGAAGTCCGTTGCAGCAGGGGCAGCCAAGCCGAGATAGCCATATTCAAATCCAAGCCTCTGAACCGACCCCAGCTACCATTTCGTTATGTTTGGAAAGGAAACTGGCTTACCATCATGGCGCCCAACCAAATATCCCCGCAGAGACAGCCACATAAAGGGCACTCTGCGGGGCGAGGCAGTCAAGCCCTACTGGAAACTTTTCCAGCATGCCATCAACGGAGCCGCTTAGGCTAGGTTATGTCCCGATACGACGGGACCACCGCGATGATCAGTGGCCGCCAGTGGACCCGTTACCGCCTGCGGAGGGGGCGCCCAGAACCCTTGGAAGGCCAGAGTTGGCGTTGCCCTGATCGGTAGACGAGCTTCCACCAGCCGTGCTGGTCGGACCCTCGTTGCGGGCGGCAGCACTTGCCACCGGCCTAGTGCGAAAATGCCGGCGAACTCTGGGCTGCCTGACAGACGGAGGCGCAACGTTGGACTCAACCGTTGTTTGGGCATGAACTGGAGCAATGGCCGCGTCGGCCATCATCACAACAGGGGCCAAGAGCCCGACTATAACACAGAAGCCGATTCGCATATTTACCTCCTCACTCAGCTATATACGACGATGGGCTGCTGTCGATACGATGTCAAGGTGCGAAATGATCGATGCGGCGGCAATTGCCCCAGGCCTGATGCCTGGGAAGGTGATGGTTTTGCTTTTGCGCCTGCGGTTTCCCTCCGGCCGGCGCTGATGCAGCTTGGCATGAGATTGCCCTGAGCAGGCTTGCGCGGCTTGTCACACAGATGGCTTGCGGCCGTGCCAAGCC
>CAXTFY010000016.1:27528-30440 GCA_964243265.1 uncultured Acetobacteraceae bacterium | reverse complement strand
ATCGACACGCCGAAGCTGCCGCCCAGGTTGCGCATCAGGTTGATGATGGCGCTGGCGTCCGGGTTCTGCGCCGGCGGCACCCCGGTGAACTGCACCGCCGACAGCGGAATGAAGATGAACGGCAGCCAGATGACCTGCAGCATGCGCGACAGCGACAGGTTGAAGAACGCCGCGTTCAGGTTCAGCGACGACGCATAGTTCAGCGCCCCGGCAATGCCGAGCAGCGCCGAGAAGATCAGCCACTTCGGCTGGATCAGCCGTCCGGTGATCAGACCGGAGATCGGCATCACGAACAGGGTCGCGATCCCCGCCGCCCCCAGCGTCAGCCCCGCCGTCGTCGCATCGTAGCCCAGCAGCTCCTGCGCCAGTTGCGGCAATAGCTGCGTGGTCGAGATGAGGATGAAGCCGAACAGGAACATCACGACGTTGCTGATGGCGAACGCCGGTATCTTGAACAGCCGCAGGTTGACGATGGGCTGGTCGTGCAGCAGCTCCCAGATCACCATCGTGACCAGGGCCACTGCGGAGATGAGGAACATCGTCATGATGAACGGCGAGGTGAAGCCGTCGTCGCGTTCGAACCGGTCCAGCACGACCTGCAGGCAGCCGAAGCCTAGCGCCACCAGCAGGAAGCCGAAGTAGTCGATCCGCAGGCCACGGGCGAGCCGCCGCCGCCGCTCCTCCTGCACCAACGCGCTGTCATAGACGAACAGCCAGGTCAGCGTCAGCGACAGCAGGCCGACCGGCAAGTTGATCAGGAACACCCAATGCCAGGAGTAGCTGTCCGTCAGCCAGCCGCCCAGCACGGGTCCGACTGCCGGCGCGGTGACGACGGTGAAACCATACAGCGAGAATGCCAGCGCCCGCTGCTTCGGCGTGAAGCTGTCGGCGAAGATGCTCTGCTCGGTCGGCGCCAGGCCGCCGCCGCCGATGCCCTGCAGCACCCGGAAGAACAGTATCATGCCCAGGCTGTCGGCGAACGCGCACGCCACCGAGGCGGCGGTGAACAGCGCCACGCAGCCCATGTAGAAGCGTTTGCGCCCGAGCACGTTGGACAGCCAGCCGCTGATCGGCAGGATGATGGCGTTGCTGACGAGGTAGCTGGTGATGATGTAGGTGCTCTCGTCCTGCCCCGCCCCCAGGGAGCCGGCGATATGGCGCAGGGCGACGTTGGCGATGGTGGTGTCCAGCACCTCCATGAACGTCGCGATCGACACCACCACCGCCAGCAGCCACGGCGAGTTCGGCCCGGCGGCGGACCGCGGGAGGTCGGGGTTCTCAGCCATTGGCAGGTGTCCTAATGGCCCATCGCTTCAGCGTGTCCAGCGCGGCGGGCTGTCCTCAACGGACCGTGATGCGCGGGTCCACCGACATCCCCGGCGCCATCCGGCACTTCGACTTGGCGTTGGCGAGGTCATCGAAGTTAATCCGCACCGGCACGCGCTGCACCACCTTGACGAAGTTGCCGGTCGCGTTCTCGGCCGGCAGGCTGCTGAACACCTGGCCGCTGCCGCCCTGGAAGCTGGTTACGTGCGCGTCCAGATCGACGCTGGGGCAGGCATCGACGCGGACGCGGACGTACTGCCTTGACGCCATTGCGGCCAACTGCGTCTCCTTGAAGTTGGCCGTGACCCAAAGGTCGTCCTGCACCACGGCAAGCAAGGCTTGGCCAGGGTTCACGTAGTTGCCGAGATCGACGGTGCGCCTGGTCACCTGGCCGTCGGTGGGGGCGGTGATCACCGTGTAGGACAGTTGCAGCTCGGCGTTGCGCACCGCCACGTCCGCCTGCACCACCGCCGCGTCCTGCGCGGCGACGGTGGAGCGTTGCGCCTCGATCTGCGCCCGCACGCCGCTAACCGCCTGGCGGTTGGCGTCCAGCCGGGCGGCGGCCGACTTCGTCGTGGAGTTCGAGTTGTCGAGCTGCTGCTTGGTGATCGCCTTCGGGTCGATGGCGCGGTAGCGGGCGAGGTCGGTCTGCGCCTGGCCCAGGTCGGCCTCGGTGACGCGGACGTTGGCCTGCGCCTGGTCCAGGTTGGCCTGCTGCAGCCCAAGCTGCGCCCGCGCCTGGGCGGCCTGGGCCTGGGCCTGGGTGCGCTGGCTGATCGCCTGGTCCAGCCGCACCTGGAAGTCGCGCGGGTCCAGCTCCAGCAGCACCTGCCCGGCCTTCACCTCCTGGTTGTCCTGGAAGGCGATGCGGGTCACCCGGCCGGCGACCTGCGTCGCTACCTGGGAGATGTTGCCGTCGATGAACGCATCGTCTGTCGTCTCGAAGTGGCGGGAGTGCAGCCAGTACAGCACGCCCGCGGTGACCAGGGTGGCGAGGATCAGCAGGCCGACGAAGGTGTAGATGATTCGCTTGCCGCGCGAGGTCGGCTTCTTGCCAGTCTTCTCGTCGTCGGACGTGTCGGTGTCCGGCTTGCCGCCGCCGTCGGCCTTCTCGTTGCCGGGCCTGTCTTCCGGCTTGGTCTTGGACTCGACCCCAGGCCCCCTCTCCTCGGGGCGTTTGTCTTCCGGGGGCTTGTCTTCGGGAGACTTGACCTCGGGCTGGTCGCCACGGCCCGCCGGCTGGGTTCGGGGCCGGTCCGGCGCGTGCGGCATAGCCGGCGCCGACTGGTCCCATGCCTGCGAACCCGCGCCATCCGCCAGGCGCGCGGAATAACCCCACTGGCCGCGGCCAGGTCGCTTACCCGGGCGGACCGTCTCGTCCGGCCTGGAACCGCCGTCCATCCTGCTCTCCTTTATCCGGCGCACACAACGATAGAACCGCGCCGGTTGCAAGCATCAAGGCCGTGATCGCACCACGCCGAGACGTACCGCCGGGAGAGGGATTTTAAAGGGTGGCCAGGCCGTTTGACCTAAGCAGGCTTGCGCGGCCTGGCGCGCAGATGGCCCGCGGCCGCGCCAGGCCGCGC
>CAXTFY010000016.1:0-27428 GCA_964243265.1 uncultured Acetobacteraceae bacterium | reverse complement strand
CCGCGCATCAGGCCACGATAGTGCTCCTGGGCGTAGCGTGCGCCATGCACGCCAACCATCCGCAGCACCCGTCCATGGGACCGCGCCGGCCGGCTGTATGTCGCCGTGCTGACCCGTGGCAGGTGCCCAGCGTCGCGGCCGTCCTGCTTGGCTGCCGTGGCAGCGCCTGCTGCACAGACCAGGGCGGCTACGTAAGGCGTTGCGAACAGCAAACGGATAGGGGACATCACGGGCCTCCTCGGTCAGAGTTAACGCCTCGGCTGAACATCAGTCGATAGAACACTGACTCCCCTGCATTAGCAGCCCCAAATATTGCAAGCCCCACGTTGAATCCTGCGTGACTGAAGCCGGCATAGCAAAGCCTGCGTGACTAGAGCAGGCACAGCGCCTGCAAGTCTCGTCGCAGGGTCTCAGGCAGGCCGTCGGCGCCCACGGCAGGCCCGTTGGCATCCAGGTCCGCCGGCGCCTCGGCCGCCAACAGGTAGCGCCAGCCCTGGAATGCCCGCACCGGCCGGCCCGCGACCGGCACCAGTTCCGGGTGCAGCACCAGCCCGGCGCAGCGGGTGCTGTCGTCCCACTGGTCCTCCATCACCGCCAGCACGCGCTGGCGCACCACCATGGCGCCGCGGATCACCCAGTAGATGCTGCCGCCGTCCGTGATCTCGGCGGTGCGCCGGGGAAAGCTGCGCGTCTGGTGACGCAGCGGCGGCCTGGACGCCGCCCGGACCGCCTGCAGGTCGCGCAGATGGGCGATGTCGCGGACCCCGACGGCGAGCTTGGCAAGGTGCAGCATCCCACCAGGCTTACGCGGCGGCCGGATTCCCTGGCAAGCCGGATCTTCTGGTAATACCAATGGCCCTCCGCGTTGACTGCTACGATGCTGCGTTGGATTGGCCGCCGTCATCGCGAGCCGGCTTCGGCGCGGCAATCCAGCATGGGCTGCGCTCCGGTCTGGCGGCTCCCGGATTGCCGCGTCGTAAGCGCTCCTCGCAATGACAGGCGGGGTGTGCAAACCAGTCAGACCAAAGGGCCGTGGGTGTAAGCCGGACTCCCTGGAAACACTGGCGTGTTCACGAAGCGGCGATATCCTCGGGCGCCGTCTCCGGCGTATCCCCAGGCCCGGCCGCAGGCGACGGGTCCTCGACCGGCAAGCCCTGGCTGCTGCCGGGTCCGGCGACCTTGGACGGCATCCGGCACCACTCACGCGCGACGCAGCGCCAGCACTCCGGCCGCCGCGCCTTGCAGACGTAGCGGCCGTGCAGGATCAGCCAGTGGTGCGCCGGGCGCAGCACCTCGCGCGGGATGCGCTTCACCAGGCCGTCCTCCACCGCGCGCACCGTCTTGCCCGATGCGATCCCCGTGCGGTTGCCCAGGCGGAACACGTGGGTATCGACGGCCATGGTGTCCAAGCCGAAGGCGACGTTCAGCACGACGTTGGCGGTCTTGCGGCCGACGCCGGGCAGCGCCTCCAGGGCCTCGCGGTCGCCGGGCACCTGGCCGCCGTGTCGCTCCAGCAGCAGGCGGGACAGCTCGACCACGTTCTTCGACTTGGCCTGCCACAGCCCGATGCTGCGGATGTGCGCGGCCACGCCGTCCACGCCCAGCGCCACCATGGCGGCCGGATCGGGTGCTGCGGCAAACAGGGTGCGGCCGGCCTTGTTGACCGCGACGTCTGTGGTCTGCGCCGACATCACCACGGCGCAGAGCAGGGTATAGGGGTTCTCGAAGTCCAGCTCCGATGCGGCGGCCGGGTAGGCGGCGCCCAGGGCGGTGATGAAGCCGCGCACCTGGGCGAGGGTCATCGGCGGCGTCTTGCGGACGCGTTTCGCGGCCGTTGTCTTCGGGACGGTTGGCATGCATGGATAATGCCTGCCCGGGCCGGGCTGACAAGCGCCGCCGCCGTGCTACATCGGCGTCATGAACGAAGCGCTGCAGATCCCGGGGCAAGCTCCGGTCGCGTTCGAGGCCATCATCATCCCGCATCGCAGCCTGGGCCGGGTTGGGTTGCGCTGGCTGGTGGGGTTCATCCTGACGGTCAGCAGCGCGGTATCGGTGGGACTGTGGTGCATCGGCGCCTGGCCGGTGATCGGCTTCAACGGCGCCGAGATCGCGCTGGCGGTCGTGCTGATGCGCCGCAACGCGCGGGAGACCAAGGCGTGCGAGATGCTGCTGCTGTCCGAGGACGGCATGCGGATTGTCCGCACCGACGCCAAAGGACGCCGCAGCGAGCGCACCCTGCAGCCGGCCTGGCTGCGCACCTTCCTGGAGGAACGGCCGGGCCGCGCGCCGGCGCTGTGGCTGGCCAACCGCGGCCTGCGGATGGAGGTCGGCGCCGAGCTGGGCGAGACGGAGAAGCGGGACCTGGCTGGGGCGCTGAACCAGGCGCTGCACCGGCAGCGCAACCCGGTGTTCAACAACCCGCAGTTGCGGGAGGGTTAGCCGTGGAAGACGCTGGCTGCTCCCCTCGCTTCGGGAGGCGGGTGGGGTAGGGTCCTGGATGGCTTTGCTGATCTCTTGCCCCATGCCGTCCTGCGGCACCGCTGGTTGCAACAGGTGTTGATGGGCGAGGCGATGGCCTCGCGGCCAAGATCATGCCGGGCATGGCCGATGGCGGTGTCCCTCGCACCCGCCCGGCCAGGGCTGGAGGACATCCCGAAACCCGTGGTCGGAAGGGCGCACCCATGAAGCCAGGACTCTGGGCGATCGGCAGCGCCGCCAACGCGCTGGGCCCTGCGGCATGGAGGCTCGGCCCATGCTGCCGCAGCCTGGCGGGCATGATCGGTTTGGCTCTCAGCGTCGTCGGCTGCACACAAACCGTGGTGAGCGGGCACGTGGCTGCGGCAGACTATGCCAACGACCCGCGCCGCATCCTTGTCATCAATGCGATTGACTCCAGTTTCGCACCTGACATCGTTGACGGTTTCAAGGTCGCCATCACTGCCGATCTCGCCCGCTGTGGGATCGCCACATCGGTTTACCGGCCACCCTTCGCCGCCTATCAGCGCAGGCGTTTAAGCCAAGAGGCGGTTCCGCTGGACATCCTGAGGAAAGGGATTGCCGCTGCAGTGCAGGACTTCAAGCCGGATGCCATGCTGCAGATGCAACAACGGGTCCGGCACATCAGCGCCTATGGCGACATCCTTTCCGGCGACTACACGGTCACGCTGTATGACATCGGCCAGAACCGGGAAGTCTGGAAAGGCAACCTCACGCTAAAGGGAGGCGACATGTTCTCACGGGGGGATACGTCGGGCAGCAGCTTCGCCGACGTCCTGACCGCCCAGCTCTCCCGCGACAACATCATCAAATCCTGCCCGAAAACCTGAACCTCTCGCCAAAGGCGCAAAGACCATGAAGCATGCGGCGAGGACCACGCTCACCTTGGCGCCGTTGCTGTGCCTGCTGGGCGGCTGCGTGGAAAATCAGGTGACCGGAGCCGCTAAAGCCCGTCTGGACCGGCCAGTCGCCCGCATGCTGGTGCTCAACACCATCGACGCGAACTTCTCGTCGCGCGCCGTGCAGGTATTCGGCACCACTTTGACCGATCGCTTGGCGAAGTGCGGTGTCACCGTCGAGACATACCGGCCAGGCAACCTCGAACTGAACGCGTCGGCCAAGCAAGCGGCTGTGCTGCAACGCCTCCACCCGGATTCGGTGTTGGCGATGCGGCTCAGCTTTACCCAGCTCGGCCGCGGCGGCGGCCCAAGGCGGGAGAACTACAGCTTCGACCTGACCAGCCAGCCCGCCAATGCCGTCGTATGGACCGGTGCCGGCATCCTCAGCACCGATGGCGGGAACCCGTTCAACCTCGATGAGCGGGTTGAGAACCTAGCCGCCCTTATCGTGGCGGAGATGTCCAAGGCCGGCGTTGTGGCATGCGCGCAGACAGGCTGAACGGCCATGCCTGCAGGGGAGAAGGAGCAGTGACGGCAGGCTTATCCGGCGATCTCGTCCGATCCCTGTACAACCACGGCGAATAGGTCGCGCAGGCCGGCCAGGCTCGCGGCCTGCATGGCCGCCGCCGGGACCACGGCGCCATCGGGACCCGGCAAGTCGCGCGTCGCAGTCGCCCCGGCTACGACAGTCGGGTGAAATCCCAAGCTGAATGCCCCGCGCGCCGTCGAGTTGACGCACATATGGGTCATGAACCCGGCCAGGATGACGTTCGTCACCCCCGCCGCGTGCAGTTGCTGCTCCAATCCGGTCTGCACGAACGAGTTGGGGAAGCGCTTGGTGACCACCGCCTCACCCCCACGCGGCGCGACCTCGTCGCTGATCTGACCGATCCGCTGCGTCAGGTCATACGGGGAGCCGGCGCCCGCGTCGTGGCGGACGTGGAACACCGGGATGCCTGCCGCCCGGGCGCGTTGCAGCAGGCGCTCCGCCTCCAGCAGGGCGGCCTCCACGCCATCGAGCTGCATGACGCCCTCCCGGTAGGTGTTCTGGCAGTCGATCATCACCAGCGCAGCCTCGTGCAGCGCCGGCGGCTGCGTGCCCAGGCCGGACAGGTCGCGCAGGGTCCTTGGCGCCATGGTCAGGCGTCCCCGCGGGCCGGCGGGCCATCGTGCCGCAGCGCCGCCGCCTCGTCGTCGGTGAACACGCGCGACCGGGTCAGGAAGCGCACGCCCTCCGGCGCTTCCAGGGAGAAGCCGGACCCGCGGCCCGGCACCACGTCGATGATGAGCTGCGTATGCTGCCAGTACTCGAATTGCGCCGCGCCCATGTAGAACGGCGCATCCTCGATGGTGCCCAGGCGCACGTCCTGCGCGCCGACCTTGAAGTCCCCCGCCGGGTAGCACATCGGCGAACTGCCGTCGCAGCAGCCGCCGGACTGGTGGAACATCACGGCGCCATGGATCGCCCGCAGCCTTGCCATGACCGCCGCCGCCTCCGGCGTGACCAGCACCCGTTCAACCACGTCGTTCCTCCAAAGTTCGGGTTTCTGAAACTCGGGCCTTCAAAAGCTTGGGCCGGCAGGGGAGTCTCCCCGCCGGCCCGTCCGCACGCCTGATGCCGGCCTAGAAGAAGCCCATCGCCTTCGGGCTGTAGCTGACCAGCATGTTCTTGGTCTGCTGGTAATGGTCGAGCATCATCTTGTGGTTCTCGCGCCCGATGCCGCTCGCCTTGTAGCCGCCGAACGCCGCGTGGGCGGGGTACAGGTGGTAGCAGTTGGTCCACACCCGTCCGGCTTGCACCGCGCGGCCGAACCGGTATGCCCGGTTGCCGTCGCGCGACCACACCCCGGCGCCCAGCCCATACAGCGTGTCGTTGGCGATCGACAGCGCCTCCTCGTCGTCCTTGAACTTCGTCACCGACACGACGGGGCCGAAGATCTCCTCCTGGAAGACGCGCATCGAGTTGTTGCCTTCGAGCACCGTGGGCTGCACGTAGTAGCCGCCCTCCAGCTCGCCGCCAAGGTGTGCCCGCTCGCCGCCGATCAGGGTCTTGGCGCCTTCCTGCTTGCCGATGTCGAAGTAGGACAGGATCTTCTCAAGCTGGTCGTTGGACGCCTGCGCGCCGACCATCGTGGCCATGTCCAACGGGTTGCCCTGGACGATCTTGCCCACCCGCGCCACGGCGCGCTCCATGAAGCGGTCGTAGATGCTCTCGTGCACCAGCGCCCGGCTCGGGCAGGTGCAGACCTCGCCCTGGTTCAGCGCGAACATGGTGAAGCCCTCGAGAGCCTTGTCGAGGAAGTCGTCGTCCTCGGCCATCACGTCCTTGAAGAAGATGTTCGGCGACTTGCCGCCCAGCTCCAGCGTGACGGGGATGATGTTCTCCGACGCGTACTGCATGATCAGCCGCCCGGTCGTGGTTTCCCCGGTGAAGGCGATCTTGGCGATGCGCTTGGATTGCGCCAGCGGCTTCCCCGCCTCGACGCCGAAGCCCTGCACGACGTTGATCACGCCCGGCGGCAGGATGTCGGCCAGCATGTCCATCAGCACCGCGAGGCTCATGGGGGTCTGCTCGGCGGGCTTGATCACCACGCAGTTGCCGGCGGCCAGCGCGGGCGCCAGCTTCCAGGTCGCCATCAGCAGCGGGAAGTTCCATGGGATGATCTGCCCGACCACGCCCAACGGCTCGTGGAAGTGGTAGGCGACGGTGTCGTGGTCGATCTCGCTGATGCCGCCCTCCTGGGCGCGGATCACCCCGGCGAAGTAGCGGAAATGATCGACCACCAGCGGCAGGTCGGCCAGCGTGGTCTCGCGGATCGGCTTGCCGTTGTCGATGGCCTCGACCAGCGCCAGGGTGCTGATGCGGCTCTCGATCCGGTCAGCGATCTTGTTCAGGATTTTCGAGCGCTCGGCCGGCGAGGTGCGGCCCCAGGCGTCCTTGGCGGCGTGCGCGGCGTCCAGCGCCAGCTCCACGTCCTCGGAGGTCGAGCGGGCGATGGTGCAGATCACCTTGCCGGTGACCGGCGAGATGTTGTCGAACTGCATGCCGCGGACGGCTGGCACCCACTTGCCGCCGATCCAGTTGTCGTAGTGCGGCCGGATCGCGATTTCCTTGGCGATGTCGGTCAGGACCTTATCGACCATAAACGTTCCCCTTTTTGTTGCCTGCTTGCTGCAGCCTGTCTTGAATAGCCGGCGGCCAGGCACGACGGCCGCGGCGCGTTGCAGCCGTTCCGTTCCGCCTGGTCGTGCATAACGGTAGCATGGCCGGGGACCGTGGCTCAACGCCTATCCCCCCGGCTGGGCCGCGGTGGCCAGAGGCAGGCCGTCGGCCTGACCGGGCTCTTGCCCAAGGCTCGAACGTCCCTCAGGCTTCGATGCTCGAGTCAGGGCAACGCGTCCGGTATCCCTACCCTGGCGCCCCCGCCAGGATTGCCCACGAACCAAGACGCCTTCCACCCGGCACGCCCTGCCGTTAAGAAGCCGCCTTTGCTGCCCGTCCCGGCGCAGCCCCGGCCCAAGGATCGGCACACCCGCGATGCTGGCGCAGCAGCTCGTCAACGGCGTCTTGCTCGGCGCAACCTATGCCCTGTTCGCGTTGGGTTTCACGCTGATGTTCGGCGTCCTGCGCGTCATCAACCTGACCTATGGCTTCTACTTCTCCGCCGGGGCGCTGGTGGCGCTTTGGCTGGCGCGCAGCCTGGGCTGGCCGATCTGGGCGGTGCTGCCCGCGGCGGCGGCGGCCTCCGGCATCCTGGCCGTCGCGTTGGACTGGCTGCTGCTGACCCGGCTGCGCCGCGTGCAGGCGCCGGAGCTGTCGTCATTGATGGTGACGCTCGGCGGCGTGCTGGCGCTGTACTCGGCGCTGACCGCCTGGCTCGGCCCCGACATCCGCCGCCTGCCGCCGGACATCATCAGCGCCGACGCGTTCCAGTGGGGCGGCATCCGCATCACCAGCGCGCAACTGCTGATCCTCGGGGCGACGGCGCTGCTGGTCGGCGGGCTGGTCCTGCTGATGCAGCGCACCCGGATGGGCCTGGCGATCCGCGCCATGGCGGAGAAGCCGGACGCCGCGCAGCTCATGGGCATCGACACCGGCCGGGCGGCGGCGCTGGTGTCCTTCTTGTCGGGGTGCCTGGCCGGGGCAGGGGGCGTGCTGATCGGGCTGAACTTCAACGCCATCCACCCCTACATGGGCGAGCAGATGATGCTGCGCGGCTTCGTCGTCATCATCGTCGGCGGCTTGGGCGACATCCGCGGCGCGTTGCTGGCCGGGCTGGCGCTGGGCGTGATCGAGGTGCTGACGGCCGGCTTCCTGTCTTCCAACCTCAAGGAGGCCGCGGCCTTCCTGATCCTGGTTGCGGTGCTGTGGACGCGGCCCTCCGGTCTGTTCGGCCGTGCCGTGCTACGGCGGGCGTAGCGCCATGCTCTTTGCAACGCCGGAGTGGCTGGACGACTTCCTGTGGACCTACCAGAACCTGATCCATGCGCTGGGGGTCAACGGGCTGCTGGCGCTGTCGATGTATGTGGTGCTGGCGGTCGGGCAGTTGTCGCTGGGGCAGGCGGCGTTCATGGGGCTGGGGGCCTACTCTTCCGCCTTGATGACCCTGAAGCTCGGCCTGCCGTTCCTGTTGGTGCTGCCCTTGTCGGCCGTGGTGCCGGTGTTGTTCGCCCTCGCCATCGGCGTGCCGACCCTGCGGCTGTCCGGGGTGTACCTTGCCATCGCCACCATTGGACTCGGGGAGGTGTTGCGGGCGGTTTACCTCAACGTGGACCTGTTCGGCGGGGCGCTTGGCCTGTCCGGCATCCCGGAGCGCGGCGAGACCTGGATGATCTACGGCCTGCTCGGCCTGGCGGTGCTGGCGCTGTGGCTGGCCGGGCGCAGCGGCATCGGCCGGGCCATGGAGGCAATGCGCGAGGACGAGACCGCGGCACAGGTGATGGGTGTGCCGGTCGGCCGCTACAAGATGGGCGCGCTGGTCGCCTCCGCCGTGTTGGCGGGGGTGGCGGGCTGCCTGTCCGCGCACGTCAGCAGCTTCATCGGGCCGAACGAGTACGGGTTCGAGCCTGCGGTGACCATCCTGTCCTACGTCTTGCTGGGCGGCATCGGCACGCCCATTGCCCCAGTGCTGGGCGCATGGGTGCTGACCCTGCTGCCGGAGCTGCTGCGCGGCAGCGACATCCGGCTGGTGCTGAACGGCGTCATCATCGTGCTAGCGGTGCTGTTTCTGCCCGGCGGCCTGCTGGGCATTCGGATGCGGCGGCGTGCGGCGTGACACCGAGCCTTCAACGCAGTCCACCATGGTACGGCGAGCGCTTCTGCTCCCTCTCCCGCTTTGGGAGAGGGCCGGGGTGAGGGGGACTTGCTTGTCTGCTCCGCCGCAAGGGTCGGCCAGCGTCGCCGCACCCGGGCTATCCCGGCTGGGAACCGCGGCGCAAGACCCCCTCACCCCGGCCCTCTCTCGAAGAGGGAAAGGGAGTCAGCCCGGCCCCTGTCATTGCGAGCCGGCTTCGGCGCGGCAATCCAGTGGCGGCAAGGACCGCGCCGGCGCCCCCTGGACCGTCCCGCCGCAATGACAGCCAACACGCCCCTGCTCGAACTGCACAACCTGACCCGGCGCTACTCCGGCCTGGTCGCCGTGGACGGCGTGGACATGCAGGTCACACCGGGAGGCGTCCACGCCGTGATCGGCCCGAACGGCGCCGGCAAGACAACCCTGTTCAACCTGGTCAGCGGCCTGGTGCGGCCCAGCTCCGGGCGCATCACCTTGGCCGGCCACGACGTGACCCGCCTGCCCCCGGACCGCCGGGCGGCGCTGGGCCTGGGCCGCACGTTCCAGAACATCCGCGTCTTCACCGGCATGACGGTCCTGGAGAACGCCCTGACCGGCCTGCACGCCCGCCTGCACGCGGGCCTGCTGGGCACCCTCCTACGCCTGCCAGGCTTCCGCGCCGAGGAGCGCCAGGCCGTCGCCCGCGCCCGCGCCGCGCTGGACCTGGTGGGCCTGGCCGACAAGGCCGAGCTGCGCGCCGGCGCCCTGTCCTACGGCGACCAGCGCCGGCTGGAGATCGCCCGCGCCATGGCGCCCGAGCCACGCCTGCTGCTGCTCGACGAACCCGCCGCCGGCATGAACCCGGCCGAGACCGAGGCCCTAGCCACCCTGGTCCGCAGCCTGCGCGGCCAGACGACGGTGCTGCTGGTGGAGCACGACATGGGCTTCGTCATGGACATCTCCGACCGCGTGACGGTGCTGAACTTCGGCAAGCTAATTTATGAGGGCACGCCCGCCGCGGTGCGAGGCGAGCCTGCCGTCATCGAGGCCTACCTGGGCCACAAGGTCGCCGCCCGGCTGGCTGCGGGCGCACGGGTCGGCGTGCGGGGCGCCGGATGAGCGCCGGGCTGGAGGTCGAGGGCCTGCAGGTCGCCTATGGCCGCACCCCCGCCGTGCGCGGCATCAGCCTGCAGGTGCGTGTGGGCCAGGTGGTGTGCCTGATCGGCGCCAACGGCGCCGGCAAGACGACGACGATGCGCGCCATCTCCGGCCTGGTGCGCCCGCGCGCCGGACGGGTGCGCTTCGATGGCGAGGACATCACCGGGCGCCCCGCCCACCGCATCGCCGCCGCCGGGCTGCGCCAGGTGCCGGAGGGGCGGCAGTGCTTCGCCGAGCTGACCGTCGCCGAGAACCTGATGCTGGGCGCCTACCTGGTCCCGGCCCGGGCGGAGGTGGCGCGGCGGCAGGATGCGGTGCTGGCCCGGTTCCCCCGGCTGCGCGAGCGGCTGGGGCAGTTGGCCGGGTCGATGTCGGGCGGCGAACAGCAGATGCTCGCCATCGGCCGCGCCCTGATGGGCCGCCCCCGGCTGCTGCTGCTGGACGAGCCCAGCATGGGCCTGGCGCCGCTGTTCGTGGAGGAGATCTTCGCCATCATCGCCGACCTGAAGGTGGACGGTACGACGATCCTGCTGGTGGAGCAGAATGCCTCCGCGGCGCTGGACGTGGCCGATCATGCGTATGTGCTGGAAACCGGCGTCATCGTGCTGTCCGGCCCGGCGGCGGAGGTCGCGCAGGACCCGGCTGTGACCGCGGCCTACCTGGGCGGATAGAGGCGATCCTGTCCAAGGGCGGGGCGTCCATCACGTCTCGGGTAACGAATTGCAAGGGCGGCCCAGACAGGCGCGCGACGCCTTAAAGTTGCCACGAGCCAGTCCTATCTCACGATCGTTGGGGCGTTGATGCTCCGCTTCTTCTCGCAGGTGTCATTTATGACTCGCACTGGTCGGTTCCTGATTGCGCTTCCCGTCCTCGCCATGACCGCGCTCGCGCCAACAGTGGCGGATGCCCAGTACTCCCGCGGCGGCTTTGGCGGCGGGCGTGGCTATGGTGGTGGGTTTGGCGGCTACCGTGGTGGCTATGGCGGCTATGGTTACCGCGGCGGGTATGGCTACCGTGGCTTCGGCTATGGCGGCGCCTTCCTCGGCGGCGCGTTGCTGGGCCTCGGCGTCGGCGCATTCGCTGCGCCGTACTACGCTCCTCCGGTGTACTACGCCCCGCCGCCGGTTATTTACGCGCCGCCGCCGGCCTACTACGCTCCGGCTTACGGCTACCGCTAGGACTGTATCACCCTGGGGCTGCATTAGCCGCCCCAGGTCCCTAGCTATGTAATGCGCGTGTTAACCGTGCCCACGCCTTTAATCATTCCTTCCAGCATGTCGCCACGAGTGACGGCTGACACGCCTTCTGGCGTTCCGGTGAAAATCAGGTCTCCCGCCTCCAGCTTCACCAGCTTGGACAAATAGGCGATGGTCTCTGCCACGTTCCAGATGAGGCTGCTGAGATCGCTGGCCTGGCGAACCGCGCCATTCACTTTCAACTCGATCCGCCCATGGCCAGGGTCCACCTGGACCGCTGGAACGAGTTCGCCGATTGGGGCGGAGTGGTCAAAACCCTTCCCCATGTCCCAGGGCCGGCCGGCCTTCTTCGCTTCGCCCTGCAGGTCGCGCCGGGTCATGTCCAGTCCGGCGGCATAGCCCCAGACGTGCGACAGCGCGTCGGCCTCGGCGATATCGGACCCGCCGGATTGGAGGGCCACGACAAGCTCCATCTCATGGTGCAGTTCCGCCGTCATCGACGGATAGGGCATGTCGGCGCCTCCCGTTACCAGGGCGTCCGCCGGCTTCATGAAGAAGAACGGCAGCTCGCGGTCCGGGTCGTGCCCCATTTCCCGCGCATGCTCGGCGTAGTTGCGTCCGACGCAGTACACCCGGCGGACCGGGAAGCTGCCACCGCCTGCGACGGGCACGGTGACTTGGGCGGGCGGCGGGATAACATGGTCGTGGCCGGGCATCGGGCGGTTCCTGAGATGGTGGCCCGGCACACCGTAGCCCTCGCGGCCATGGTTAAAAAGGGGTCGCCAACCGCTCCGCCATCCGCTATCGGCGGGCCCAAGGGATTGGGAAGCTTCACATGACTGTAACCGGACCAGGCCCGTTGGCGGGCAAGACCTTCGCCCCTTCGCCGCGCGGCCCCTGGTACAAGGTCCTATATATCCAGGTCCTGATCGCCATCGCGCTGGGCGTGCTGCTGGGCTACGTCGCGCCGGAGACGGCGAAGTCGATGAAGTGGCTGGGCGACGCCTTCATCAACTTGATCAAGATGATGATCGCCCCGGTGATCTTCTGCACCATCGTGCACGGCATCTCCTCGATGGGCGACCTGAAGAAGGTCGGGCGGGTCGGCCTGAAGGCGCTGCTATACTTCGAGGTCGTCTCGACCTTCGCGCTGTTCATCGGCGTCCTGGTCGGCGCCTTCGTCAGGCCGGGCGCCGGGTTCGGCGCCGATCCCAAGACGCTCGACCCGGCTGCGGTCGCCACTTACGCCAAGGCGGCGACGACCGACAGCGTCGTGTCGCACATCCTCGGCCTGATCCCGCGCAGCTTCTTCGACCCGTTCGCCGGCGGCGACCTGCTGCAGGTGCTGCTGATCTCGGTCCTGACCGGCGCGGTGATCAGCATGCTTGGGGAGCGTGCGGCCGGGGCCGGCCACATCGTCGATGTCATGGGCAAGATTTTCTTCGGCATTATCGGCCTGATCGTGAAGCTGGCGCCCATCGGCGCGTTCGGCGCGATGGCGTTCACCATTGGGCAATACGGCCTGGGCAAGCTGGGCAACCTGGTGGGCCTGATCGCCACGTTCTACCTCACCAGCGCGCTGTTCGTGATCGTGGTGCTGGGCAGCATCGCCGCGGTGACAGGGTTCTCCATCTTCCGCTTCCTCGCCTACATCAAGGACGAGCTACTGATCGTGCTGGGCACGTCATCGTCCGAGACGGTGCTGCCGCAGATCATGCTGAAGATGGAGGGGCTGGGCGCGTCCAAGCCGGTGGTCGGGCTGGTGATCCCGACCGGCTACAGCTTCAACCTGGACGGCACCAACATCTACATGACCCTGGCGACGCTGTTCCTGGCGCAGGCGGTGGGGGCGGACCTCAGCTTCGGCCAGTATGCGACGATCCTGGGCGTGGCGATGCTGACGTCCAAGGGGGCCTCCGGGGTGACGGGGGCGGGGTTCATCACCCTGGCCGCGACCCTGGCGGCGATCCCGAACAACCCGGTGCCGGTGGCGGCGATGGCGCTGATCCTGGGCATCGACAAGTTCATGAGCGAGTGCCGGGCGCTGACCAACCTGGTCGGCAATGGCGTGGCCTGCATCGTCGTCAGCGCGTGGGAGAACGAGCTGGACCGGGGCAAGCTGCGCGCCGGACTGGCGCATCCCACCTCGGCGGGGGCGCTGATCGAGGCGGAGACCTTCGACCAGGTGATCTAAGCTCCTGCTCCCTCCGGGAGAGGGCCGGGGCGAGGGAAGCGGCAAGCGCCAACGTTCGCCGACCTGAAGCGAAGTTGTGCCCGTCACGCCCAGGTGGAATCCTCGCTGCCTCCCTCACCCCGGCCCTCTCCCGGAGGGAGAGGGAGAAGGCAGCAAGCGGTGGAAGAAGACGAGCAGGTTGTTGGCTGGCATCGCGGTGATCTCTGGCGGGCCGAACCCGGCGGAGCCAGCCAGCGCCGCGACATCCTCAACCGCCCGCAAGCCCCAGGCCGGGTCACGTGCTCGCAGGTCTGCATCGAAGGCGGTGTTGCCCGGCGCGAGAGGCTGATCCGCTTGGATGAACGGCCCATACAGCGCCAGCAGCCCACCCGGCGGCAGCACGCGCGCCGCACCGGACACCAAGCCCTGTGCCGCGGCCCACGGCGCAATGTGGACCATGTTGATGCACAGCACGGCATCCGCCGCCGCGACCGGCCAGCCGGGCCAGGTCGCGTCCAGCCTGAGGGCGGGGCGCACGTTGGGCAGGCCGCCGCACCAGGCATCGATGCTGGCCAGCGCCTCGGGCCGGGGGTCGGTGGGCTGCAGCCGCAACCCCGGCAGCGCAGCCGCGAGGTGGGCGGCATGCTCGCCGCTGCCGCTGGCGACTTCCAGCAGCAGCCCGGTGCGGGGCAGGGCAGGGCGCAGCGCCATCAGGATAGGACCCTGGTTGCGCGCCGCGCTGGGGGAGTGCAGGCGGGCGTCCATGACCGTGCCTCGAAGGGGTTGCCCAGCTTGTGCGGCAGCCGGCGCGGGTGTCAAACCAGAGGATGACCTGCACCCTCGCGCTGCACGGCGGCGCCGGCACCATCCGGGCCGAGAACATGACGCCAGGTGAGCTGCAAGCGCACCATGATGGCCTGCGCACGGCCTTGCGCGCCGGGCACCGCGTTCTCGCGGCGGGCGGCCCGGCGTTGGATGCGGTGACGGCCACCGTGGTGGCGCTGGAGGACAACCCGCTGTTCAATGCCGGCCGCGGCGCGGTGTTCACCGCGGCCGGAGTGCAGGAGATGGACGCCGCCGCCATGGACGGCGCGACCCTGCGTGCAGGCGCCGTGGCCGGCATCCGCGGCCCGCGCAACCCCGTCTTGGCCGCCCGCGCCGTGATGGAGCACTCGCCGCATGTGTTGCTGGCCGGGGAGGGCGCAGTGGCGTTCCTGCGCGCCCATGGCGTGGACTTCGCCGAGGACGCCTACTTCCACACCCCGCGCCGCTGGGACGCCCTGCAACGGGTGCTGGCCGCGCAAGGCGCCGCGAGGGACGATGCGGACCGCCATGGCACCGTCGGCGCAGTGGCCTGCGACGCGCACGGCAACCTGGCCGCAGCCACCAGCACCGGCGGCATGACCGGCAAGCTGCCCGGCCGCATCGGCGACAGCCCGTTGCCCGGCGCCGGCACCTGGGCGGACGCGACCTGCGCCCTGTCCGCCACCGGCCACGGCGAGAGCTTCATCCGCATCGCCGCCGGGCACGAGCTGTCGGCGCGGATGCGGCTGGCGGGCGACGATCTGGACGCTGCGGCGGCAGCCGTCATGGCGGCGCTGTCGGCGGTGGGCGGCGACGGCGGCTTCGTCGCCGTGGATCGTGCCGGGCGCGTGGTCATGCCGTTCAACAGCGCCGGCATGTATCGCGGCCTGATGCGCGCCGATGGCGCAGCGCATACCGGCATCCACCGGGACGCCTTGCAAAGCCATCCGTAATGCTTGTGCGCCTGCGGCCTAAGCCCTAATTCCGCAGGCGTCATCAAGGAGAAGGCAGATGGGCTACAGGGTCGCGGTTGTCGGCGCAACGGGTGCGGTCGGGCGCGAAATCCTGAAGACCCTGGCCGAGCGGGACTTCCCGGTGGACGAGATCGCCGCCGTCGCCTCCCCGCGCAGCGCCGGGCAGGAGGTCAGCTTCGGCGAGAAGGCGGTGCTCAAGGTGAAGAACCTGGAGACCTTCGACTTCAAGGGCTGGGACATCGGCCTGTTCAGCCCCGGCGCCGCGGTCTCCGCCATTCACGCCCCGCGCGCCGCCGCCGCCGGCTGCCTGGTGATCGACAACACCAGCCAGTTCCGCATGGAGCACGATGTGCCGTTGGTGGTGCCGGAGGTGAACCCGCAGGCGCTGGGCCGCATCCGCCGGGGCATCATCGCCAACCCGAACTGCTCGACGATCCAGATGGTGGTGGCGCTGAAGCCGCTGCACGACCGGTTCCGGGTGAAGCGCGTGGTGGTCAGCACCTACCAGTCGGTGTCGGGCGCGGGAAAGGACGGCATGGACGAGCTGTGGGCGCAGTCCCGCGCGATGTACGTGAACGACCCGATCACGCCGCAGGAGTTCACCAAGCAGATCGCCTTCAACTGCATCCCGCAGATCGACAAGTTCATGGACGACGGGAGCACCAAGGAGGAGTGGAAGATGGCCGTCGAGACCCGGAAGATCCTGGGCCACGACATCCTGGTGCAGGCGACCTGCGTGCGGGTGCCGGTGTTCATCGGCCACAGCGAGGCGGTGACGGTGGAGTTCGAGTTGCCGGTCACGGCCTCCGACGCCCGCAACATCCTGCGCGACGCGCCGGGCATCGTGGTGATGGATACGCGGGAGGACGGCGGCTACATCACCCCGGCCGATTGCGCCGGGGAGGACGCGGTGTTCGTCAGCCGCATCCGCAAGGACCCGACCGTGGAGCACGGGCTGTCGTTCTGGTGCGTGTCCGACAACCTGCGCAAGGGCGCGGCGCTGAACGCGGTGCAGATCGCCGAGGCCGTCATCGCACAGAAGCTGCTGCGCGTGGCCTGAAGCCCAGGCATCCCGGCGCGTGCCCTGGCTGTGGCTGGCCATGGCCGGGGTGTTCGAGGTAGCTTGGGTGGTGCTGCTGCGGCAGTCGGACGGGTTCACCCGGCTGCTGCCCAGCTTGGCGACAGTCCTGGCCGTGGCGGCCAGCTTCTGGTGCATGTCCCAGGCGTTGCGGGTGCTGCCGATGGGCACGGTCTATGCGGTGTGGACCGGCATCGGCGCTGCGGGCGGGCTGGCCTGGGGCATCCTGATGCAGGGCGAGCCGGCGGGCGCGTTGCGGATCGCCTGCGTCGGCCTGATCCTGGCAGGCGTCGCCGGCCTGCGTCTGGGCTGACCCCCTGCCTGCTCCCTCTCCCTCCGGGCAGGGCCGGGGCGAGGGGTCGTGCTGCCGGCGCCTTGGGCTTGTCTCCAGTCGGGTGCGTCGCCGTATTCTGCATCCCTCGGCCAAGCGCCCACAATGCGCCGGCTGCCGTCGGTTTACCCGCGACCCCCTTGTCGGGTAATCGGCTCATTATGCCCCGCCCCGGCTGATCCGCGGCCTGCCTCAGCGCCCGCGATGCTGCTCTAGCCCCAGCCGTCTCAGCCCCGCCTACGCGTTCCCGCGGCTCATGACTTGCAGGGATGTCGTCCGGCGACATCACTTAAAGGAATAAGACCCTATAGAGGCTTTCAACTCGGCACGACATGCCACATGAATAGATATGCTTCCGGTCCGTTCCCTTCTGCGTCAGGCTACCGCGTCAGCGCATGGCCGGGTGGATGCCGCTTTCACCCGGTTTGACCTCGGGCAGCGCCACGACTACCGGAAGTTCCTGACCGCGCACGCATCTGTGATCCTGCCACTGGAGGCGTCGGCTGGGCAGGCAGGGGCCGGGCAAATCCTCGACGACTGGTCCAGCCGGCGCCGCACCGATGCGTTGCTGGACGACCTCGCCGCCCTTGGCTTGCCGCCGCCACCGCTGCTCCTCCTGGGTGCACGCGGCGGCCCTGCCTGGGTCCTGGGCGTCCTATATGTCCTGGAGGGGTCGCGGCTCGGCGCCCAGGTGCTGCGGCAACGCGTGCTGGCCGGGCCGGACACAGGGTGCTGGGCAGCGACAGCGTATCTCAGCCATGGTATGGGACAGGCATTCTGGCCAAGTTTCCTGGCGAAGCTGGAAGCCTCCCCATACGCCAAGGGCGACACCAGCCCGGTGATCGAGGGCGCCCACGCCGCCTTTGCAGCTTTTGAACGCGCGGCCCCGCTCGGTGCCGAGACCAGGGACCTTGCCGATGTCACCCCTCGATAGCGATCCCAGCCTGACTGGCGAGAGAATCGACCTCGGCAACTGCGACCGCGAGCCGATCCACCTGCTGTCCACCATACAGCCCATCGGGTTCCTGGTGGCCGCATCGGCCGACTGGGTCATCACCCGCCTGTCCGCCAATGCGCCGGACTGGCTGGGCCAACCGGTTGACGCCCTGCTGGGGTCCCCCTTGCGCACCCTGTTCAGCGCGGACGCGCTGCATACGGTGCGCAACCGCCTGGCGGTGCTGCGCGGCGACGATGCCGTGGAGCGGGCTTTCGCCCTCCGCCTGATCGAGGGCGGCCCGGCGTTCGACGTCGCCGTCCACCTGTCGGCTGGCACGATCGTGCTGGAATGCGAGCCGAGCGAGAATGAGGGCGACATGAACGCCGGCACCCTCGTCCGCTCGCTGATCTCGCGGTTGCAAACCAGGGGGGCCATCGGCGACTTCTATCGTGAGGCGGCGCGGCTGCTGCGGGCGCTGACCGGCTTCGACCGGGTGATGGTGTATAGGTTCGCCGGGGACGGGTCCGGCGAGGTCGTCGCCGACGCGACCAAGCCTGGCGTCCCGTCCTTCCTGGGGCTGCACTACCCGGCGTCCGACATACCGAAGCAGGCCCGCGCCCTGTATGAGCGCAACTGGCTGCGCATTATCGCCGACAGCTCGTCCGAAGGCGTGCCGATCGTGCCGCAGCTCGGGCCGGAGGGCGAGCCGCTCGACCTGTCCATGAGCACCCTGCGCGCGGTGTCGCCGATCCACCTGGAATACCTGCGCAACATGGGCGTCGCCGCGTCCATGTCGATCTCCATCCTGTGCCGGGGCAAGCTGTGGGGCCTGTTCGCCTGCCAGCATCTGACCCCCCGCCGCATCGGCTACGAGCGCCGCACCGCCGCCGAGCTGTTCGGCCAAACCTTCTCGCTGCTGCTGGAAAGCCGCGAGCGGGAGATGGAGGCCGACTACGAAACCCGCGCCCGCAAGCTGCACAACAGGCTGATGGCGGCGATGGCGGCGGAGGCGTCCACCTTCGATAACGTTTCCCGCCTCGCCGACGCCATGACCGACCTGATCCCCTGCGACGGCATCGGGATCTGGGTCGAGGAGCAGGCGACGTTGAAGGGGGTGACGCCGACGCGGGAGGAGTTCCTCGGCCTAACCCGGTTCCTGAACCGCACCGGGGCCGGCAGCGTGTTCGCCACCAACGAGATCGGCAAGGGCTACCAACCCGGGCGGGACTTCCCCGAACGGGCAGCGGGCCTGCTCGCAATCCCGATATCACGCTCGCCGCGCGACTACATCGTGTTCTTCCGCCGTGAGGTCGCCCGCTCCGTCACCTGGGCCGGCAACCCGGACAAGCCGGTGACGGCCGGGCCGAACGGCGTGCGCCTGACGCCGCGCAAGAGCTTCGACGCCTGGCAGGAGATCGTGCGCGGGCAATCGGTCCCTTGGACGGACGCGGAGCTGCGGGTCGGCAACTCGCTGCGCACGACGCTGCTTGAGGTCATCGTGTACCTGGCCGATATCGCCCAGAAGGAGCGCCAGGGCGCTGCCGAGCGGCAGGAACTGCTGATCGCCGAGCTGAACCACCGTGTCCGCAACATCCTCGGCTTGATATCCGGCCTGATCTCGCAAAGCCGGGCGAGTTCCGGTTCGGTCGAGGAGTTCGCCGGCGTGCTGGGCGGCCGGGTGCAGGCGCTGGCCAGCGCGCACGAGCAGATCACGCGGGACCAGTGGGGGCCGGCGTCGCTGCGCGCCGTCGTGGAGGCGGAGGCAGAGGCTTATGCCAGCGGCGCGCCAGGCGGCTCGAACCCGGGCAGCAAGACCAGTGTCCGCATCGGCAGCCCCGACGTCCTGCTGCAGCCGGAGGCCTACACCACCGTGGTGCTGGTGCTGCACGAGTTGATGACCAACTGTGCCAAGTATGGCGCCTTGAAGGACGGCTGGGGCCAGGTGGACATCACCTGGGCGCTGGACCCTTCGGGGCGGCTGGTCATCCAGTGGATCGAGAGCGGCGGGCCGCCGGTGCAGGCGCCGACCCGGCGCGGGTTTGGGACGACGATCATCGAACGCTCGATCCCGCACGACCTGAAGGGGGAGACCACGGTCGAGTTCTTGCTTGCCGGATTGCGGGCGCGCCTGGTGATCCCCGCCAATTTTGTGGTGGCGGGCAGCCTGCCCGCGGCGCAGCCGGTGCTGCCAGCACCAAGGCCGCCCGCACGCTTATTCGGCACCGTGCTGCTGGTCGAAGACAACATCATCATAGCCCTGGACGCCGAGGAGATGCTGGCCAAGCTGGGCGCGACCCAAGTGGACGTCGCGGGCAGCGTCGCCGAGGCCCTGGCATCCATCGGCAGCCGCCAGCCGGACTTTGCCGTGCTGGACATCAACCTGGGCGGCGAGACGAGCTTCGCCGTCGCAAGCCGGTTGCAGAAGCTTGGGGTGCCGCATGTCTTCGCTACCGGCTACGGCGAGGACGTGGCCTTCCCGCCGGAGCACGCGGGGACGCCGGTCGCCAAAAAGCCCTACTCGGTCGCGAGCCTGCAAGCGGTGGTTGCGGCGCTGGCCGAGCAAGGCGCTGTGGGGTGAGCACCTGCGTTTGAGGCCGGCGGCGTTGATCTGAACGCAGCCGCCGGGCAGTCACTTCCAAATAAGGACTGTCCTGACTCCCTCTGCCTTCGGGAGAGGGTTAGGGTGAGGGGGTCTTGCTAGGCCGTATCGCTGGTTCGACTCTTGCTAGGCGATAGGGCAACGCTGCAAGACCCCCTCACCCCAACCCTCTCCCGAAGCGGGGAGAGGGAGGAGCTTGGCTTCCCCGTGGCCCCGATCGCTGCACGGCCCCACTTGCCGCACCGCATTGCAGTTTCGTTGACCCCGCCCAAGTCCACCTCTACGAACCCCGGATCACTTTTGGAGCTTCGATCCCCCCATGAAGGACGTTCGTGACGCGCTGATGGTGGCCACCACCAGTGACGGCAAGCTGGTCCGCCGCCCGCTGTCGCCGCACTTGCAGGTCTACACGCCGCAGTTGACCAGCATCCTGTCCATCATGAACCGGGTGACCGGGATCGCCACCTCGGTCGGCACCGCGATGCTGGTCTGGTGGCTGGTGGCGGCCTCGCAGGGGCCGGGCTCCTACGCGACGGTGACGGGCTTCATCCGCTCGCCCATCGGCCTGTTCGTGATGTTCGGCTGGACGGCGGCGCTGTTCTACCACTTCTTCGCAGGCATTCGGCACCTGACCTGGGACGCTGGCTACGGCTACGACCTGCCGCAGACCCATGCCAGCGGCTGGGCGACGGTGATCGCCACCGTACTCAGCACCATCCTGGTGTGGGCGGCCGGGCTTTGGATGTTGAGGGGCTAGGCGCCATGCAGGAAAAGATCATCGTCGATGTCATGCGCAGCCAGCTTGGCCGCGCCCGCGGGGTCGGCGCCGCGCACTCGGGCGTCCACCACTGGTATGTCGAGCGGATCACCAGCTATGCGCTGATCCCGCTGACCCTGTGGTTCATCTTCGCTGTGCTGCGCCTGGTGGGCGCGCCGCAGCAGGCCGTGGTCGCGTGGGCTGCGCATCCCGTGAACACCGTGCTGCTGCTGGCGCTGGTGGCGATGACGTTCCACCACATGCAGTTGGGCTTGCAAGTCGTCTATGAGGACTACATCCCGAACGTCGCACGCAAGAACATGGCCATCCTGGGGACCAAGGCGATCGCCTTGCTTTTGGGCCTGCTAGGGTCGGTTGCGGTGCTGAAAATGGCGTTGGCTTGACTATATCTGGCTGATCACTCCGGGCGCCCCTGCGCCCCTGCAAGGCGAGCAATATGAACGCGATAACGATGCCCTCGGCACGTTCCTACGACATCATCGACCACACGTACGACGTGGTTGTGGTGGGAGCTGGCGGGGCTGGGCTGCGGGCCACGTTGGGCATGGGCGCGGCTGGGTTGAAGACGGCCTGCCTGACCAAAGTGTTCCCGACGCGCAGCCACACCGTCGCGGCACAGGGCGGCATCGGCGCGGCGCTGGGCAACATGGGCGAGGACGACTGGCGCTGGCACATGTACGACACTGTGAAGGGATCGGACTGGCTCGGCGACCAGGACGCCATCGAGTACATGTGCCGCGAGGCGATCCCGGCCGTCTATGAGCTGGAGCACTACGGCGTGCCGTTCAGCCGCACCGAGGATGGCCGCATCTACCAGCGCCCGTTCGGCGGCCACATGAAGGAGTATGGCAAGACCCCCGCTATGCGCGCCTGCGCCGCCGCCGACCGCACCGGCCACGCCATCCTGCACACGCTGTATCAGCAGAGCCTGAAGCACGAGGTCGAGTTCTTCGTCGAATACATCGCGCTCGACCTGATCATGGACGAGGAGGGCGCCTGCCGCGGCGTCATGGCCTGGTGCCTGGAGGACGGCTCCATGCACCGCTTCCGCGCGCAGTCGGTCGTGCTGGCCACGGGTGGCTATGGCCGTGCCTACTTCTCCTGCACCTCGGCGCACACCTGCACCGGCGACGGCAACGGCATGGCGATCCGCGCCGGCCTCCCCATGCAGGACATGGAGTTCGTGCAGTTCCACCCGACAGGGATCTATGGGTCCGGCTGCCTGATCACCGAGGGTTCGCGCGGTGAGGGCGGCTACCTGACCAACTCCGAGGGCGAGCGCTTCATGGAGCGCTATGCTCCGACCGCCAAGGACCTCGCCAGCCGCGACGTGGTCTCCCGCTCCATGACGCTGGAGATCAATGCCGGGCGCGGCGTCGGTCCCAACAAGGACCACATCCACCTGCACTTGGAGCACCTGGGCGCGGACCTGTTGCACGAGCGCCTGCCCGGCATCAGCGAGACCGCTAAGGTGTTCGCCGGCGTGGACGTGACCAAGGAGCCGATCCCCGTGCTGCCGACCGTGCACTACAACATGGGCGGCATCCCCACGAACTACCGCACCGAGGTGCTGCGCCCAACCGCCCGCGACCCGGACGCCGTGGTGCCCGGCCTGATGGCGGTCGGCGAGGCCGCCTGCGTGTCCGTGCACGGTGCCAACCGGCTGGGCACCAACTCGCTGCTGGACCTCGTGGTGTTCGGCCGCGCCGCGGCACACCGGGCCGGCGAGATCCTGAAGCCTGGCGCCAGCCAGGCCCCGTTGCCGGCCCGCGCCGGAGAGGCATCGCTGGATCGCTTCGACCGCACCCGCAACGCCAGCGGCGGCACCAAGGTGTCCGCCATGCGGTTCGACCTGCAGAAGGTCATGCAGTCGCACGCGGCGGTGTACCGCAACAGCGAGAGCCTCAAGGAAGGCGTCGCCAAGATGAAGGGCCTGTGGTCCGGCATGGCCGACATGCAGGTCAGCGACCGCAGCCTGATCTGGAACACCGACCTGCTGGAGGCGCTGGAGTTCGACAACCTGATGGGCAACGCCATGACCACCATGGTGTCCGCCGAGAACCGGCACGAGAGCCGGGGCGCCCACGCCCACGACGACTACCCCGACCGCGACGACGGCGAGTGGATGAAGCACACCCTGGCCTGGTGCGACACCCAGGGTAAGGTGGACCTGGGCTACCGCGAGGTGAAGATGCAGACTCTCACCAACGAGGTCAGTGTGTTCCCGCCGAAGAAGCGCGTTTACTGATCCTCAGACCCTAAAGGGCTACAGAAGAAATGGCCGTTTTTACGCTGCCGAAGAACAGCAAGGTCGGGAAGGGCACCACCTACAAGGCGGCGCCCGGTGCTACCCGCATCAAGCAGTTCAACATCTACCGCTGGAACCCGGATGACGGGCAGAACCCGCATTTGGACACCTACGAGCTGGACATGGACAAGGTCGGGCCGATGGTGCTCGATGCGCTGATCTACATCAAGAACGAGGTCGATCCGACGCTGACCTTCCGCCGGTCCTGCCGGGAGGGCATCTGCGGCTCGTGCTCGATGAACATCGATGGCGGCAACACGCTCGCGTGCCTCAAGGCGCATGACGAGATCGACGGGGCCGTCCGCATCTACCCGCTGCCGCACATGGCGGTGGTGAAGGACTTGGTGCCCGACCTGTCGCAGGCCTACGCCCAGCTTCGCAGCATCGAGCCGTGGCTCAAGTCCGACACCCCACCGCCTCCTGATGCCGAGCGCCGGCAGAGCAAGGAGGAGCGCAGCAAGCTCGACGGCATGTGGGAGTGCATTTTGTGCTTCTGCTGCACCACGGCCTGCCCGAGCTACTGGTGGAACGGCGACCGCTATCTCGGCCCGGCCGTGTTGCTGCAGGCCTATCGCTGGATCGCGGACAGCCGCGACGAGGCGACGGGTGACCGGCTGGATGCGCTGGAGGACCCGTATAAGCTATACCGCTGCCACACCATCATGAACTGCACGCAGACGTGTCCCAAGGGCCTGAACCCGGCCAAGGCGATTGGCGAAATCAAGCAGCTCTTGGTGGACCGTAAGGGCTGATCCTGCAACAAGGCACTCATGGCCTTCATAGGTGACTTGAACACCCCGCGCGGCCGGATCGCCGCGTGGGGCGATAGCTTGTTGGTAGACCATGCCGTGTTCCGCTCGGTGTGGACCAACCTGGCAGAGGTGGTACCGGGCAAGCTGTACCGGTCCAACCATCCCACGCCGGGGCACTTGGCGGCGGCAACCCGGCGCTATGGCCTGAAAACATTGGTCAACCTGCGCGGTCACCGGAAGTGCGGGTCGGACGCCCTGTCTCGTGAGGCTGCCGCCCGCCTGGGCCTGCGGCATATCGACATGGCTTTCGAGAGCCGCGGCGCACCGCACCGCGACCGCATCCTGCGCTTTGCCGGCATCTATGCCACCTTGCAGACCCCAGCCCTGATGCACTGCAAGTCCGGAGCCGACCGGGCGGGCCTGGCGTCAGGCCTGGCCATCATGTTCGAGGGTGGGCAGGCAGCGGACGCGCTCAAGCAGCTATCTTGGCGGTTTGGTCACTGGAAGCGCGCGCGGACCGGAGTGTTGGATGCGTTCTTCGTGCGCTATGCCATGGACGCGGAGGGACGCATCTCATTCCTCGACTGGGTGCGGACGGAGTACGACGAACACGCCCTAAAGCGTGACTTCGTGGCCGGCGGCTTGGCTAGTTTCGTCACCGATCAGGTACTGCGGCGGGAGTAGGTCCAGGCGTTCCTACGCCGCGTGGGTCAGGCGCTTCAGGAACGCCGAGACCCGGTGACGGCGCATTTCATACCGCGCCTTGTCATCCGTGGTCATCCAGTTGAGCTGCACGACATAGCGTCGGCCGACAAACTGCTTGTGGCCGTGCCAGGTCGTGGGACCATTGGGGAACACCAGCAAGGTGCCGTCCACCGGCGGCACCTCCACGGCGTAGTCATCCAGGCTGTCAGGGCTGCGGAGCAGGCGTAGGCAACCATCTTGTCGCGCCCAGTCGGCCGTTTCCGGGTTGAGATACAGCAGGACTGTCACCCGCTTGGCCGTGCTGTCGCAGTGGATGCGGCCATCCTTCTCCCGCGATTGGCCGCGCAACGTCACCATCGTCGGGGCATCGGCCAAGTCGAGGCCGAACTTATCCGCTATGGCGGTGCGGAACCGTGGCCCCTCCAGTTCCCGCATCAGCGCCGCTGCAGCGGGTCCAAGCCGCAGCCCTTCCGTCGGGAACGAGCCACCCTTGCTTAGCGCCGGTAGCCCCTCCACAACCGCCGCCAGCGAGGCGGACGGGACGAAGTTGCGGGCGACGACATGAGTGAATGGGTCGGTGATGACGGGTGTCGCCGCAAGGCCAGCATAATCAAGGTCGATCATGGCCCTGATTTAGCCGGGCCATCGCCTCAACTCAACCAGCGCATCAAGTGCGGGGGTCGCGGCTGGTATGCAGCATGCCGGTCGTGGACAGGAATTGAGCGCACTTCAACTGCCCATCGCAGCAGGGCGCTGGCTCAGTCGTCATGGCGACGCGCGACAGTCCTGGCTTGGTGCAGGTGTATAACTGTTTTGTCACAGGTGATTGGAATTCAACCGCACCTGCAGGTGAGCCAAGGACCAAAGCCAGCACTGCGGAAGCCAGGACCGTCCTCATGTTCTGCATCCCTTTCGGATTGCAACCATCTGACAAACCAACGTGCTGGCCCAGCACTGGATCACATGCTCGCGATACATTGATATGTGGCGGCAATGCACCACTGGAAAGAAATATGCACGCAATGGTCGGCTTATTGCAATACCAAAATGTTGGCCCGCTTGCCGCATACAGGGCAAAGCTCGCCCTGGGGGAACTGGTCACCGACCCCGCCCAGGCTGCCGCAGCCGAGCGCCTGCAAGCCCTCTGGAAACGCCTGCGCGGCTACCACCTGGACCCGCAGCGACCGCCCGGCTTCCTGCAGCGCATGCTCCGCCGAAAACAGCCGGACGACATCCCGGACACCTATCCGCACGGCCTTTACCTCGTCGGCGAGGTTGGCCGCGGTAAAAGCATGCTGATGGACCTGTTCTTCGAGTCCGCCGACGTCGCCCACAAGCGCCGGGTGCATTTCCACGCGTTCATGCAGGACGCGCACCGCCGCATCTACCAGTGGCGCCGCACGCCGGAGCGCCTGGACGACCCCGGCACCGACGACCCGATCCCGCCGCTGGCCGACGCCATCGCCGCCGATGCGGCGCTGCTGTGCTTCGACGAGTTCCAGGTGAACGACATCGCCGACGCCATGATCATCGGCCGGCTGTTCCGGGCGCTGTTCAGCCGCGGCGTGG
The DNA here is from genome assembly GCA_964243265.1 of uncultured Acetobacteraceae bacterium. Taxonomy (GTDB): domain Bacteria; phylum Pseudomonadota; class Alphaproteobacteria; order Acetobacterales; family Acetobacteraceae; genus DASWOJ01. The sequence goes on along the minus strand of CAXTFY010000016.1, from coordinate 1,398 downwards.
TGGTAGTGGCGACCAGCAACACGACCCCGGACAACCTGTTCGCCGGGCAGCCCGGCCGTGACGCCTTCCTGCCGTTCATCGACCTGCTGAAGCAGCAGCTTGACGTGCTGGTGCTGGAGGGCGCCCGGGACTGGCGGCGGCAGCGGCTGCGCGGCAAGCCGACCTGGCTGGTGCCGGCCGACGACCGCGCCGACCGCGCGCTGGACGAGGCGTTCGAGGGCCTGACCGACGGCGCCCGCGGGCGGCCGGACCGGCTGACCGTCATGGGCCGCACCCTCCCGGTGCCGGTCGCTGCCGCCGGGGTGGCACGCTTCGACTTCGACGCCCTGTGCGGCACGCCGCTGGGCGCCGGGGACTATCTAGCGCTGGCCACGCACTACCACGCGTTGGTGCTGGACGGGGTGCCGCGGCTGTCGCCGGACAACTACGACGTGGCCCGGCGCTTCATCGTGCTGGTCGATGCCCTGTATGACCATCGCGTCAAGCTGATTGCCAGCGCCGAGGACGTGCCGGACCGGCTCTACCAACGCGGCGAGGGCGCCCAGGCGTTCGAGCGTACGGCGTCGCGGCTGGAGGAGATGCAGAGCCAGGAGTACATGGCACTGCCGCATCTGACCTGACGCCCGTGGTGCAGCGGTGCGCCGTGCGGCGACCCTGCCGTAGCCTGTCCAGACACCAGCGGCGCCAGGGTGAACATGCCGGCCCTGCCTGTGGCCGGGGCAACGCCGTGCCCTGTGGTCCATTCGCCGGGTACGGCTTCACCGGTTGATGCCGGCTCAAAATTGGCAGTCCGCCTTGCCGCATCCCATGGGATGCGATAGCACCCCGCGACCTCCAGGGCGGCCGGGCGCCCCCCGGCTGGCATCCCCCCCTCCGCACCCGGCCTGTGGACCTTGCAGGAATCCTTTATGGCCCGTCACAAGATCGCTCTCATCGGCGCCGGCAACATCGGCGGCACGCTCGCCCACCTGATCGGGCTGAAGGAGCTGGGCGACGTCGCCATGTTCGACGTGTTCGGCGGCGTGGCGGCCGGCAAGGCGCTGGACATCATGCAGTCCGGCCCCGTCGATGGCTTCGACAGCAACATGACGGGCGGCAGCGACTACAGCGCCATCGCCGGGTCGGATGTCGTGATCGTGACCGCAGGCTTCCCGCGCCAGCCCGGCATGAGCCGCGACGACCTGGTGGCCAAGAACGCCGGGGTGATCGCCACCGTGGCCGACGGGATCAAGCAGCACTGCCCCGGCGCCTTCGTCATCGTCATCACCAACCCGCTCGATGCCATGGTGTGGGTGATGCAGCAGAAGTCCGGCCTGCCGCCCAACATGGTGGTCGGCATGGCTGGCGTGCTCGACAGCAGCCGCTTCCGCCTGTTCCTGGCGCACGAGTTCAACGTGT
>CAXTFY010000015.1:0-31386 GCA_964243265.1 uncultured Acetobacteraceae bacterium | reverse complement strand
ATCGTGCTAGCCTGTCCCACGGACGCCTCCTCTGGTGGTCGGTCAACACCTCCACTTTGGCACGTAGATGCCGTCCGGGGGCGCCCACCCCATCAACGCCGAGCGAGATTGCACGTCGACCGGACAAACTGCTAGACCCTGGAAACCGAGGCGCTCTTTTGCGAGCAATCCATTGACCACGCTACCCTAAGCGGGAAAGCACTCTGGAGTTGACAATGGTGACCTTGCCATCAGCCCAAGCATTGCGAATGAAACGGCCATGGGCAAAGCAAGCTGCGGCATGCACTCTGTTTGTGTGTCTTGCGGGCACGTCCCTGACCGGTGGCGCTCTCAGCCAGTCCATTGCCGGCGTGCAAAATCCGCCGCCAGCCATATCTGCGCTCGTCAAATCTGGTTTTGCAGGGCTCGATGTGCCGGGTGGCGCACGGCCATTGCCGCATGGTTACCTCCGGGTAAGCAGCAGCCAGATTGTGGAGCAAGCCGGCAAGCCGGTGCGGCTGGCGTGCGTCGGCTATTTTGCCCCGAAAACGTGGGTCAGGATATCCCCGCAATCGCGGCGGCCGGGTTCAACTGCATACGCTATCCCTGGTACAACGCGACATTGCCGGACCATCTACCGGTCATGGACGCGATAGTCAAAGCGGCCGGTATGGCCGGGCTGAAGGTGATCTTTGACCATCACGGTGATGAAACGCCTTCCGCCGCGAACAACTACCTGCCCTATCCCTGCAACGGCCTGCCCATCGACAAGGGGTCTGGCACGAACCAGACGGACGGTTGCGGCGACGCCGGGTCAGTAGATGTCGAACGTTTCGTGGCCGATTGGGCGCGGGTGGCGGCACGTTACGCCGGTAATTCAGTCGTCATCGGGTTCGATCTGACGAACGAGCCGCATTTCGCGCCTACTCGTTGGCGGAACGGTGGCGGAGCGACCTGGGGTGACGGGAGCGCCACCGATCTCAAGCACCTTTACGAACTCGCGGGCGACGCAATCCTGCGTGTCAATCCAGACGTGCTCGTCATCTGCGAAGGAATTGGCCGTTTCAGCGGGCGCTTGTACGATGGCACACCCCTCGCGACGAGCGGGGTGGTGGATCTGTCGTTTGTCTCCCGCGCACCCGTTACCCTGATGTCACCAGGCCATGTCGTCTATTCCGTCCACGATTACCCGGCGACGATCGGCAATGTGTCGCCGGATTGGGGGCCAGTGAAGGTCGGGGCGATGAACGCAGCGTGGGGACATCTGATGCGGGATCATATCGCGCCCGTTTGGGTGGGCGAGATGGGCGCCTCGCTCGATGGCGCCGGCCCAGACAGTGCCGGTTCGAAACTGCAGGCTGAACTGCACTGGGCCGAGACCATCACCGGCTACATCAATGGCGACTTCGGGTCACAAGGCGGCCCGGTGTTTGCAGCCAATGAGGAGCCGGTCAGCACGAGCTGGTGGGCATGGGGCAATCTGGACGGCCAATCGCCAGACGGAACCCTGGACGGCACGCAACGGCTGCGCGCGGCACAGTGGGCTGTCTATGGCCGGCTCAGGCCTAAACTCGGTCAAGCACCGCGCCCTTGAAGCCATCCCAGGGATCGGCTTTCTACGCCGGTACCGGCTTCTCGACCAGACGCTCGCGGGCCCTGCGCACCCAGGACCGGACCACCGCTAGCAGCCTTGGCTCGAACAGGCCGATGGCGAAAGTGGCTGCGTGGCGAGGCAAGCCTGCGGGGTAGCGGGTAAGGTCGTAAAGAACCTTGGCGGCCTTTCCCCGCTCACCGCACAGCAGCCATAGCGTCAGCAGGCGCGACTCGTACTCGGCCAGAAGGGATGGCGCATAGGTGCGCAACGCCGCCCGGTGCCCGCGCAAGGCGCCTTCGATATTCTCGGCACGGTCGCGCACAAAGCGTGCATCACGCGCCTTGTCGAAGACCTTGGTACGCTTGACCAGGCTATTCGCCGCATCCTGGTGATAGAGGCGGACGATGTCCTGGCACATGAGGGATTGAAACATGCGGCTGAAATCAAAATGATATTGGTCCTCAAGACCAAAATTGTCAGGAAACCTGATCTGCTGGAACGCCGATCGGCGCGGGCAGTACAACAAGTCCCGTGACCCGCCGGTGCAGGCCTCGATGTAGCTGAGGTATTCTTCATAGCATAGGCGCCCTGCCAGATGTTCGACGCTGGGGGAAACGGTTCCGTCATCCATCAGGCAGCGGAAGTAGATGCATCCGACGTCGGGGCCGATCAGCAAAGCTTTCTGCACCAGCAAGTCCACCGCCATTGGCAGCAGCTCGTCATCGCTGTCCAGCATTATCAACCACTCGCCCCGGGCCGCGTCCGCCCCCGTGTTGCGCGCCGGGCAGACGCCGCGGTTGGCCTGGTGGACGACGACGCGGACCCGCGGATCCGCGTAGCGGCGCACGATTTCAAGCGAATGATCAGTCGAGCCGTCATCCACCACGATGACCTCGAAATCGGGGAAGGTCTGCGCCAGGCAGCTATCGATGGCCCGGCCGATCAGATCGTGCCGGTTGAAAAGCGGAATGACGATGGACACGGCGGGATTGGCGACGCCGCGTCTAATCAATGATCCGCTGTACATCATATGAACTCCGTTCCAAGAACGACCGGCGCGCCTTGGACCGAGCGGACGAAGCCCACCAAAACAAGGCTAGCCACAATACCGACCAGGGAAAAGCAGACCAGCGATACTGGAGGGCTGCCGAGCATGAACCCTGCAAAGATTGCGGTGGCGCGCAGGAGAGTGGACGCCACCTCCAGCACCAGCATCTGCCGCTGCAGGTGCAGGATCGGCACCGCCACTGCGAAAGGCACCACGGCGTTCTGGATCAGCCAGGCTGGCGCCAGATAGCGCGCATACTCCCCTGCCTCGCGCCAACCTGGACCGAAGAAGAAGCCAAACAGCATAGGCCCGAATACGACGAGAATGGCTGCGACCGGGAAGCAGAGCGCGAGCAAGCGCAGGCTACTCTGTTCAAGCGTCGCGCGCAGGTCCCGGCCGGCGTGTTGATGCTCGGCAAGCCGCTGATAGAGTACGCTGCGCAGGCTTTCGGTCAGGATAAGGCTGGGCAGCATCAAAAGCCGATAGGCGAGCCAGAACAGACCCGATGTCGCAGCGCCAAACAGCGTCGCCAGCATAAAGGTGGGAATGTTGCCGGACACGGCGTTCAGCACGGATTGCGGCGTGCCATAGACCACGAAGTCCTTGTGGCCCGACACAAGCCGGAGCAGCGAAAACGGCCGGCGCAACCGCGCGAGCACTTCGGCCAGATCCCGGCGCGAGAACCAGAGCAACACCAACAGGCCGACGACCTGGCCGATAAGCTGGCCCGCAACAAGCCCAAGCGCCCCGATGGCCAGCAATGCAAGCGCGACCTGCAACAGGACGACTGAGGATGAGCGCAGGACCTGGTAGGACGCCAACGCCCTGAACCGCTTGTTGCGAATGCTCCAGAAACTAAGGCCGTTATAGCAGCCTGCGGTCAGCAATGACGCCGGTACGAAGGCGACCATGAGGGTCGCCGTTCCTGGACCGCAGAAACGCTCGATCCATCCCATGCCTGCCAAAAGCAAGACGGCGGCGCAGGCGGAGACCAGCGCCGCGATCAGCACGCACAGGGCGAGCGCATCGAGGGCCGCCGGACGCTCCCGCTCGACGACAATGACCTGTTCCAGCTTCAGCGTGATGCCGGCGCTCAAAGTGACCACAATGGCGGAGAACACCCCGAAGCGGCCGAAAGCGTCAGGGTTGTAGAACCGGGTCAGCAAGGGCGAGGTGCCGATGGCGACGAGTTGCCCGGCGACTGTCCCAATGGTGAGGGTTGCAACATTCTGCAGGAAACCGAGGTTGCCGAGAAGTGGCTTCAGGCGATCCCGGATGGGAGGAATGCGACCCTGGATGAACGCGGAGATTGTCATAAGCCCGGCATCTCTCGTCGTTGATTGGTTGGGTTGCACGTCGATGCAGCCCGCGCGGCTCCCGGCGCCACGTCGCAATCAGGCGCTTTGAAGCCAGCACGAACCGCTTGAGATCGAACGCGAGCGTCCTGTCGCGGGACAGCGTCAGGCGGTTCCGCTGCCGCCAGAGATGGACGAAAATGCCATCCCGCCGTCGCCACTGCATCCTGCGCTGAAGGCATCAAACGGGGCCTTCTCCGAGAGAGGCTAATCCGACCAAGCCGTTCCTGCCGGACGTTTGGAGCAGGGTGGCGAAGGCTAAGCGGAACTCAATTGATCGTTGGCCTGCCGTGTCCATGCCGCACCTTGTTATTTCTACCAGTCTGTGACCTGCGGGTCACAAGTACAACAACAATATCCTTTGCTGTCCGCAATTGCCACAACAGCTTGTGGTTAAATAGGAGTGCGACCTGCGACCTGCAGATGCTTGGCGAGGCGAAGACTCAATGCAGCGATTGTCAATGTGGGATTGGCATGGCTGGATGTCGGGAACACCGAACTGCCCGCGATATATAGGTTCGGGGTGCCATGCACGCGACAATCACTGTCCACGACGCCCTGTCTCGGGCTGGTGGACATGCGCGTCGTGCCGATGTGGTGGCCGCCATAGGCGCCGTCGCGTATGGCGCAGGGCTCCACCTCATCATCGTCGAAGTAGAACGTGGCGGCGCCGCACGCCTGAAGGTCGGCTTCGAGCGCCCGCAGCGACATCCGGACGGTTCGGATATCATTGTCCGTATAGCGCCAGTCCACTCGGAGTTTCTGCTGCCCAAGCCTGTCGCGCTCGGCTGTGAGCGTGACTCGGCTGTCCGGGTTCGGCTCCTGCTCGGCATTGAAGTCCAGGCTGTATTCCCCGGATTTCGGCCTGACGATGATGGACGGGAACTTGCGATCCGCCAGCGTGTGGGTGCGCAACCAGTGCGCCAGGGTCCCGGCAGTGTCGAAGGGATCACAGGCGAGGTTGCGAAAATGCGCCAGCAGGTCGCGCCAAGTCAGGATGCCCTCGCCATGCAGCCGCTTGCGATACTCGTAACTGATGAACGGCTTCATCAGGAACAGTGCCGAAAGGAACCCGGTTTGGTGCGAGGGATCGGGGATGCGCGGATGATGCAGCCTTGCGACGAAGCTCCCGACCTGCAGCTTCCGTTGCGCAATGGCCTTGAGGAGGAAACGCCGGCGGCAGTAGATGCCCTCTTGCGAAATATCATAGCCGTGCGAGACGCCAGATGGCGTTGCCACCTTCAGCCGCCCAATCGTTCCGGCAATGTGGCACATATAGGTGCGGCCGACCCAGCCATGGCCGTTGCCAAGCCCCGCCGCGTGGTGATCCGTCGATGTCAGCAGCAGGCGAGGAACTTCGAGACCACCGGCGGCGAGGATGAATGTGGCCGCCGCGACGCTGAATTCCTTGCCGCCAAGCGTCTTGACCGTAACGCTTTGGACCTCCCCGGACGGGCTGGCATTGATGCACGTAACATTGGCGTGCAGGAGGACCGTTATATTCGGCTCGGACCGAAGCCGGCCCTTGTAGCGCGTGCCGAAGTTGCTGGGGCAACTGAAGCGCTCGAGCGTGTCGTCGGAGAATGAGCGGCCAGCGAAATTGCTGATGATGGGCCGTGTGCCATTCGGAAAGGCTTGTGCGGCCGAATAGGCAAATCGCCCGGCCTCGCAGAGTGCGTTGCCCTCCTCATAGAAGGGCAGCAGTTCCTCCCGCCCAAACGGCCAGCCGCTTTGCGGTATCCAGTCCCGCACCTCGAAGTCGATCGGATCGAACGGCACGCAGCGGCCGCCCCAGATCGTGCTGGTGCCGCCAAGGCGGCGTTCGCGATACGTGGCGAGCGGCGCGTGCAGCGCCTGATCGGCAACCTCGCCGTCATAGAGTGCTTGGCTTTCGGCCTCATGCTCCTCGCCCCCTGCCTCGAGCAGGAGAACGGAACGGCCCGACTCCGCCAAGCGCGTCGCAAGGATGATGCCGGCCACGCCGCCCCCGACGATGGCGACGCTGGCGGCGAGCTCGGCCCCTGCCTCCATGTCGTTCAGGTCAAGGATCATACACCCTGTCCCGACACGAGCGGCGCCGGCGTGGACCGGTCGTGCTGGTGCGACAAGAACCAGTCTGCCGACGCGGCTATTCCGTGGCGCCTAGGCGTCCATACCATGCCCAGAACGTCCGTCGCGGCGCGCTGCGACAGTCTGATCCGCTGCGCAAACAACCGCAATGCGGACGGGGAGAGGCGATCAGGAATGAAACTGCGGCAAGCGCCGGGGACGGCGATTGATGCCGCCTCGATGAGCGGGGCGGCGAGCCAGGCCTCGATCCGCAGTCGGCGGGAGGTGATGCGGCAGATGCGCGCGACGTCGATCAGGCAGCCGAGTGAAATGAGGTACTCGTTCCATGTTCCCCCCTCGCCATCGGCAAGGTTGAACACCCTGCCCGCAGCCATCGGCCTTTGGATCGCGGCGAGTGCGGCGGCGGCGACGTCATCCTTGTGAACGAGATTGCAGATGCCGTCGCCATGAGCGCCGAGGTCTCCGAGGCGGCCTGCCCGCAGCATACGGGCAAAGCGCCCCACCCATTGCTGGCCGCCGGGACCATAGACGATCCCAGGCCGCAAAATCGTGATTGGGACGCCGCGCGTGGTGAAGTGCTGTGCGATGCGCTCGCACTCGATCTTGGCCCCGGCGTAGCCGCCAGACGCCGAGGCATCGAGCGCCGCGCTCTCCAGGACAGTGCCTTCAACGGCGCCGTAGACCGCCATGGAACTCAGCAGCACCAGCCGGTGCAGGTCGGGCCGGGCACTAGCCGCTTCGCACAGCAGACGTGTTGCCGTAACCATGTCGCGCCCCCGCGCGAGCACGCAGCACACCACGGCGTCAACGCCCTCGAGCGCATCGCGCAGCGATCGGCGGTCCGTTGCATCACACAGGCGCTGCTCGCAGCCATGCACGCTCGGATCAACTCGCCGGACTCCGGCAATCGCACGAAGGCCGGGTTGCGCCTGGATCATCCGGGTGACCGATTGGCCGATGAAGCCATTTGCGCCGATGATAAGGACGGTGAACGGGGGACCGTTCTTGCGCGGCGCGATGTTCATATCGCAGGTCCCTTTTGCAGAAGCCGGAGCAGGATGGGTGTGCTGCGGTGCCGCAGAACGGCGACACGCCAAAGAAAGGCCGGTCCACCCGCCAGATAGCGTCGCGCCAGCCGCCGCGGCTCCTGCGTGAGTCGAAACAGCCACTCAAGCCTGGCCTCGCGCAGGACGCGGGGCGCTCTGGTGTGCTGCCCACCCAAGAAGTCGGCGATGGCGCCGCCGTTGACGATCACGGTGGGAAAAGACAGTGCCTTGGACAGGCTCGCCGCCAGCAGCTCCTGCTTCGGCATACCCATTGCGAGGACCACGAGTTCCGGCCTGGCGGCTTCCAGTGAGCGAAGGTAGGTCTCGTCGTCTTGGAAGCCGTCGAGGTGGACGACGACATCGCAGCCGAGCGAGGCCAGGGCGGCGGCGGCACGGCCGGTCCATGGGGACCTGGTCCCCAACAATGCGACCCTGCGACCAGCATAGGCGACCGCAAGCTTCGGGATGAAGTCCGTGCCGTTCATGTTGTGGCCGGACGGGCAGCCATTCAGCTTCAGGAAATACTCAATCCCGACGCCATCCCTGAGCAGGATGTCTGCCGAGCGCAGGGCAGCGGCGAAATCCGAACGGGCCCAGACGAGATTGACGGCATGCTGGTTGACGAAGGCGACCACCATCGGCCGCTGGGCAGCGCTCAGTTGCTGGAGCAACGCTGTCTCGGCCGCCTCGTCCGAAACGATGTTCAGGCGTGCTACGAGCCACCAGACATCCTCCAGCGAAGAGTGGCGCGTGCGCGACCGGCCGGCCGGCTGATCTTCGGCGAGGCTGGTCAGCATGGCCGGGCGCCTATGTCCACCCGGGCAACGAGCGTGCCATAGAGGTCTGACAGTCTTTTGGCCGCAGCTTCGATCTGCAGCTCGGCCAGAAAGGTGCGGTGACCGCTGGCGGCAATCTCCGCACGCCTGGCAGGATCGTCCAGGAGTGCGATGATGGCCCGGGCCAGCCGTTCGGGATCGCCCGGCGGTGTCAAAAGCGCATCAACGCCATCACGGAGAAACTCCGGTATGGAGCCGACCGGGGTCGCGATGACGGCGACGCTGAAGGAGAGCGCCTCCAGGATCACCACTGGCAGCGCTTCGTGGCGCGACGGCAGCACGAGGATGCTTGCCCTTCGCAGTAGCTCCGACGCCTCCTGCCGGCTCTGCCAGCCACGGATTTCGACGCGCCCGTTCAAGCCGAGCTGGTCCACGCAGGCACGGAACCGGCCCACTTCGCCATCCCCGGCCAGCACCGCGCGCCATGGCCTGCGCCGCAACTCGTCCGTGGCCAGAGCGGCCAGCAGTTCGGGCACGCCCTTCCTGTCACCTAGCCTGCCGAGGAACAGCAGCAACGGCTCTGCGGCGTCGCGGGCCTGAGCGCTGACTGAAGCGACCCGGGGTACGCCGTTTGGGATCCGGAGCAGCCTTTCGGGGGAAATTCCCAGCTCCGCTGCGAAGAACTGCCGGGCCGAGTCACCCAGGACGACCACGGCGTGGGAACGCCTCAGTACGGCACGCAGCACGGCCCGGGCCGGCCCGGGCAGGGTGCGGAAGAACGCCTCGAAATCCGCGCCATGCTGGTGCACGACGATCTTGGCGCCGAGGACGTGTGCAAGGGCACACAGCAGAGACTTCCGAAGCGCGCTGCCGCGGGTCGTCATGTGGGCGTGCACGATGAGCGACCGCCGTGTGGCACAACTGTAGAGAACGACGGCGCCAGCGCCGGCAAAGCGGACGGCGCCCGAAAGGAGGCTCCCCGCCCCTCTCGTGTCGAGCACGCGGACTTCGGGGGCAGGCTCCTGCGCTGACCAGTTGGACAGCAGGTAGCTGATCTGTGTGCCAACTCCCCCGGACGCATGCGATAGGCCCCCGCCGACAAGCATCAAGACGGTTTGGCGGGCCGCCCGGGGGTAATCGGACGAGCCTACCGCCGACGCGACCGGACCGGCCGCAGTGCAGGTGGCCGTCATGAGCCAGCGCCCCACCTGCCGGATGGTCCCCGGATAAGGCGCATCGTTCCGGTCGCGAGCGCCCTCGACTCGGGAATGGTCAGGATCACCCTCAGGTTGGTATCCCGCTCGACCGCTTCTGGCAGGAGGTAGACACGCCTCGTCGCATGGAGGATCAGCCCGACCGCCGCACCGACCACTGCACCCAGTATGATGCCGCCCGCGAGTATCAGGGAGCGCGAGGACTTCGGCAGCATAGGCGCGCGCGGAACCTGCAGCACCCGCACATTCTCCCTGCCACTATTCTCGATGCTTTCCGCGATGGTCTTTTCGTTTCGAACCTTGTCGGCCGCCTTCAGCGCCTCCACCAATACTTCACGGTCCCGAGTGAGCTGCTCCACCTGATGTTCCTGCGTCGCAATCTCCTTGATGCTGGCTGCTACCTCGCCGAGGTGGGTCAGATCCCGCGCAGCTTGTGTCCGGCTGGTCTCCAGGTTGATCAGGGCCTTGCTGCGGTCCTGCTGCATTTGCAGCATCAAGGGATTGACAAGCGTCTGGTAAGTGCCGGGCAGGCTGCGCATTTGCTGATCGAGCTGGACGAGGCGCGTCGTATTCTGATCCGCCTGGTCACGGGCGGTCCTCAGTTCGGTTTCGAACACGCCCTGCTGGTTCTGCAGGATTACCCGCCTCACCAGGTAGTCGCCGCCGCCGCTCAGGCGCTTGTAGTCAAGCAGCTTGTCGTCCGCCTCCTTGAGGCTTTTGCGAATGGCATCGACCTCGATCCTGACCAGCCGCCCCTCCTGCGTGAGATACAGTTCACGCCGGCGGACGAGGTAGACTTCTTCGAGCAATTGCAGGACGCGCGCCGCCATCGCCGGGTCTTCATGGCTGAAGGTCAGCTCGATCCCGTTGCCGTCCTTGACTGCCAGATAACTCAGGTTGGCATTGAGCCGGACCAGGGCCTGTTCTACTGGGTCCATGGCGTGTGGCTGGGCCTGCTCCAGTTCTGGCAAGCCAAGCTGCTTGCGCACCGGGTCGAGAACGCCTTTGGCGAAAGCCGAAAACCGGCTGACGCTGCCCGGAGTGGGACTCAAGGACGGGTACAGCGTCGTCGCGCCGATTGTCCTGATCACCATCCGGTGCAGGTCATCCTCCTCGAGGATTTCAATCTCGGTCCGCAGGATCTGATCCCGGTTGAGGCCGCCAGCATTGTTGGCCTGCTCTCCCGGAACTGTCCGGTAGGTGTACTCGCTGCCCAGCATCACAAGCAATGTGGAGCGCGCCTGATACACCGGCGTGATCGACCAAGCCGCAATGCCGGCGATGGCAATGGTGAGGGCAACCGCAAGCGCGATCCAGGCCCGGTCATGCCGCAGGCTCGCAAGCAGCATTGTCGTGCTCGTCGTCTGTCTCGGCGTTACGACGATGTCGTGACCCATCATGAGAGTTCTTCCGGTGAGTAAGGTTGATGCGTTCCCCGGCTGAGCGGGCGCGCGCTAATCCGCCGGGATGCGGAACCCAGCGCCGGGCTGACGGATCGGCAGGCGCCGGCGAAGTCTTCGGCGCAAATGACGAATGCGGTGAACAGGAAAAATACATCCGTCTTCACGCCGACCGAGTTGCTCGACGAGATCACCGTCAGGCCGGCAATAATGACCGCACGTCCTGCGAGCGCGGACCCTCGCCAAAGATGCACGAGGAACGTCACGAAGCCGGCGAGGAAGATCACCGACCCCACCGCGCCCAGCTTCAGGAAAATCAGGAGCCAGGGGTTCTCGATAGCGCCGAGACGTTCATCGAGGTTGACGGTTTCAATTAGGAACGGAATGTCGTCCTCGGGAACGCCAAACATTGCATTCTCGGAAGAGATGTGATCCAGCACACGCCACTGCACCTCGCGCGTGATGGCGCTTTCGTCGATGAACAGATGCGAGGCGAGCCGTTCACCCACCGGTGTCTGGGTGAGGACGACATAGCCGAGCGGCAGCAACAGGGTGGTGCCGAGCAAGGACGCAGCGAAGAGCTGGACTGGGAACCGGCCGGCGGCAAGGCTTTTGATGACGGCAATCAGCGTGAGGCAGACAAGGGTAATAAGGCCGACGCCGAGCGCCGTTCGGCCACCGAACGCCAGCAGTCCCAGGCACAGCAGACCAACGCTTACGTAGGTTTTGCCAATGGAAAGCCGCAGGCGCCCAACGCAGAGTAGCGCCAGCATCGTGACGGCTGCCCCGGTCAGCGGATGGCCGAACCCGGCGGTGCCCCGGAAATCACCTTCAGCCTCCTTGAATTCGACGGCACCAAGGTAGGGCGGCACGACGTGCTGGTGCGTGATGGTTTCGGCTAGGGCGACAACGACATTCGCCAGGCAAAGGGCAAGCATGAGCCTGCCGATCGTCTGGCGCTCCACCGCGGTACAGCCTTCGAGCACATAGGCGAGCAGGCCGGCCGAGACGAAGTTCTCGGTGAATACGGCAGCGCCTCGCGTGCCGATGCTCACACCGGAGAAGATGCTGCACAGCAGCATCGCCACGACAAAAATCATCGTCGGCGGCACACCTGCTGCCAAAGGCTCCAGGTGCCGGAGCCTGCCGCGGCGTTCGCACGCCGCAAAGATGGCGGCCAAAACGACGAGATAGGTCGATGGGTGGAATTTGACGAGGGGGATGCCGCCGGGAACGTCGTATGGGATCCCGGCGAGGTAGAGCAGGTTCGATGAGACGAAGAAGTGGATGGCAACCGCCAGCGTGGCCAGCCTCATCGACCAGGCCACGCGGCCAGCTTGGCGCTGGACCGGGGCAAGCCGCAGCCGGTTAAGGTTCGTGGCGCGCCGGTCGTGCCCGTGCATCATGCGGGAGCGAAATCGGGCAGGGCGGGAGGCGAGCTGCAGACGACGCGGCGGATCAGATCAAGATATCTTCTGCTGCTTGCCTCCGACGTGAAGTCGTTTGCGCGACGGATCAGCATCTCGCTTGGCCAGATTTCCCGCAGGCTCGTCGAGAAGGCGTTTGCCAAAGCTTCGACGTCGTTGTTGGGAATTAGGCGGCCCAGCTGCCCGCCCTTAAGAATTTCGGACGGGCCATAATTGCAATCCACGCTGATGACCGGCGTGCCGACGCCAAATGCCTCGACAATGACGTTGCCAAAGCCCTCGTACTGGGAGGTCAGCACGAAGGCAGACGCCTTGCGTATGTAGGGCAGCGGGTTCTTGACAAAACCCTCGAAACGAACGTTTTCCGCGACGCCGAGTTCCGCTGCGAGCGTTTCGAGGTGGGCGCGTTGCGGGCCATCGCCAAGCAGCAGCAATCTTGCGGCGTTGTGCGTCCGCTGGTGGCAAGCGAAGGCCCTGAGCAGCAGTTCAAAGTTCTTTTGCCTGACGAGGCGGCCCGCGGAGACGTAGAACGGAACCCGTCCGTCGAGCCAAGGATGATCGACCGTTTGGGCGGCCCTCGCCGCGAAATCCGGGCCCACAACCGGATTATAGATGGTGTCGATGACGGCCCGGCGCCGACCGGTCGCCTGGGCGAAGTCTTTGGCGACGCCATCGGAAACTGCGACGACCCCGGCCGCGAAGCGGTGCAAGGCCCAGTATAGCGGCGGTAGGACATAGTAGGTCCAGGAGGTCATCCTTGTACTGCTCATGATGAACGGGTTGTGCTGGCAGATGATGACGGGCGTCCGGCTTCGCGCGAGTAGCTTCGCCAGCAGACCGACAATGTTGTTGTGATCGAGGCTGGTGAGCAGGACGTCAGGCCGCGCCCTTTGCAGATAGCGGGCCAGAGGCAGGGTGTCGGCAATCGTCCTGGCCGTATCGAGTGTCTCTACTGCAAGGCCGGCCGGGAGCTGATCGAGCAGCTCACCTGATTTCGAATGCAGCACGAGCGTCACGGTGTGACCGGCCGACAGCCAGGAACGCATGAGGTCGATATTGGCACGCTCGGAGCCGCCGCCTGCGACATCGTGCATATAGAGCGCGATGTCGAGCACACGGCCTCTCAACGCGGCGCTCATCCGGCAGCGTCCATGAGGCTGGCCCTTCCTGTCTGCATTCTGCCGAATGCTCGGCCGGCTTTGGCGAAGAGATGTCTCAATCGAAACACGCTCCTCTTCCCATCAACGAGTATCGATCCATTGAACTCTGCAATAGTGTGCAAGCCGTGCGGATAACGACTTCGCGCGGCAGGTCGGAGATGCTGGATGGTGTGTTCCTCGTAGCGGTCAACGGTGAGAACATCGACTCGGTTCAGGACAATTGAGGCGCCGTAGCTCCGTGCACAATTCTGCGCGGGCCGAATCAGCCCATCCTTGGACTGGAACAGCGGACCGGCAGGACGAGCGGACCGGATATCGATCTTTACGGGATTGCCCGGATGCCGCCGCCAGGGACCGACCGGATTATCTGCAAACAGCAGGCAGAGATTGTCGTGCTCGCCGATATCAAGATCGCTGAATGCAATCCACCAGTGGCGCGCGTGGCGGAAGAGTGTTGGGTCGCCCATGCGGAAACCCGGAGCGACCTGGCAAATCTCGTCGAGCGCGCCGCCGTTGCCCAACCGGTAGAGCGTTGTGCCGCCACGAGACGGGGACTCCGGAAGCAGCAGGGTGTCCAAGCCGTCCACGAAAGTGCCGGGATACGAACGATGCTGCCCACCACCAAGGATGAGGCGCTTCCCCGTGATCCGTCGCTGACCGGCGTCGAGTTCGAGTGCCACGATCCGGCCCTGCGCAGCCGCGCCGCCACTGCCCACGCCAAACTCCTCGCACAGGATGCGGCCCGTGCCGGGCCAGGAGTGAGGATCCGCCAGGTTGGTCCGCAGATCATGCCCGAGCCAGCGTATCCCGAGCATCGTCTCGCCACAGACCAAGTCGGCGAGCTTCTGGTCCACGAGGCCGACGCCCCATTCTTCCACAAGCAACTTGTCCAGCACACGGTGTGCGAGCCTGCGGACGTGACCACTCAGCCTGGCTGGAATCGGCGATTTCGACGGCAGCGCCGGTGCCACGTCCCGCACGGCGCCGACGGACCGCCCCGGATTATCCATGGCTCCGCGCAGCAAAGTGGCGATTGTGTCGATAGCCTTGGCTTGAAGCGCGGCCAGTGCGGATCGGGTGCTGATCACCGCCTCGGATATGATGTGAGGGCCGTGGCTGTTGGAAACGAGGCGGAGCAGGATCGAGAAGGGTGGCCTTTCCCACGCACGGACCAGCGCGCGAGGAAAATCAAATACCGCTCCGTCCGATGACTCGAACCACCAATACGGTCCGCTTGCCGGGATACACTGCAGTATCTCCAGGCCGGCAAGCCTGGACGCCAACTGCGGGCCGGATGTGCCAGGCCAGAACAGACGGGGCGGTTCAATCGACGGGAAAACGCACGCTGCCCTGAAATCGACCGAAAACTCGCCGTCAGCCACGGCCGGACATCCAGCGCGAGTTGACGCGCATTCGGTTGAACACGATCCCCGCGAGCACTCCACCGACTTGTTCCAGTCTTGCCCGGGCGGAAGCGAGGTCAGCCGACCGCGTGGAACCCGCCTTCACCACTACGATCGTGCTGTCGCTGTGCGGAGCCAGCAGCAGCCCGGCAATGCTCTGCGAGATGGCCGGGCAATCCAGCACGATCACGGAATACCGGCTCCGCAGGACGCCGATCATCTCTCCGACCGGCTCGGACGAGTAGCGGACGACACCGTCGCGATCGATCAGACCCAGGCGCGCCCGGGTGACGCCCCGGGCGCTTGTGACGCCCAGGAGAGTGTCGAGGTTCGGATCACGGTGATAGGCCTCGAGTATCGTTTCCGGCTCGCGTACATTGCGGAAAAGGCGACGCGGGAGGTTGCTGTCCGGCCCGCAATCGAGCAGCAGGACCGGATCGCGGGTTTCCAGGACATCCTTTCTACGGGTGCAGGCGCCGTTCAGGGCAGCCACCTGGGCAAAGCCCGTTGCGACGACTGTGGTCCCCACAGACCGTACCGGACCGACGAACTGAACGACCAGCGTGCTCCGCGTCACGGACAATGCGTCCACGACAAGACCCAATTCTTGCCACTCGGGGCGGATTGGCGGACCCGTCCGATCGGCGTTGCTTCGGATCAGCCGGCGGTCGTTGGAAGACTCGGCGATGGCGGGCGGGAGCTCATCAATAGACTTATTCATCACACGCGACCGCGATGATGTCGTGAGGGCGTATGTGGTGGACTGGCATTGGGCGGCCCTAAAGCTGTCAGGCTTAGGGTAGCCATGGGGATCACTTTTATCTCGCGTGCTCTCGGCTTCGGTTTCTCGAGCGCTCGTGCGATTTGGTTCATCACAAATGGTCCCTATGGAACATGGCCTGTCCTGGCAGTCAAGGTGATCGCTTACCGTTATGAAGCCTGCGCCGCGGAAGAACCGCCAGGACTATAACGGGCAGCCATCGCCGGGAGACAACATCATCCGAAATTTCCTACCAGCAACGAAGCTTCTTGATGTTAAGCCTCACTGTGGCGGGTAACCCGCGGGAACATTAGGATGCAGTTGCTGGACATTGTCTTTGGAGGGCTAGGCGGCGGCACCACCTCAATGCAGTCTATCTCTCAGAAGCAACAACGGTCACACAACTCCACATGCGGGCAGCAGCGATCGGTCTGGCTCGTCTGCCTTGGACGGCTGGCTACGTCGAGTAGTGCGGCCGAGGCCCGCGCGGGGCTGGCTGCCAGGGCGGATCATCACAGCGATGCGTCGCTGGTGGCGGCTCGGACAGGCACTGGTATCCTGCAATCTGTCCTGCGCGTCCAGCCGTCGCGGCCAAACATCCAGCGCCCTCTCGACGTACCTTCGCCGGAGGCGTTTCACAGGCTGTTAGGGCAATGTGAGCTTTTTTGTATCCGCACTAAACGAAGCAACTGGTCTGCTGTTGCTGACAGGATGTCGGCAGGGGCTTATTATTTTCTGCTTCGATCGGGATGCACGCTGCTGGAGAACGACGGGCTGCAGGAGCGTCATCCTGCTATGATCCTTTGCAGCCGTACCGGCTTGCCGTGCCATCCAACCGCAATCCTGCTTTGACTCTACTGTCTGCAGAGCGGGACGAGAACGGCGCCGGGCGAACCGATGTCGTTGCTTAGGTCACCTGGAAATTCACGTCACCGTGGGGGACTTGGCCCCGAACATGCGGTTCCAAACACGAGGCGCAGGCGAGGACGCAGCGCGTCGGTACGCCGCCTCCTGCATATGCCGAGCTGGCGTGGTATCCGTCTCGGACCATGCAGCGGTCTGCGAAGTCTCGCAGCCGGACCGCTTCTCCCCACATGTCTGCAGGGCTTGGATGGGCTCTTTGCAGGCGGCATGGCTGCGCTTGCGCTGCAGCGCCACGCCAGCACCGACATTTGCACGATGCAAGCATTCTTCCTCGTCTGCGCAGATGCTCCGCACTACGACCTTATTCACAGCTTGGACCGTTACCAAGAGGTACCGCTACTATTGAGCTGGCTTGGTGGCTTCGTACCGATGGCTTCCTGGACGGCGGCCGCTACGACGGTGCTGCTGCAAACCTCATATGATAATCCGGTTGCCGGCACGGAGGTCTTCGCGGGCGCGGCTTGGTACACAGCCAGGCTACTCCGGCGGCTTGTTTCCCGCGCCAGCATCGGCATAATCGGGCATCGTCTAGAGAGCCGTGCGATCCTTGGCTGCATAGTTTCCATGGTCGATGCCTCATGCGAGAGTGGAAAACCTGTCCGCAAGCTGCAGCGGAGTTATCCAAGGAACATGTGGCTGCAAAGTGCATCCCGCACACATAAGGATGCGGGAAAGCCGATTGCTGACGACCTGATTTCGCTCGGCAAGACGTTCCAAGTCGCCGGACTTACCATCGCTGCCGGGCGGATGGGGGAGTGGACGACCGACAGCGATATCGGCCGGCGGCTGTGCGGGTCATCGGCCAGGCGGTGCGGTTCAAATCAGGGTAACCCTCAAAATGACGGATCTCTTTACCATCAAAGCTCAGTCGAGTTCCGGTGCGATCAGAGTATTCAGCCTTTTGAGCCACGGCCGACCTCCTGGTGTCCGACCGGATGCGGGTTGCTGATGCGGACCTGTGTGACGCCGAGGCCTTCTGGTCCGAGGGTGAGCACCAAATTGACGTGGGCGAGACTTCCCAGGTCTTTACAGGTCAGGCCGCGCGCGAGTGGCCGCTGTGCCACATCCACTCTAGGGCCATTGCGGCAACGTGGGATGCCGCGCCGATGATGCACGCTGCCGCTACTTTCCATTCTAGAGGCTCTGCTCTGCTGCGGTGCAGCGTAGTGCTCCGTGCAGTAGGCTTTACCGCGATCTGTGATCCTGTCGGTATTACAAACAAGTCTACCGCAACTCATAGTCTAGATCTGCTAACCATCGAGCCTCATATCACCAAGCATATGTCGCAAGCAAATAATCATACAGCGACCTATAGGAAATCACCCGATGCACTTCAAAGAATTGTCTCAAGGTGTCGGGCGAGTATCGACTCTCACTCGGATTAAGACGCGTCCCCGCCCGAGGCAAGAAACCCAGGTGAATCCGCACCTGATCCCTTTGCTACGTAGCCCGACGATGATGGACGTTCCTGCGCTTATCGGCGAAGTAGGCGTGCCATGCTTGAGGGACGACTTGGCGCCTATGCGAGGCATCATCTTCTCTCTAATGTTGACTCTGCCGGTTTGGGGCGGCGTCGCCGGGGTATTGTGGGCTGTGTTGCGCTGATTTTATTGAATCAGACTCTCGGTTCGGCTATGTCGCTGGACTTTTAGGCAACATGGACATCGTCGCAGCGTGCTTTCGAGGGCGATCGCGAGGCGGCGTCGGTTGGCCACGATGGTTCCTGTAGCTGTACTCGCATCACCTGGCCGGGCTCACGGAGTGCACGCCGCAGCCGTGTTGCACGGTGCTGACGTGTAGGCGCAGCTAGCCCAGCCCCTGCTTTGGTTCAGGCAATACGGACGGAGATCAGGCGTCCGAGCTCCAGCATACGGTTAAGCGCATGGACGGCCACGTCCACCTCGGTCGCCCGGCGCTCGTCCGTGCGCGAGCGCAGCCAGGCCGGGCTGAACGCGGCGCGTGCCCGCGGACGTAAGGGTGGCCGGCCCAAGGTGCTGGTGATGTTGACCCGCGCGCATGGGTCTTCCGCACTTTGCGTGGTTTGTGACGGGGGCGGACCGGTAGTGGCCAGCGCTGGTTCTGCTCCCCATTGCACTGGCCATGACAGACTTCCGCCCTATGCCGGGCTGTCGCGTCGAACAGATCACGCCCGAGGCTCCAGACCGTCTCAGCATTGCTGCACAGGGCACGAAGCCCGGCAACTGCTGCCCCGACGCTGCCCCGACTGCGGGCAGGCGAGCCGGGCCGTGCACAGCCGTTATCGGCGCAAGCCCGCCGACCTTCCCTCGCTCGGGCGCAGGATCGGGGTCAGCCTGCGCGTGCGCTGGTTCTACTGCCGCAACACCAAGTGCGCCCGCCGCATCTTCGCCGAGCGGCTGCCCGAGCTGGTGGCGCCGCATGCCCGGCGCACCTGTCGGCTGGCCGCAGCGCAAGCCCGGGTCGGCGTGGCCCCCTCCGGTCGCCTTGCGACCGACTGCTTCGCAAACGGATCGCCTGCGGCAATGGCGGCGACGCTGGCTTCAGATTGCTGCACCACCTGGCCATGCCGGCGAGCGCGGACACCGTGCTGCGCTTGGTCTGCAGGCTGCCGCTGCCAGATCTGGAGCCGCCGCGCGGGGTTGGCGTAGACGAGTGGGCGATCCGCAAGCGATGCCCATACGGCACCATTGTCGTGGACCTGGAGCGCCGCCGCGTGCTGGACCTGTTGCCGGACCGGACCGCTGGGACCCTGGCGGAGTGGCTTCGGGGCCGCCCAGGCATCGAGGCTGTCGCCCGCGACCGCTCGACGGACTACGCCCGCGGCCTTGCCCTGGGCGCCCCCAAGGCCATGCAGACCGCCGACCGCTGGCACCTGCTGGCCAACATGCGCCAGGCGGTCGAACGCTGGCCGCACAGCGCCGAAGCCCGGCTGCGGAGCCTGCCGGTGCCGCCCAACGATGGTGAACCAGCGGCGCCGGCCCGCCGCGACCGGGCATTCCGGCGCAGCGTCCCTGGACGGGCCGCCGGCGCAGAGCCGCGCACGGTGGCAAGCCCACCACGCCGAGGTCCGGTGCCGCCACCTGGCGGGCAAGACGCGGCTCGGGATCGCGCGCGAGACGGGCCTGGCGCTCGGGACGGTGCGCAAGTATGCCCGTGCCGAGACCTTCCCGGCACGGCCCCCGCACGGCCCCGGCCCCAGCATCCTCGACCCCGACCTGGCCCATTTGGAACAACGCTTGGCCGAAGGCTGCGAAAATGGCTTCGTTCTTTGGCGCGAGCTGCGCGGGCAGGGCTTCCCGGGCGGAACCCAGCAGGTCCACCGATGGCTGATCGAGTGGCGGACGGCCCCGGCCAAGACCGGGCCGCACGTCCGGCGCACCCGGGAGGCGGACGACGTGCGGCTGCCGACAACGCGCAGTGCAGCACCAGCCCTGCCCACGGTGCCCCAACTCGCCGGGACGGCTCTGCCGTCCTTGCCTCCGGCAGATCGCTTCACGATGGCTGCTGGTTCAGCCTGCTGCGGCCCTGGGTCCCGTCGATGCAGCAACAGCCGCCCGCGTCGAGCAGGACAGGGAGGCTGCGGTCGCCGTCAGACTGACGCGCCGCTTCACGGCCCTTGTACGCGCCTGCGGCGTTGCCGGCCGGCAGGACGGCCGCGCCCCAGCCGACCCGGTTGTTGAACTGGATGCCTGGCTGGCCGATGCCCGTGCGTGCGGCGCCCCGGCCATCGCGACGTTCGCTGCCGGGCTGGAGATGGACGGCGCAGCGATCCGCGCCGCCCTGACCCAGCCCTGGAGCAGCGGCCAGGCCGGAGGCGGGATCAACCGCCTCAAGATGCTGAAGCGGCAAAGCTATGGCCGCGCTAGCTTCGAACTACTGCAACGACGCGTTCTGGTGGCGGCATGATCCACGCAACGTGCGGAAGACCCACAAGGGCGGGTCAACTTCAAACGGCGTGTGGTCCGGCACGCGCAGGCTGAGGCCAAGCAAGCCGGCGATGGAGCCGATCAGGCCCTCGGCTGGCCGGTAAAGCGAGGCGGAACACCGCGCGCAACGTGAGCGCTGTCAGGATGGCAAGCGGTGATTACCGGGACTGCCCACCGCGGGTCGTGCGTGGCTCGGCCGCACACGCCGCGATCGCCTCGTCGGTGAACCAGACCGCCAAGCTGCCGCGCTGGCGTAGGCTGGCGTCGTAAGCTGGCCAGTTCGTCACCCGACGCTGCGCCCGCGGGATGTGACAGCGGCGGTTCTGGTTCACCCTGCCCCTCAGCACCACCGGCCGATCCATGCACCACGCTGGCACGAGCGGCAGGCTGCTATCGACCGCAACCGCCTTGTGCCCGGCGTCCAGCACTGCAAGACCGGGGGCTAGGGCTTGGATCCCGCATCTGGCGGGGCGGAGTTGGCAGCGCCAGGCTGGGGCGGAGGCTTCACTCCCGTAGCACCCGTGCTCGGCAGAGGCACGACGGATTTCGTGGCCAGGCCCTCCATCGACGGTTTGCGGATCGGGTCGATCGAGTCCGTCGGCGCCGCCGTGCTGCCGTCGCCCGCCTTGCTCATGGTGCGGCCTGGATCGCCGGGCGCAGGCGTCACGTCGGTCGCCGGCGAGTCCGGCTGCGCGTTCGCAGCGCTGGCGGCCAGGGTGACCAGCAACATGAGGCTGCAAGCGGCTTGCAACACAATCTTCATCCGATGGGACCTCCGGGTTGCGCCCCTGCCTCTGCGGGGAGGCAGCGTAGCTGCAGCATCGCGTAGAACAGCGCCAGGGAGCGCGACGGCCGTCGCGCTCCCTCAATCGCGCCGCAGCTAGGTCTTTATCGCAGCCTTCACGTTTTCCGCCGTGATCGGCAGCGAGCGCACCCGCGCGCCGACCGCGTTGAAGATCGCGTTGGCGATCGCGGGCGCGACCACCGTCACCGCCGGCTCGCCGCAGCCCACCGCCGGCTCGCCGTTGCCAATCACGGAGACGTCGAGTTCCGGGACCTGGCTCATCCGCATTGGCGTGTAACTGTCAAAGTTGGTTTCCTGGATGCCGCCCTCGCTGAGCGTCGCCTTCTCCAGCAACGCGATCGAGGCGCCCCACAGCGCCGAGCCTTCGACCTGCGCCCGCACGCCGTCCGGGTTCACCACGGTGCCGACGTCCATCGCCACCGTCAGCTTCTTCAGCGTCACCTCGCCGCTTTTCGGATCGACCGCGACATGCGCGACGCAGGCCGTCCAGGTCGGCGAGGCACGCTCCTGCGAGCTGACGCAGGCGACGCCGATGCCCTCGTTGGCCGGCAGCTTCTCGACGCCGTAGCCGGAGCGGCCAACTGCGATGCGCAGCACGTTGGCCAGCCGCTGCGCGCCGATCGCGTTCTCGCCGGCGCCGTCCAGCATCGCCAGACGCAGCGCCACCGGGTCCTGGCTGGTCGCATGGGCGACCTCGTCCCACAGGCTCTCGGTCGCCCAGAACGTCCAGCCCGGCGCCACCGAGCGGAGCTGCCCGGAGGGAGTCGCGGCCTGTGCCACCTTATTCTCGAAGTTGCGGACGGTGTGGTTGGGCACGGTGTACCAGTAGTCGGCGCCGTTGACGGTGAAGGCGTCATGCACGCCCTTCTTGTCGATCGCCGGGGCCATGAACGCCGGGATGCCCCAGCGCGCGGTGGGCCACGCGCCGATCACGTCGTGCTCCATGGCGACGACCTTGCCCGAGGCGTCCAGCCCCACCTTGACGTGCTGGTAAGTGAGGGGGCGGGTGAAATCCATCGCCATGTCGTCTTCGCGGGCGTAGATCACCTTCACCGGGCGACCCACGGCCTTGGCCGCGAGCACGGGGGGGATCACCATGTCGGACTCGAGCCGGCGGCCGAACCCGCCACCGAGCAGCTGCTGGTGGATCACCACCTTGCCCGGGTCAACGCCGGCGCAGGCGGCGGCGATCGCGGTGCTGCGGGTGTTGAACTGGTTGCCGGTGTAGATGTTCCAGACGCCGTCCTTGAACTCCGCCAGCGCGTTCATCGGCTCCATCGGAGCGTGGATGTTGATGCTGGTGGTGAACTCGGCCTCGATCACCTGGGCCGCGCTCGCGAGCGAGGCGGCGCTGTCGCCGTTCTTGACGAACAGGATGCCTTCGGAGCCATCCGCCTGCATGCGGCGCGACTCCGCCAGGATCGAAGCGTCGTCAGCGGTCGCGTTCGGCCCAAGGTCCCAGTCGATCTTGAGCGCCGCAGCCGCGGCCTGGGCGCCTTCGTAGGTGCTGGCGACCGCGACCACCCAGCCAGACGTGGTCTTGGTCGGATCGTCGAGCGTGACCGCCTTGATGAACCCCGGCACCTTCTTCGCCGCGGTATCGACGACCGACTTCACCGTCGCGCCGTAGCGCACCGGCGGCAGCGCGAGCTTGCCGTACACCATGTTCGGCACGAAGGCGTCGATGCCATACTTCGCCGTCCCGTTAGTCTTCTGCGGGATGTCGAGCTGCGGGACCGAGCGGCCCACGAGCGTCCGGTCCGCAGGCGCCTTCAGCGTGATCGCCTTCAGCTCGTCCGGCGTCCAGACGCGGCTCGGCTTGGCGGTCGAGACGATCTGCGCGAACGTGACCTTCTTGCCGCTCTTGGTATCTACGACGCGGCTGTTCTCGGCGACCAACTGCTCCGCCGGCACGCGCATCATGCCGGCGGCTGCGTCGATCAGCGTGATCCGCCCGGCGGCGCCGGCGCGGCTCATCGCGTCAAAGTTCATCCCCGTGCTCCAGCTACCGCCGGTGATCTGCGCCTTCAACATCGGGTCGTCGTACTTGGGGTCGTTGGAGGCGAGGACGAACGTCATATCCTTCCACGCCGCGCCGAGCTCCTCGGCGATCAGCTGCGACATGGTGCTGGAGATGTGCTGGCCCATCTCCGCCTTGCCGACGGTGACGACGATGCGGCCGTCGTTGCCGATCGTGTACCAGGCGGTCGGCGTGAAATTGACGGCCGCCGGGGTCGCGGCGCTGCTCGCGTCGGGCAGCGCCGCGTAGCCCATCACGAGGCCCGCGGCTCCGGTGGCGACGAGGAAGTGGCGGCGGCTGAGCGCGATGCTGGTGTGCTTGCCCATGGCCTAAGCTCCCAACTCGCCGCGCATGTCGGACGCGGCGCGCAGTACCGCGGTCCGGATGCGGTGGTAGGTCATGCAGCGGCAGAGATTACCGTTCATGTGGTCGGTGACCTCCTGCTTGGTCGGGCTGTCGTTCTTGGCCAACAGGGCGGCGGCCTGCATGATCTGGCCGGACTGACAGTAGCCGCATTGCGGCACCTGCTCGGCGATCCAGGCTTTCTGGAGGGGATGGCGCCCGGCGGGGTCGAGCCCCTCGATCGTGGTGATCCTCTTGCCCGCGGCGTCGGAGACCGAGGTCTGGCACGAACGCACGGCCTCGCCGTTCAGATGCACCGTGCAGGCGCCGCACAGCCCCACGCCACAGCCGAACTTTGTGCCTGTCAGCTGCAAATGCTCGCGGATCACCCAAAGCAGCGGGGTGGCGCCTGCTGCGTCCACCTTGTACTCCGCCCCGTTCACGGTCAACGTCGTCATTGCGTCCCCCATTTTGGCGTGTGTTCGATCTCGCGCCGAAATCTCTGTTTCGTGAACTATGCCAGCGGCCGGCCCCTCGCGCAAGTCGGGGCTGTTCGACGCGGGAGCATGCAAACCTGTGGGGGTTTGTTCCTACTGGGTAAGTTTTGGGCTCACGGGGAAGGTGAGCTGGTGGCGAAGCTGGTGTGGCGGGTGAAGCTGGTGGCGGAGTTGCAGGCTGGGGTGACGACGGAGGTGGAGGTCGATCCTCCGTCGTTGTCGTGGCTCTTCCACACTTTGCGTGGAGGCGAACGATCGCCTGGAACGGATAAGATTTTGACGTCTGGGGCGGATTTCGGGTTGGGGTGGCTGCGATCAGCATGCCTCACACAGCCAGATCGGCAACCACCTTTTCTATATGGGATCAATGACCTACCATCCAAACCGGGAGGGTTGGCTCCACGCAAAGCGCGGGAGAGCCGTTTTCGTAGGCGGTTCACGCTACACCGGCTGCACGGTCTTCGGCCTGAACCAGGGTCAGATAGCCGATGGCCGAATGCAACCGGTGCCGGTTATAGAGTCCTACGCCACAAGACCTACGGTATAAATCAGCGGCGGGTTTCGACGCTGATCAGCGCCGTAACACGCTGGATGTTCACCCTGCCCCTGGGTCCGGTATCTACGCTGACTAACAAGCGAGCTTAATCCGGGAAGGCTCGCCGCCCCTCACACAAGACACCCTTCCCACCGAAATCCGACCCTCATAGCCCGGCCGTTTCCGCACGCCTTATGTAACCCAAAAGGGGCGAGTCCTAATCACACGCTTGGGTCCCTGCCCGGGTAAGAGCCAGCCCCCACAGGTTTGCATGCTCTCCCTTCCGGCTGGCTCGCTTGCGTCACCGCGCGAGCGCCCGCATCGATGCGGGCCGGCCCGGCAGCTTCAGCGTGACGTCCGTCGCCGTGAGCTTGCCGTCGGCGATCCGGAACACCTGCAGGTTCTGGTCGTTGAAGTTGGCAACGTAAATATACTGGCCGTCCGGGCTGAACGCGACGCCTTCGGGCAGGCCCCCGGTCGGCAGGCGGCTCACCGCGAGCAGCTCCCCTCCCGCGCCGACCGACGCCAGCACGACCTCGCCGTTTTTCGTGTAGCTCCAGTCGCCCTGCTTGTCGCCGGAGCCGAGCAGCAGCGGGATCGCCGCCCATTGTCCGTTCGGCGACAGCGCGAAGCCCTCGGGGCCGCGCCCGACCGTGGTCAGCCCCGCCACATGCGGGTGCGGCCCGCCAGCCTCGATCACCGTCAGCCCGTCCACGTTGCTGCCGGTCGCGCCGTTGGCGGAAACGAAGGCCCACCGTCCGTCCGGCGTGATATCGACGTTGTAGGGGTTGAACCCGACCGACATGTCGAGCGACTTGTCGTATGTCACCGTCGTGCCGTCGATCGCCAGCACGCCGACCTTGTTCGCGAGGTTCATCACCGCAAAGGCGCGCCGCCCGTCCGGGGCGATGGCGACGGCGGCCACCTCGTTGCCCATCGGCACCTCGCCGACCGCACGCACGCTTGTTCCCTCGATCGACAGCACCGAGACGCTCTTCCCGGCCCGGTTGGCCGTCAGGGCGAGGTCGCCCTTGCGCGAGATGGCGATCCCGGAGGGCTGCTTGCCGACCGTCACCGTGTCGGTCAGCTTCGGCGGCGACGCGTCGAGGTCGATGACATACAGCTTATCGTCCGGCGCGGGCTTCCAGACCTCGCCGTCCTGCACCGAGTTCACCGAGTTGGCGACTAGGCCAAGCCGTCCGTTCGGCGTGATCTGCAGGTTGGTCGGCGGGCCAAGCAGGGAGTTCGTGAGCTTCAGGCTGGCGCGGATGCGCGGGTGGGCCGGGTCCGCGACGTCCATGACCAGGACCGCGTCGTCGCCGGGCTGAACGAATGTCTGCCCGTTTTGGTCATAGACGACCTTGGAGTCGAGACCGATCAGGATGTCGGTCGCGCTGGCCCGCGCCTGCTGCCCGGACGCAAGGCCAGCGACTGCAAGCGCGAGCGGCAGGCAGATCCGCCTCGGTGTCATCTTGTGCTTCCTCCCACCCGGCCCGTTGCCCGGGCGCGTGCGCCGAGAATGGCAGCAGCCCACGGCGACGCGCAAGGGCCGGGCTTCAGCAGGAGCCAACGCCGGCCGTCATATCATGCTCCAGGTAGGGATGCCGTCCGGCTCCTCCCGCAGTCGGCCAAGCTGGCCCACAGGGGACCTGCGCCAGTCGCTGAGGGCGGCAAGTGTCGCCTCATCCGCCGCCGGCACACGCGCCAGGGTGCGCGTGCCGGATGGCAGGCGGAGCATTGCAATACCATGCACGACCTCGCCCCCGCGGTCATACAGGACGGTGTGTGTTTCCAAATTGGCCTTGCCGGACCCCGCCTCCTCGAACGGCGGGACGGGGCCGCGGCGCGCGTCGGCGTCCGCCTGGACCCCGGACAGGGCACCGCATCCGGCCCGGCCAGGCTCACCCGAAACAACCAGGGCATGATGCCGGCTGACAAAGCCGCCCTGGCCATAGAGCAGTCCGGTCTGGCCCGTCCCACGCAGGCGGCGAGTCATCGCGCACGCGGCATGCAGCATGTAATCGTTGAGCGGCGCACCGAAGAACGTGAGGCCGCCCGTGACCGTCACCGGCGTGCTGGCATCCAGCCCCAGCACGCGCCGTGCCATCTTCGGGACGCAGGGGAAGCAGCTATATAGCTCCAGCACATCGAACGGACCGCCCTGCGCCTGACACGCTGCCAAGACGGCCTCCATCGCAGATGACCGGTCGAAGCGGTCGCGCCGCAAGTAGTCTTGCGGCTCCTCTGCCGCGGCGCCCAGGCCAGGAAAAACCAGGCGGTCCGACGCGACGCCTGCCGCCCGCGCCCGGCTCAGGCTTGTCAGGAGCACGGCGGCGCCCTGGTTGACGCCGGGGTTGGCGACCATGAGCTTCGGGTAGGGCCAAGCGACCATCCGATTGCCGGACCCGATGCCGGCGATTGCGGCGGCGGGACGGGCCTGCCGCAGCCAGGCCAAGGGATTGCCGGACGCAACACCTGACAGCCCGGCCCACAGCAGGGCGCTTTCGTCATGGCCCTCGGCAGGGGTCTGCCGCCAGGCGGCCTGGCACGCGACTTCGTAGAGGGGATAAACCGTCGAGGGCTGTGCGACCCCCAGCGCCTTGGCGCGGGGATGGCTCAGGTCGCCGCTCCGGATGGCGGTCCAGCCAGGGTCCTCCTCGGGCCAGGGCAGCGCCTGCCCGGCCCGCTGGGCGGCCGTCACAGCGTGCTGCGCCTCGCCCCCGCACACCGCCGCCACCTCGGCGGACCCGGCGCGTATCCGCTCCGCCGCCTCGTGCAGGAACCGCACCGGCGTTTCCCCGCCCACCTGGCCGTAGGCGACCCGGGCCGGCCGATGGCCCAGCAACGCCGCGACACGCCCAGGCAGGTCCGCGTAGCGCCAGGACACGGAGTTCACGATGTCCAGCGATCCCAGCCGCGCCAGCCATCCGCCGCCCGCATCGGCGTCGGCGGCCCGGAGCGCATCGGCCATCAGCCCCGCCGGCTCCCGCGCGGGCATGGGCGCATCCGGCCGATCGATGGTCTCGCCGCAGCCGATGATGACCGGGGTGCGGTCCGCGTCCATGTCCGCCGTCCTCCGCGTGGCGCCTTGTCCCCCCCGCGTAGCGTCTTGTCCATAGGCTGGCGCCGCCATAGCGTGCCCGTACGGAGGCCAGGCAACAAGGCCAGCCCGAGGAGGCATCCATAACCGCAGTCGAGGTCGAAGACACCTGTTCCCTGACGCTCATCCAACGCATCGCGGCGATGCTGGACCAGGACCCGGCCCGCTGGCGACCTGGCGATACCCTCCCGCGCGGGTGGCACTTCGCCCTATTTGCACCCGCCCCGGCGCAGTCCAGCCTGCGGGAGGACGGCTATGCCGGGCCAGGGATCGACTTGCCCGATGCCGGCCTGCCGCGACTTATGTTCGGTGGCCGCCGGGTGCGCTTTCTAGGCGACATCCCGATTGGCGCGGCACTGCGCCGGCGCACCCGCCTGCTGTCGGCGGTCCCGAAGCAGGGCAGGTCCGGACGGATGGTGGTGGCGACGGTCGGGCACACCGTCCTGTTGCAGGGCGTCCCGGTGCTGGCCGAGGAGCAGGATTTTATCCTCCAGGAGGCAAATCCATCGCGGGCTGCCCCCCTTCCCGGCAACCCGACGCCGGGCGGCACCACCTTCATCGCCGACGAGCGCCTGCTGCTGCGTTTCTGCGCCTTGACCTTCAACACGCATCGCATCCACTACGACCTTCCATTCGCCAGGGACGTCGAAGGCCATGAAGCGCTGGTCGTAAACGGCAGCCTGACCGGACTGATGCTGACCGAGCTGTTCCGCGCCCAGGCCGGACGGGAGCCGGTGTCCGTGACAGCCCGCAACCTGCGGCCCCTGCTCTGCAGACGCGCGAACCGCCTGCATGCCCAACCCGGCGCCGAAGCCTGGCGCGTCTGGGCGGAGGACGACGCCGGCCGCCTGGCGGTCGAGGCGGAAATCCAATGACCCCGCCATTGCTCCGGGGCATCCGTGTCCTCGACCTCACGACCGTCGTCGTCGGCCCCGCCTGCACGCTGCGCCTGGCCGATTACGGTGCTGCGGTGGTGAAGGTGGAAACGCCCGATGGCGACCTGATGCGCAGCCTGGGCGGCCCGTCGCCCACCGGGCGGAGCAGCGGCGCCTACCTGCACCTGAACCGGGGGAAGCGCGCGGTGTGCCTGGACCTGAAACGGCCCGGCGCGCGGGACGCCCTGCTGCGCATCGCCGCGGACTGCGACGTGGTGGTGTCGAACATGCGGCCGGAGGCGCTGGCGCGGCTCGGCCTGGACGCCGCCACCTTGCGCGCCGCGCGGCCGGACCTGGTGCACTGCCTGATCACCGGCTTCGGCCCCGGCGGACCCTACCGCGGGCAGCCCGCCTACGACAGCGTCGTGCAGGGCGTCTCCGGCGTCGCCGGGCTGCTCGGGCGGCAGACGGGGACGCCGGCCTACGTGCCGCTGCTGCTGTGCGACCATGTGGTGGGGGAGATCGCCGCCGGCGCGATCCTGGCGGCGCTGCTGGCGCGGCAGCGCACCGGGGACGGATGCAGCCTGGAGGTGCCGATGCACGAAACCATGGCCGCCTTCGTGCTGCAGGAGCACCTGGGCCGGCAGAGCTTCACGCCGCCGCTTGGCCCGGCAGGCGACAGCCGCACGCTCGATCCCGGCAACCAGCCGCTGCGGACCGCCGACGGCTGGATCAGCGTGACCGCCAACACCGACGCCCAGGTCGCCGCCTTCCTGACCGCGGCGGGGCGGGCGGACGTGCTGGGCGACGCGCGCTTCGCTACCGTGGCCGACCGGATGCGAAACGTCGGCGACTGGTTCGCGCTGCGCAACGCGGCGCTGCTGGCGCACGGCACCGCGCATTGGCTGCGGGCCTTCGCCGCCGCGGACGTGCCGGCCATGCCGTGCCACAGCCTGGACTCCCTGCTGGACGACCCGCACCTGCACGCGGTCGGGCTGCTGTCCCCCGGCGCCCACCCGACGGAGGGCGCGGTCCGGCGCATCCGCCCGACCGTGCTGCGCGACGGGGTGGCCGACGCGCCGGGCGACCCTGCGGCACCTCGGGGCTGGGACACGGCCGCGGTGCTGGCGGAGGCCGGGCTGACCGCGGACGAGATCAGCGCGCTCATCGCCTCGGGCGCGGCGCACCAGCATGAGGGCAGACCGCCATGACCCCCACTCGGCGCGCCGTGCTCGGCGCAACCCTGCTGGCCCCCCTTGCAGCGCGCGCCCAGGCCCGTCCGGTGCTGCGGATCGGGGTGTTGACGGACCTGACCGGCCCCTACCGCGACACCGGCGGCCTGACCTCTATCGCCTGCGCCCGGCAGGCCATCCAGGAGGCCGGCAACGGCATGGCGGTGGAGCTGCTGGTCGGCGACCACCAGCAAAAGGCCGACATCGGCCTGGCCCTGGCCCGCAAGTGGCTGGACCAGGACGGCGTGGACGTCATCATCGACGTGAACAACTCCGCGATTGCGCTGGCCGTGTCGGGCCTGGTGCGGGAGCGGGACCGGCTGCACCTGAACACCGGTGCGGCCACGTCCGACCTGACGGGCATCGCCTGCAATGCCAACACGGCGGCCTTCACGACCGACACCTGGTGCCGCGCGCATTCCACCGCAGGCGCCATCCTGCGCCGGGGCGGGCTGCGCTGGTTCTTCATCACCGCCGACTACGCCTTCGGACGGTCCATACAGGCCGACGCAGCGGCGTTGATCGAGGCGGCCGGAGGCAGCATCGTCGGCAGCGCCGCCTATCCGTTCCCGGGCACGACCGACTTCTCCGCCCTGCTGCTGCAGGCTGCGACCAGCGGGGCGCAGGTCGTCGCCTTTGCCAATACCGGGGCGGACCTGGCCAACTGCATCAAGCAGGCGCGCGAGTTCGGGATGCCGCGCGCCGGGCAGTCCCTGGCGGCGATGTCGGGCTACATCACCGACTTCCATGCCGTGGGGACGGCAGACGCGCAGGGCCTGCTGATGACCGAGAACTTCTACTGGGACCTGAGCGACCGCACCCGGGCCTTCCTGGCCCGTGTGCGGACGGCAGCGGCGGACAACTGGCCCAGCACGTCGCACGCCAGCGCCTACTCGGCGGTGCTGCACTACCTCAAGGTGGCGGCAGCCATGGGACCGGCGGCGGCAAAGGCGTCGGGTGCCGCCACGCTGGCTGCCATGAAGCGGACGCCGACCGACGACGACGCGTTCGGCCCCGGCCTGATCCGCGTAGACGGGCGCAAGATCCATCCGGCCTACCTGTTCGAGGTGAAGACCCCGGCCGAAAGCGTGGATCCGTGGGACCTGTTCAAGATCGCGGCGACGATCCCAGCGGACCAGGCGTTCCGCCCACTCGCAGAAGGACGCTGCAGTCTCGCGTAAGAGGCCCCGCGCATGACTTCGGCAGCCTGACCGCACCGAAGGATGGTCAGGTCAGAACCAAAGATGGCCTCTACGCGTCCGCCTGTGAACAAGCGCCGAACCGCGCGTTCCTCCGACAGCGGATATAAGACACTGACTTTAAGACAAGAAATGGCGAACAGGTGGAGTCCCAATCGGCGCCGATCGGGACCTTCATCGCGGTGTTTTTCGATTTACGATCAACGGGGTAGACCTAATGCCATTGAGATCGGTTGGGCGCTCATTAATAACCTGGCCGAGCCTGCCAACCTGATATTGCCCGGTCGCGAGCGCAAGGCACCAGGGCAGGTATGCTGGCCAGCCCCGGGCCGGGTAGGCCGACGCGAACGTCCCATCGTCGTAGATCGTGCCCAGCTCGTCGCACATTCGCATGGCCGGGCAGCCCTTCGGGAACGCGGCCTTTGCGACCTGCACGATGGCGGCGGGACCAAGTGCGATCTCGGCAAAACGTGACGACACGGTGGCTCCCCCCCCCTTGGCTGACCCTACAGCAGGTAGGGTCAGCACGGAGCCGGTGAATTCGCCGACGGTATCCACTGCTATCCGGCCCCCATGAGGCGGTCCAGGGTGATGGGGAAGCTGCGCACGCGTAGGCCCGTTGCGTGCCAGACGGCGTTGGCGATGGCCCCGGCGGTGCCGGTGACGCCGATCTCGCCGACGCCCTTGATGCCGAGGGCGTTCACGTGAACGTCCCGCTCG
>CAXTFY010000014.1:8639-32225 GCA_964243265.1 uncultured Acetobacteraceae bacterium | reverse complement strand
GCATGGCCTGGGCGTCACGCAACGCCGCCTCGCGCCGGGCCGTGGCCTCGGCGAGCATGGCCTCGGCGTCGCGGCGCAGGCGGGAGGCCTCGTCCAGCTCGTTGCGGATGGCGGCGCCGCGGCTGTCGAGCATCTTGGTGGTGGCGTTCCACGCCCGGCCGCCGAAGATCAGGAAGAAGATGGTGAAGGCGACGCCGACCCAAAGGCGGGGGTCGGCCAGCAGGCTGCCGTGTTCGTGCATGATGGGGTCCTAGCCGCGGGCGGACATGACGTGGCTGATGGCGGCGTCAACCGAGGCGGCGTCGGCTTGCTGCCCGGTCAGCCGGGTCACGACCATGCTGGCGGTCTCCGTCGCGACCTGGCGCAGCGCCCCCATCGCGGCGGCGCGGGCCTCGCCGATGCGCTGCTCGGCCACGGCGAGCTGGGCGTTCAGCCGGTCTTCGGCGGCGCGGGACTGCTCGGCGGCCTCGGCCTTGGCCTGGGCGACGGCCTGGCTGATGGCGGCTTGCCCGTCGGCGGCGGCCTTGCGGCTGGCCTCGGCGATCTCGGCCACGGCGGCGTCGGACTGCGCCTTGGCGGCGCGGGCGCTGTCGAGGTCGCTGGTGATGCGGTGTGCCCGGCCCTCGACGACGCCCGCCACCTGGGGCAGGGCGTAGCGGGCGAGCACGTAGTACAGCAGCCCGAAGATGATCGCCATCCAGACGACCTGCGACAGGGTGAGCGGGTTGGAGAAGTCGAGCTGCGGCATCGTGTGCTTCCTGGTGGCCTTCGGGCGGGTGGGGCCGGGCGGGCCGGCCCCGGCGGGCCTTAGGTGAACAGGATCAGGAAGGCGATCAGCAGCGCGAACAGCGCCACGGCCTCGGTCAGGGCGAAGCCCAGGATGCCGATGGGGAACACGGCGTCGCGCGCCGAGGGGTTGCGGGCGACGGACGTCACCATCGCGGCGAAGATGTTGCCGATGCCGATGCCCACGCCCGCAAGCGCGATCACGGCCAGGCCGGCCCCGAGGGCCTTTGCAGCGAGAACGTCCATGGTTTCAGTCCTTTGTTGATAGGGGGTTAGGGTGGTCCACGCGGGCGCCGGGTCCTGCTTCTAGTGCAGGTGCACGGCGTCGTGCAGGTAGATGCAGGTCAGGATGGCGAACACATACGCCTGCAGGGCGGCGACCAGCAGCTCGAAGCCAATCAGCACGACGTTGAGCGCCAGCGGCAGGATGCTGCCGATGAACCCGAACGCATTGGCCCCGGCGATCAGCACGATGAAGGTCGCGAACACCTCGAACATCACGTGCCCGGCGACCATGTTGGCGAACAGGCGGATGCTGAGCGACACCGGGCGCGACAGGTAGGAGATGATCTCGATCGGGATGATCAGCGGCGCCAGCAGCTTCGGCGCACCGACCGGGAAGAAGTAGCTGAAGAAGTGCAGCCCATGGATGTGCAGGGACACCGCGGTCACGATGACGATCACCAGCAGCGCCAGGCCGAAGGTGACGGCGATGTGGCTGGTGTAGGTGAAGCTGTAGGGCAGCAGCCCCAGCAGGTTGCCCATCAGCACGAAGAAGAACAGCGTGAAGATGAAGGGGAAGAACCGCTTGCCCTCGGGGCCGATGCTGCCTTCTGACAGGCTGAGCAGCCAGGAATAGGAGATTTCGGCTAGGGATTGCAGCCGGCCGGGCACGACGGCCTTCGGCTTCATGCCGACGTACAGGGTGCCCAGGATGATCGCCCCGCCGAGCACCATCATCAGGTTGGAGTTGGTGAAGTTCACCGAGCGCCCGAGGGCGCCGAGCGAGGTGTGCAGCTCGAACTGGCCGAGCGCGTCGATCTTGGAGTCCGCCGCCAACTTCCTGCCCTTCCCAACCTGCAGCTTGCGCCGCAGCTTCTTATCGCGGCCACGGCCGCCCTATCTACTGCGGCCCGGCCGCACCCTTCTTTGGCATCATCAGACGCCAGACGTTCGCCACCCCAGCCGCGCCGCCCAGCAGGACGAACAGGCCGATGAACAGCGGCGTCGTGTGCAGCCAGTGGTCCAGCGCCCACCCGATAGCCACGGACACCATCAGCGCAGACACCAGCTCGACCCCGACACGGACGCCGATGCCCATGGGGCTTGCGGTGCCGGCCAGGCTTGCCGCCGGAGGTGCGGCGTCCAGCCCCTGCTTGGTCCGGGCTGCCCGCAGCCGTTCCTCGAACGAGCCGCCTTCTTCGTTGCTCATGTGCGCCCCTCGCAGCCCCGGCCCATAGGGGAACCGTGTCGGGACGGCGCGCGCTTGCTACTGGTGGCCCCCGGGGCTGTCAAGAAGGGTCAGGTTGTCAAGCAGGGTATGGTGGCCAGGAATCAGCCCCGGCGGATGCGTCCTTGCGCCGCAGGGGGATGGAACCTAAGTTGCCGATGGGTCCGGGGCGTGGCGCAGCCTGGTAGCGCGCGTGTTTTGGGTACACGAGGCCGCCGGTTCGAGTCCGGCCGCCCCGACCAGCCTGTTTCAGCCAGCCTAAGCCAGAAGGAACTCCTCGATGCGCGCCCGCATCTTCCAGCAGCAGAAGAATGCAAACTCGTCCGGCCAGACCGGTGTCGGCAACTGGGTGCTGCAATACCAGCCGTCCGAGCGCGAGCTGAACGACCCGCTGATGGGGTGGTGGGGCAGCGGCGACACGCTCGGCTCGGTCAGCCTGCGGTTCGACAAGCCGGAGGACGCGGTCGCCTATGCCGACAAGCATGGCATCACCTACGACCTGGAGGTGCCGCCGGCCCAGCGCCCGATCAAGCCGAAGGCCTACGCCGATAATTTCCGCTATGGGCGGAGTGAAAACTGGACGCATTAGCGGTATGCTGATGGCCAACAGTAGGCTGACGGCCGGCGGTTTGCCGGCGAGTACGCGCCCTTAGCTCAGTTGGATAGAGCGGCGGCCTTCTAATCCGCATGTCGGGGGTTCGAATCCCTCAGGGCGCGCCACCCCCATGCCGGATGGCGCCATGGTTCGTTGGCTCCTTGCCCTGGCTTGTCTTGCGCCGGTTGCCGCCCAGGCCGGGGAGGCTCTCGACGGCATCCAGGCCCGTGGGGTGCTGCGGGTGGGGACGACGGGCGACTACAAGCCTTTCACGTTCCAGCGGCCGGACGGCAGCTATACCGGCGCGGACATCGCCATGGCCCGGCGCCTGGCCGGCGTGCTGAACGTCAGGCTGGAGATCGTGCCCACGACCTGGGCGTCGCTGCTGCCCGACTTCACCGCGCGGCGGTTCGACGTGGCCATGGGCGGGGTTTCGGTCAACGCACCGCGCGCCGCCGCCGGCGCCTTCTCCGACGTGACGTTCGTGGACGGCAAGCGCCCTATCGCCCGCTGCGCCGACCAGGACCGCTTCACCAGCGTCGCCGCCATCGACCAGCCCGGCGTGCGCGTGGTGGTGAACCCAGGGGCGGCCAACGAGGCGTTCGCCCGCGCCAACTTCCACCGCGCGACCCTCACGGTCCACGCCGACAGTGCCAGCGTGTTCGACGAGATCGTGGCCAACCGCGCCGATGTCATGGTCACCGATGGGATCGAGGCCGACCATCAGAGCGTGCTGCACCCGGAGCTGTGCCCGGCGCACGTCGCCGCGCCGTTCACCCGGGTGGAGAAGGCCTACCTGCTGCCGCGCGACGCCGAACTGGTTGGCCTGGTCGATGGCTGGTTGATGCAGGAGCGGGCCAGCGGCGAACTTGGCCGTGCGATGGCTGCGGCGCTGCGGGAGCCGTGATGCGCCGGGCTGCCGGGGCAGGTCCGGGCGGCGGCGTGCGGGTGACTCGCGGGGCGTATGCTGTGGCGATCTGCCGCGCCGCAGCC
Organism: uncultured Acetobacteraceae bacterium; assembly: GCA_964243265.1. Classification (GTDB taxonomy): domain Bacteria; phylum Pseudomonadota; class Alphaproteobacteria; order Acetobacterales; family Acetobacteraceae; genus DASWOJ01. The sequence goes on along the minus strand of CAXTFY010000014.1, from coordinate 28,401 downwards.
TGCCACGTTGCGGGCAAGCCCGGGCGCATCTTGCCGATTACCCTCGACACGATGCAGATTTAGGCCGGCGACTGGCGCAGCCTGTTACGGGGCAACCTGGCGCTGGGCAGTCTGGCGCCGGCATCTTGGGGGCCGTCCAGCTTCAGGGTTCGGTCACACGAACTTCCGCGTTGGAGCCGGAGGCTGGAGAGGTGCGAGACCAGGAGGACGGAGCCGCTTTGCTGAGACAAGTCTTCTCCGCCCTGGTGCTTGGGATAGCTGTCGCACCTGCGGCGCATGCCGACCTGCTGAGGGCAACGAAGCCAGGGGTGATGTGCAGGTCCGCCGATGCCCTGGCCAAGCTGAGCCGGCCGGATGGCAGCAGCCCGACGGTCGATGCCACCCCGTCGCCGGCCGTGCAGGCCATAGCCGACGCCGGCGGCTGCAACAACTTCCAGCCGGGCACTGTCGTGATCCTGATGAATGCGCGCAGGAACACCAGCGTCGTACGTGCGGATAGCCAAACAGGGGACGGTGTGCTGGACACGTTCACCGTTCCCAACATCGATTATGCGCCCTACACGCCGCCGCACACCGTCTTCAACGACACGATCCGGGCTCGCTGCCCGGCCAAGCTCGACGAGTTCATGGCGCTTGATCCGCCCTCGATGGACTTCGTTGCTTCCTTGCCGCCCGTTGTCCGGGCAGGGATCGAGAAGGCGGTGCAGGATGCATGCGCCGAGTACATCCCCTGCATCCGGGAGCAAAGAGCCGTCCAGATCGGCAAGCGCAACCTCGACCAACGCTGGGCCGAGTTTGATTGCCGGCGACCGTAGCGCTGACTGTTCTCTCCTCGGTTTACTTGCCGGCGCTGCGGGCTGGCGTGTCACCGCACCTGCGCGGCGAGGGCTTGCCCGGTCGAGCGAAGGCCCTGCGATGGACGCGGGAGAATCGGCGCGCCCTCAGGCTAGGGGTGGCGCGTTGCCGGGGGTGGCAGCGCGCCCTCGTCCCGCACGCCGATCCAGGACAGCACGGTCTCCGCCAGGAAGGCCGCCAGCGCCAGCACGGTGCACAGCACGGCGACCCCGAACAGCAGGAACAACGCCCACGCCGTCGAGGAGTCCCGCAACGCGCCGACGAACAGCGTCAGTGTCGCCAGGGCGGTCGCAGCACCCGCCGTGGCGCCCAGCCCAACAGCCGAGTCGAGCGCAATGGTGCGCCGCCGCAGCCGATAGAGGTGCTGCCGCTGCTCGTCTGCGCGGTCGCCGAACGGGTCCGCCCGCAGCAGGTCGGTCAGGTGCTCCATATGGTCGGTCACCCGCGCCAGCCGGCTGGTGAACACGTTCAGCAGGGTGCCGACGCCAGACAGCAGGAACACCGGGGTCAACGCGACCTGGATGACGTGCGCGATGTTGTCCAGCGGGACACCCATCGCGTTGTCCGCCATCCGCTAGGTCCGTGCCGTGTGCTGCATTCCGCTGTCATGCCGACACACCGCGAAATCTGCAAGGCTGGCTGCAAGGCTGGCCCTGGGCCAGATGGGTTGCAGGGATAGATCGCCGTATCAGCTTGTGGTCAGCGGTGCTAGACACCGGCCAGAGCTTCACGTTTTCGTTAGCGATGCGGAAGGTCAGCATGATGGTAGCATCCGGATGATGACGGCACTGGCCCGCGACGTTCACCCCGATGAGCTTGCGCTGCGCTTGGGCCAGCAGGAGCTGGTGGCCGGGCTGGGGCTGTATGCCTTGGGGGCGCCGCCGCTGGACCGGTTGCTGGCCGAAGCCTGCCGGGTGGCGGCGCTGGGGTTGGGCACGGCGTTTGCCAAGGTGCTGCAGCCGCGGCCGGCGCAGGATGACCTGCTTGTGGTCGCGGGCGTTGGCTGGCGGCCGGGCGTGGTCGGCCATACCGCCCTGGGCGCGCAGCTCGACAGCCCCGCCGGCTATGCCCTGCACACCAGGGCGCCGGTGCTGTCGAACGATCTGGACGGCGAGGGCCGCTTCCGGGTGCCGGCGCTGCTTGCCGAGCATGGCGTGCAGAGCGCCATCAACGTCCCGATCGGCCTCGCCGACGCGGAGCCGTTCGGCGTGCTGGAGGTGGACAGCACCGCCCGGCACGAGTTCGTCGCCGCCGACACCACGTTCCTGCAATCGCTCGGCAACGTCGTCACCGCCGCCATGGTCCGCGACAGCATGGACCTGGCGGCCGAGCGGCAGGAGGCCCTGGCGCGGCAGGTGTTCGAGAGCAGCCCGGACTGCGTGAAGGTGCTGGACCTTGAGGGCCATCTGGTGGCGATGAACCTGAACGGGGCCGTCGTCCTGGGCTTCCCGGACCCGCAGGCCCAGGTCGGCACGCTGTGGCCGGAGTGGTGGCCGGCCGAGGGCAAGCCGCTGGCCTATGAGGCGATCCGCACGGCGGTGGGCGGCAACGTCGGCCGCTTCACCGCCGCCTCGGTGTCGCCCGAGGGCGGGACGGAGTGGTGGGACGTGCTGGTCGCCCCGGTGCTGGATACCGCGGGGCAGCCGACCCGGCTGGTGTCGATCTCCCGCAACGTGACCGCCGCCCGGGAGGCCGAGCAGGCCAAGGACGCCCTGCTGCGCGACAAGGACCTGCTGATGCAGGAGGTGCACCACCGGGTGAAGAACTCGCTGCAACTGGTCCGCACCCTGCTGCACCTGCAGTCGCGCACCGCCAGCGCGGAGACGCGGGAGCAGCTTGAGCAGGCGGCCGGGCGGATTCTGACGATCAGCGCCGTGCACCAGCGGTTGTACGAGGGCGACTCCGTCGCCGAGACCGATGCCGCCGCCTATGTCGATGCGCTGCTCAACGACATGCGGGTCATGCTGATGGACCCGGCGAACGGGCGCAGCATCGTGTTGAAGTCCGATACGATCCTGCTCGGCGCCGACCAGGTGACGCCGCTCGGGCTGGTGGTGTCCGAGTTGGTGACGAATGCCATCAAGTATGGCGCGGGCACGATCACGGTGGGCTTGAAGCGCCTGCCGGCCGGGCTGGAGGTGGCGGTGGAGGATGGCGGCCCCGGCTTTCCCGCCAGCTTCGACCCGATGAGCCGGAAGGGGTTGGGCATGCGGCTGGTGCTCGCCTTGGCGAAGGGCAATCCCGCGACGGCCATACGCGTGGACCGCGACGTGGCGCACAGCCGGGTCGTGGCGACGCTTACGTTCTAGGGTGGCGTCTGCGCGGGCGTGCTCAGCCGGCAAGCTCCACAACGACGGGCACATGGTCGGAGGGCTGCGGCCGGTCGCGCTCCATGCGGTCCGGGACGGCGGAGACCAGGCGTTGGGCGAGGTCCGGCGACAGCAGGGCATGGTCGATCCGCAGGCCGAGGTCGCGCGGCCAGGCGCCGGCCTGGTAGTCCCAGAACGTGTAGGCGGGTCCGGCCGGCTGCACCGCCCGGATCGCGTCGGTCAGGCCCAGCCACAGCAGGGCGCGGAACCGCGCCCGGGTCTGCGGCCGCACCAGCGCGTCGGTGGCGGACAGGGTGCCGGGGGCGAAGTCCTCATTGGCCGGGCACACGTTGTAGTCGCCGGCGAACAGCACCGGCTGGTCGGCGTCGAGCAGGTCGCGGGCACGGGCGGCCAGCGCCTCCATCCAGGCGAGCTTGTAGGCGTAGCCGGGGTCGCCGCCGGAGTTGCCGTTCGGCAGGTACAGGTTGCCAACGGTGATGCCGCCGGCCAGCACCTCGAGGTAGCGGGCCTGGGCGTCGTCGGCGGGCAGCCCGGGTAGGGTCCGGTGCACGACCTCGACCGGGATGCGGGATAGGATCGCAACGCCGTTGTAGGATTTCTGCCCGACGACGGTGGCGGCATAGCCGGCCTCGGCGAAGGCGGCGGCGGGGAAGCTGGCGTCCTCGCACTTGGTTTCCTGCAGCAGCAGCAGGTCCGGCTGCACCCGGGCGAGCCAGTCCGCCACCAGGCGTTCGCGCATCCGAACCGAGTTGACGTTCCAGGTGGCGATCTTCACGTCCCAGCCCTCACGCGTTGACCTTCAAGTGGGGGCCTTCATGCACCGGCCTTCACGCAGCGCCGGCGCGGCTAATCGACGGCGAAGCTGGTGCCGCAGCCGCAGGCAGAGGTGGCGTTCGGGTTGCGGACGGTGAAGTGGCTGCCCATCAGCTCGTCGGTGTAGTCGAGCTGCGATCCGCCGAGCAGGTCCAGGCTGGCGGCGTCGACCAGGATGCGGGCGCCGCCGCGCTCCACCACCAGGTCGTCCGGCTGCGGCGCGTCATCCAGCTCGAACTTGTATTGGAAGCCGCTGCAGCCGCCGGCGAGCACGGCCACGCGCAGGGCGGCGGGCCTGCCTTGGGCGGCGGTGATCTCTGCCACGCGCTCGGCGGCGCGGTCGGAAACGGAGAAGGCGGAGGCGGTGATGCTGTCCATGGGGGAGGACATAGCCCTTTCCGGCCCCATATTGAAGATGCGGCGGGTTTCGAAGTGGACCTTCTTGTGGGCGTCATGCGCACGGATTGAGGTTGGTCGGGCCACGCTTCGGACGCTGCTGTCATTGCGAGGAGTGCTTGCGGCGCGGCAATCCAGCGACGAACGGACTGCGCTGGCAGCCCCCTATGCCGCGCCGCAAGTGCGGCTCGCACTGACGCGGCCCACATACCGCTGCGAAACGCCCCGCACTTGGCCCCGGTTATCGCTGATGTCTCCCGGAGGTGGCCCCTCTCTCCGAATGGCCTGGCATGTGATAAGTCCGGGCCACCCTTCCGATCAGGTCCATGCCCCACGCCCCCTATGCCGTCCGCCCGGAGACGATGCGCGGACGCCTCCACCCCGAGGCCGAAAGCCCCGGCCGCAGCCCCTGGCAGCGCGACCGCGACCGGGTGATCCACAGCTCGGCGTTCCGCAAGCTGCAGTACAAGACCCAGGTGTTCGTGAACCACGAGGGCGATTACTTCCGCACGCGGCTGACGCACAGCCTGGAGGTGGCGCAGGTCGCGCGTTCCATCGCGCGGGAACTGCGGCTGGACGAGGACCTGACGGAGGCGCTGGCGCTGGCGCACGACCTGGGGCACCCGCCGTTCGGGCACGCCGGGGAGGAGGGGCTGAATGCCCGGATGAAGCCGTATGGCGGCTTCGACCACAACGCGCAGAGCCTCAAGGTCGTGACCCGGCTGGAAAGCCGCTATGCCGCGTTTGACGGGTTGAACCTGACTTGGGAGGCGCTGGAGGGGCTGGCGAAGCACAACGGACCCTTGTACCGGCCGCCGCCCTATATCGCCGAGTATGACGCGCTGCACCCGCTGGAGCTGCACACCCATGCCTCGGGGGAGGCGCAAGTGGCGGCGATGGCGGACGATGTGGCGTATCACAGCCATGACCTGGATGACGGGATGCGGGCCGGGCTGTTCGGCCCCGACGACATCGCGCACCTGCCGGTGATCGGCGCGGCCCTGGCGCAGGCGCGGCGCAGCAGCCTGGATGTGCCGCCGGAACGGCTGCGGCACGAGACCATCCGGCGGGTCATCAATGCGTTTGCCATCGACATGACGGAGGAGAGCCGGCGGCGGATCGCTGCGTTGGGTCCGGCCGACAGCGACGCGATCCGCCGGGCCACGCAGCCGGTGGTGGCGTTCAGCCCGGCCATGGCGGAGGCGAACCGGGCGGTAAAGGAGTTCCTGTTCGCCCGCATGTACCGGCACTGGAAGGTGAACCGCATGACCAACAAGGCCCGGCGGGTGACGCAGGAGCTGTTCGGACTGCTGCATGATGATACCAGCATGTTGCCCGATGGCTGGCGCACGCGCGCCGGGGTGGGCGACGAGCCGCGGGCGGCGCTGACCGTGGCGGACTACATCGCCGGCATGACCGACCGCTTCGCGCTGGACGAGCACCGGCGCCTGACCGACCCCTTCACCATAGGCTGATGCTGATGACCGAGAACCTGTTTGCCGACATGCGGGATACCGTGGTCGCGGCGTTGCGCGGCGTCGTGCCGGACCTGCCGGACGAGGTGGCGGCCCGCGTGGAGGTGACGCCGGCGCGGGAGGCGTCGCACGGCGACATGGCGACCAACGCGGCGATGGTCAGCGCCAAGGCGGCCCGGCAGGCCCCGGCCCGCATCGCGCAGGCGCTGGCGGCGGCGCTGGCGCAGGCGCCGGGGGTGCTGCGCGCCGAGCCGGCGGGGCCGGGGTTCGTCAATATCTTGCTCCGCCCGGAGGCGTTGCGGGCGACCCTGCCGGCGGTGCTGCGGGCGGGTGGGCATTATGGGGACAGCACGGCGGGGCGGGGGCTGCCGGTGAACATCGAGTACGTGTCGGCCAACCCGACAGGCCCCATGCACATCGGGCATTGCCGCGGGGCGGTGGTGGGGGATGCGCTGGCGAACCTGCTGCTGAAGGCCGGGTTCGCGGTGACGAAGGAGTACTACATCAACGATGCCGGGGCGCAGGTGGCGGCGCTCGCGTGGGCGGCATACTGGCGGTACTTGCAGGCGGTCGGCACCGCGTTGACGGAGGACGAGTTCGCCGCCGCCGTGCCGGGCGGGCTGCAATACCGGGGCGATTACCTGGTTCCGGTCGGCCAGGCGCTGCTGGCCGGGCATGGCGCGGGGCTAGCCGGGCCGGGCGGGAGCATTGCCGATCCCGTGGGATGGTTCGATACGGTGCGCGAGTTCACGGTGGCGGCCATGATGGCTGCGATCCGCGAGGACTTGGCGGCGCTCGGCGTCGTGCCGGACGTGTTCAGCAGCGAGCGGGCGCTGGTCGGGTCCGGGGCGCCCGACCGCACCATCGAGCGGCTGGCGGCCAAGGGCCTGATCTATGAGGGGGTGCTGGAGCCGCCGAAGGGCAAGCTGCCCGAGGACTGGGAGCCGCGCGAGCAGACGCTGTTCCGCGCCACGCAGTTCGGCGACGACGTGGACCGCCCGTTGCGGAAATCGGATGGCACGAACACCTATTTCGCCAATGACATCGCCTATCACGCCGATAAGATGGAGCGTGGGGCCAAGCTGATGATCGATGTGCTCGGCGCGGACCATGGCGGGTATGTGTCGCGCATGAAGGCGGCGGTGAAGGCGCTGTCGGGCAACGATCCGGTGCCGCTGGAGGTGGTGCTGTGCCAGATCGTCCGGGTGATCCGCGGCGGCGAGCTGGTGCGGATGTCCAAGCGGGCCGGGACCTACGTTACGCTGGCTGATTTGCTGGAGGAGGTCGGGCGGGATGCCGTGCGGTTCACCATGCTGATGCGCAAGTCCGATGCGCAGATGGATTTCGACCTGGACGCCGTGCTGGCGCAGACGCGGGAGAACCCGGTGTTCTATGTGCAGTATGCCCATGCCCGCTGCCGCTCCGTGCTGCGCGCGGCGGCTGAGTCGTTCGGGGCGGCGGCGACGGCGCCGGCTGCCCTGGCAGCGGTTGCGTTGGACAGCCTGGGGGCGGAGGCGGAGATGGCGCTGATCCGCCGGCTGGCGTCCTGGCCGCGCACGGTTGAGGCAGCGGCGCTGGCGTATGAACCGCACCGGGTTGCGTTTTACCTCTATGACTTGGCTGGCGATTTTCATATGCTGTGGAACCGCGGGCGTGACGAGGCGACGCTGCGCTTCCTGCAAGCCGACCGGCCGGGCGAGACCCTGGCCCGGCTGGCGCTGGTGGAGGCGACGGCGACCGTCATCCGCTCCGGCTTGGCGGTGCTGGGCGTTGTGCCCGTCGAAGAAATGCGTTGATGCGTGAGGACCTGACCCTTGCCTGACAACATGCAGATGCCGTCCGCTGGCGGCCAAATGGTGCACAGCAACTATCGCGCGCAACAGCCGGGCATGGATACCGGCACGCGGCGGCTGCTGATGGCGGCTGTGGCGCTGGGGGGCGTGCTGCTGGCCGGCACGGGCGGCTGGGCGCTGCTGGGGCACCGCGACATGGTGGTGCCGGTGATCGAGGCCGACACGCGCCCGGTCCGCGTCAAGCCGGACAATGCCGGGGGCATGCAGGTGGCCGGGTCGGACGAGCCGGCGATGGGCGACCTGCCCGGCGCCGCGCAGGCCATGGCCCCCGCGGCGGAGGCGCCGGCGCCGCAGGTGCTGCGCGCCCAGTTGCAGCCACCGGTGCCGGTTGTCCCCCCTGCGGCGGTGCTGGCCGTCCCGGCTGCGCCGGTGCTGACCCTCCCAGCTGCGCCGGTGCTGACCCTCCCAGCTGCGCCGATGCTGGCTGTCACTGCGCCGCCGGAGGCCGCGCACGGCCTACGTCCGGCTGCACGGCCCGCAGCCGCCGTTGCGCCGGCGCCCGCCGCACCGATGCCAGCCGTGGCAACGCCGGCCGCGGCAACGCCAACTGCACCGGCGCCCGCCGCACCGATGCCGGCGGTGGCGTTGCCGGCCGTGGTATCGCCTGCTGCGGCGGCGCCCCCGATCCCGGCTGCCGGGGCAAGGCCCATGGTGCAGCTTGCCGCCGTCGATAATGAGCCGGCGGCACAGGCGGAGTGGCAGCGGCTGGCCAAGCGGATGCCGGACGTGCTGGGCGGCAGGCGCCTGGTGATGCAGCGGGCGGAGCATGACGGCCACGCGGTCTGGCGCGTGCGGACTGGCGGCTTTGCCGATGTTGCCGACGCCACCGGCTTCTGTGCCCGCGTGCGTGCGAAGGGCGGGGCCTGCACCATCGCCAGCTTCTGATCATCCCCGGTTCTTAGTCGCGCCCATGCAGGCGGCGATCGTCGGCATCGCTGGCCCGGCGCTCGATCCGGCTGAGGCGGCGCTGTTCCGCAGCTTGCCGCCGGCCGGGGTGATCCTGTTCGCCCGCAACGTGCAGGAGCCGGCGCAGCTTTGCAGCCTGACGGATGCCCTGCGGGCCGTGTTGCCGCCGGGGGCGGTGATCGCGGTGGACCAGGAGGGGGGGCGCGTGGCCCGGCTGCGCCCGCCGGGGTGGATGGCCCATCCGGCGGCGGGGCGCATCGGCGAGCGGTTCGAGGCCGATCCGGTTGCCGGGGCGCGGGCGGCCTGGCTGACGGGCGCGCTGATCGGCGGCGAGTGCGCGGCGGCTGGGATCGACCTGGTGTGCGCGCCCGTGCTGGACCTGCGCGTGGCCGGGGCGCACGACGTGGTTGGCGACCGCGCCTATGCGGCGGACCCCGGGACCGTGGCGCTGCTGGGCCGTGCGGCGGCGGACGGGCTGCTGGCCGCCGGGGTGCAGCCGGTGGTGAAGCATGCGCCGGGGCATGGCCGGGCGGCGGTGGACAGCCATCATGCCCTGCCGGTGGTGCCTGCGGGCCAGGACTTGGCTGATGACATGCAGCCGTTTCGGGCCAACGCGGACCTGCCATGGATGATGACGGCGCATCTCCTATATCCCGGGCTGGACCCGGACTGGCCCGCGACGCTGTCGCCGTTGGTGATCGGGCAGGTGATCCGGGGCCGGATCGGCTTCCAGGGGGTTCTCGTGTCGGATGATCTTGCCATGCGGGCGCTGGTTGGTGCGCCCGGGGCGCTCGCGGCGCAGGCGGTGGCGGCGGGGTGCGACCTGGCGCTGCACTGCACCGGCGGGCTGGGCGATACCGAGGCGGTGCTGCGCGGTGTGCCGGGTGCCTCGGCCGCGACGCTGGGCCGGCTGGCGGCGGCGCGCCGGCAGGCCGGTGGGGATCGCCGGGTGCTGGACCTGGCGGCGCTCGCGGCGGAGCGGGGGCGGCTGCTGGCATGACGGACGACGTGCCGCAGATCGCCGTGGCGGTGGCGTGCGTGGTGGTGGCGATCACCTGGCACGAGGCTGCGCATGGGTATGCCGCGCTGCTGCTCGGCGACGATACCGCGCAGAAGCAGGGCAGGGTGTCGCTGAACCCGCTGCGCCATGTGGACCGGATCGGCACCGTGCTGGTGCCAGGCGTGCTGCTGCTGGTGCAGTTGCTGCTGGTTGGCCGGGTGGTGGCGCTGTTCGGCTGGGCCAAGCCGGTGCCGGTGGCGGCGTGGCGGTTCCCCAACCCGCGGCGGGGCATGATGCTGGTCGCCGCCGCCGGTCCCGCCGCCAACTTCGTGCTGGCGTGGGCGGCGGCGCTGCTGCTGCATGGCCTGCCGCTGCTGCCCGATGGCTGGGTGGAGGGCGTGGGCACGGCGATCGAGTTCCTGGTGCTGGCCAACTTGCTGCTGGGGCTGTTCAACCTGCTGCCGATCCCGCCGTTGGATGGAGGGCGCATCCTGGTGGGGCTGCTGCCGCAGCGCGCGGCCCTGGCCTGGGCGCGGGTGGAGCGGGCCGGCATCCTGGTGGTCATCTTCGGCATCTTCGTGCTGCCGCGCATGCTGGCGGCGTTCGGGGTGCCGTTCAGCCCGGTGACCGATGCGCTGGACACCGGGATCTCGTGGGCGTTCGATGCGGTGCGCTGGCTCAGCTTCAACGATGCCTGATCCCGGCGTGCTTGGCGTGCCCGGCGTGCTTGGCGCGCCTGTCGTCCAGCTCGATGGGTTCGAGGGGCCGATGGACCTGCTGCTCGATCTGGCGCGGCGGCAAAAGCTTGATCTCCGGCCGATCTCCATCCTGTCCCTGGTCGAGCAGTTCCTTGCCGTCGTCGAGGGTGCCGGCGAGGTGCGGCTGGAGCTTGCGGCGGACTGGCTGGTGATGGCGGCATGGCTGACATGGCTGAAGTCGCGGCTGCTGCTGCCGCCCAGCGAGGACGAGGGCGAGGCGGAGGTGGCCGCCGAAACCCTGGCCTCCCGGCTGCAGGAGCTGGAGGCGATCCGTGCCGCGGCGGCCTGGCTGGCTGGGCGGCCGCAGTTGGGACGGGACGTGTTCACGCGGGGGGCGCCGGAGCGGCTGGTGCTGCTGGACCGGTCCCGCCTGGCGGCGGACTTGCCGGGGCTGCTGCGCGGCTACTTGGGCGCGGTGAGGCGGCTGGCGCGGCGGCGGACCTACCGGCCGGGCCGCACGGTGCTGTGGAGCGTGCAGGACGCCATGGAGCGGCTGTCGGCGATGCTGGGGCGGCAGGTTGGCTGGGTCGCGCTTGAGCGGTTCCTGCCGGTGCCCGCGGCGGACCCGCTGGCGCGGCGCGCGGCGCTTGCCAGCACCTTGCTGGCCGGGCTGGAGATGGCCCGGGGCGGGGCGGCCGAGCTGCGGCAAGACCAGCCGTTCAGCCCGATCCTGCTGCGGACCTGCCGCGGGGCCGACCATGACTGATCCCAACCGCTGTGCACGCCGACCGTTTCATGGTGCTCGCAGCCCATGATCCTTGTGGCGCCCGGAGCGCGTCATTGCGAGGAGTGCTTGCGACACGGCAATCCGGGGGCCGCCAGGACTGAACGGCGGTGCTGGCGGTCCCTGTGCCGTGCGGCAGGGGCGGCTCGCCTATGCCGGAGGACCGCTTCCGCTCCCTCTCCTGCCTTGGGAGAGGACTGGGGCTTGCTTGCCGCGCTCCACTTGGCGATGCCGCTGCGACCGGGCTGTCCGGGCCAGCAGGGCTGTCCGGGCCGGGAGGTCTGCGCCGCAAGACCCCCTCACCCCGGCCCTCTCCCGGAGGGAGAGGGAGCAGGCAGCGTCCCTACCACCTATGCGATCGCCCTGGCCGCGCCGCGAGGGCGGCCCGCAGTGACAGCTTGCGATGCGATGGCATAAGGGTCAGAGCGAATAGCCCTTGGTATGACACGATGAGGACCGACACAGCGGGGAGGACCGACGCAGCGGGAGCCGACCCGGTTGGGACCGGCCTGGCGCAGACCGATCTGGCAAAGGCCAACCTGGCCGACGACGGCATGGCCGACGCCGTCAGGCTGACCGAGGCGCTGCTGTTCGCCAGCGCCGAGCCGGTGCCCGCGAGCCATGTCGCGCGCCTGCTGCCTCCATCGCTGGACGCCGACGCCGTGCTGGCGGCCGTCCGGGACCGCCATGCCGGCGGGGGGATCGAGCTGGTGGAGGTCGCCGGGGCCTGGCAGTTCCGCACCGCCCCCGACTTGGCGCCGCGCCTGACCCGCGTGGTGGCGCAGCCCCGGCGGCTGCCGCGCGCCGCGATGGAGTGCCTGGCGGTGATCGCCTACCACCAGCCCGCCACCCGCACCGATATCGAGGCGGTGCGCGGCGCCAGCCTGGGCCAGGCGACGATGGACGCGCTGCTGGAAAGCGGGCTGATCGAGCCGCGCGGGCGCAAGGAGGCGCCGGGCCGCCCGACGCTGTGGGGCACCACCCCGGCGTTCCTGACCCAGTTCGGGCTGCGCAGCCTGCGCGACCTGCCGCGGCGGGAGGACCTGGTGCGCGACGACCCGGCGGCGGATGCCGCGGGTGCGCCCTAGCACCGCGGTTCCCCAGCCCCCATACCCGTGCTAGGACACCCATGGAGGGGTTAAGACTGCCATGTTCGATTTTGCTTGGTCCGAGATTGCGCTGATCGGCGTGGTCGCCCTGATCGCCATCGGCCCCAAGGACATGCCCGTCGCCATCAAGGCCGTCGCCGAAGCGGTCAAGAAGGCCCGGCGCATGGCGGGGGAGTTCCAGGTCCACGTGGACGAGATGGTCCGCGAGGCCAACCTGCATGAGGTGCGGGACCAGATCAACGACATCCGCCGCATGGATATCAAGGGCAAGATCCTCAGCGCCGTCGATAACGACGGGACGCTTCGCAAGACGATGGCGGAAACCCCGTTCGAGACCCGGCCGCCGGTGACGGCTGCGCCAGTGGACGCGACGCCGGTGACGACGCCGCCGTTGACCACGCCGCCGCCTCTCGCCGAGACGGCGCCGCCCGCCGCCGAGGCTATGATCCCGGCGCCTGGCGCCGTTCTGCCCGACGCCGTTCCGCCCGCGCCTGCGCCCATGCCCACGGTTACTGCCGCCACGCCCCCTCCTGCGGACGCGCACCAGCCGTCGCTGCACGCCTGACCAGAGGTGCCCGAGACCTTGGCGCCCCCTGACGGCCCGGCCGTGGACGACCCGATCAACGACAAGGCGATGCCGCTGCTCGATCACCTGATCGAGCTGCGGACGCGGCTGCTGTGGTCGATGGGCGCGTTCCTGCTGTGCTTTTTCTTCTGCTACCACTTTAGCACGGCGATCTATTCGTTCCTGGCGCAGCCGCTGGCCAACATCCTGATCCACCGGGGGGGCAACCGGCGGCTGATCTACACCGCGCTGTACGAGGCGTTCTTCACCTACTTGAAGGTGGGGTTCTTCGGGGCGGCGTTCCTGTCGTTCCCGGTGGTGGCGACGCAAATCTATATGTTCGTGGCGCCGGGGCTGTATCGCAGCGAGAAGCGGGCGTTCCTGCCGTTCCTGCTGGCGACGCCGGTGCTGTTCGTGGCCGGGGCGGCGCTGGCGTACTACTTCGTGTTCCCCGCCGCTTGGACGTTCTTCCTGAGCTTCGAGACCTCGGACGGCGCGGGCGGCCTGCCGGTGCAGTTGGAGGCCAAGGTCAGCGAGTACCTGGGCCTGGTGATGCGGCTGATCTTTGCGTTCGGGCTGGCGTTCCAGTTGCCGGTGCTGCTGACGCTGCTGGCCAAGGTGGGCATCATCACCTCGCGCGGGCTGAAGAAGTACCGGCGCTATGCCTATGTCGGCATGTTCGTCATCGCGGCGATCATCACGCCGCCGGACGTGATCACGCAGACCGGGTTGGCGGTGCCGCTGATCCTGCTGTATGAGATCTCGATCTTCACGGCCGGGATGGTCGAGCCGAAGCCTGTTGACGTCTGATGCACGATATACGTGCCATACGCGCCGACCCCGCCGGGTTCGATGCCGCGATGGCGCGGCGCGGCCTGCCGGCGGTGGCCGACCGCCTGTTGGCGGTGGATGCCGAACGCCGGGCGGCGCTGACGGCGGTGCAGGACCGGCAATCGCGCCGCAATGCGCTCGCCAAGCAGGTCGGGCAGGGCCGCCGCACCGGGGCTGACACGTCGGCGCTGGAGGCCGAGGCGACCGCCTTGCGGGACGAGATGGCGGCGTTGGAGGCGCGTGCGGCGGAGTTGGATGCGGCCATCCCAACCGAGTTGGCGGTGCTGCCCAACGTGCTCGATGCTGACGTGCCGGACGGTGCGGATGAGAGCGGGAACGTCGTCGTCCATCAGCGGGGCGAGGTCCGGGCTATGAACTTCTCGGCCCTGGAGCATTTCCAGCTTGGCGAGGCGCTGGGCGGCATGGATTTCGAGCGTGCCGCCCGCATGTCCGGCAGCCGCTTCACCCTGTTGCGCGGCGGGCTGGCGCGGATGGAGCGGGCGCTGGGCCAGTTCATGCTGGACCTGCATACCGGGGAGCACGGCTATACCGAGGTGCAGGTGCCGCTGCTGGTCAACGATGCCGCCGCCTATGGCACGGACAAGCTGCCGAAGTTCGCCGACGACCTGTTCCGCACCACCGATGGCCGCTGGCTGATCCCGACGGCCGAGGTGCCGCTGACCAGCCTGGTGATGGACGAGATCGTGCCGGCGGAGCAGCTGCCGATCCGCGTTACTGCGCTGTCCGAGTGCTTTCGCAGCGAGGCCGGGGCTGCGGGGCGGGATACGCGCGGGATGCTGCGGCAGCACCAGTTCCGCAAGGTGGAGCTGGTCAGCGTCACCCACCCCGACGCCAGCGCCGATGAGCATGAGCGGATGACGGCGTGCGCGGAGGCGGTGCTGCGGGCGTTGGAGCTGCCGTTCCGGCGGATGCTGCTGTGCGCGGGGGATACCGGGTTTGGGGCGGCCAAGACTTATGACCTGGAGGTTTGGCTGCCGGGGCAGGGGGCCTGGCGGGAGATCAGCAGTTGCAGCAATACCCGCGCGTTCCAGGCCCGGCGGATGAACGCGCGGCTGCGCGGGGCCGATGGGAAGGCGGCCGGGCCGGTGCATACGCTGAACGGGTCGGGCGTGGCGCTGGGGCGGGCGTTGATTGCGGTGATGGAGATCTACCAGCAGGCGGATGGCGGCATCGCCGTGCCGGGGGTGCTGGCGCCCTACATGGGCGGGATGACGGTGCTTTCTGCCCCCTCTCCCTCCAGGAGAGGGTTGGGGTGAGGAAGGCAGTCCGAGCTACACTGATGAGGCAAGAGGCAATTAAGGCGCTGTAGCCTGCCGGGTTTGGCGCTTGCTGCCTCCCTCACCCCGGCCCTCTCCCGTAGGGAGAGGGGGAAGGCAAGCGGGCTACTGTGCTGCCCAGAGGTCGGGTACTAGCGCGTAGCCCTCTGCCGCCCGCGCCACGTGGGAGAATGCCGGGAAGTGCAGGTGCATCCCGGCCACCAGCAAACGGTCCGCCACCGCCATGTCCAGCGCGCGCCGGCGGGAGGCGATGGCGACGGCCGGGTCGCTGTCGAAGCGCACGCCGACCTCGGGGTGGGGCGCCTGCACATCCGGCGCGTGCATCACATCGCCCCAGATCAGCAACGGCTCGCTGCCCTCGATCAAGTAGCCCGCGTGGCCCGGGGTGTGGCCCGGCAGCGGCACGGCCCGGATGCCGGGGAGCACGTCGGCCGCGGTGAAGGTCCGCATCCGCTCCCGGTAGGGCGCAACCGCCGCTTGGGCGCCGGTGAACCGGGCTTTTGAGGCCTCGTCGGGCGCAGCGGCGGCTTGGGCGCTGTCGAGCCAGTATGCAGCCTCCGGCGCGGATATCACCACCTCGGCATTCGGGAACACCGCCTGCCCGTCTGGGGTCGCCAGGCCGCCCCAGTGGTCGCCGTGCATGTGGGTCAGCAGCACCGTGCCGATGTCGCCGGGCGCCACCCCGGCCTCGGCCAGCGCCGCCGGCAGCCGGCCCAGGGTCGCGCCCATGCCCGACCCGCCGCCGGTGTCGATCAGCACCGTCCGGCCCGGCGACTGCACCAGGAAGGCGTTGACGTTGAACCGCAGCGCCGGCTGGCGGAACGCCTGCTGCAGCAGCGCGGCGGCCTCCGGCTCCTCGATCCCGAGCAGCACGCCGAACGGCGGACTGAGGTAGCCGTCGAACAGCGCCGTCACCGTCGTGTCGCCCAGTCGGCGGCGGATGGCCTGTGGGTTGTCTGTCATGCTGCCCTCGCTTCGCCCAGCCGTCCCGCCAGGTCTTGGATGAACTGCCACGCCACCCGGCCGGAGCGCGCGCCGCGCGTCATCGACCACTCGTTGGCCTGCAGGTGCAGGTCCTCGCGGCTGATCGGCAGGGCGAGCGCGTCGGCGTAGCCCTCGATCATGGCGCGGAAAGCCGCCTGGTCGCAGTTGTGGAAGCCGATCCATAGGCCGAAGCGGTCGGATAGCGACACCTTCTCCTCGGTGGCTTCGGAGGGGTTGATGGCGGTCGCGCGCTCGTTCTCGATCATGTCGCGCGGCATCAGGTGGCGGCGGTTGCTGGTGGCGTAGAACAGCACGTTGGCCGGGCGGCCCTCGATGCCGCCGTCGAGCACGGACTTCAGCGCCTTGTAGTCGGCGTCCTCGCGCTCGAACGACAGGTCGTCGCAGAGGATCAGGCAGCGGCGGTCCTTGGGGCGCAGCAGGTTCAGCAGGTCGGGTAGGGTGCGGATGTCCTCGCGGTGGATTTCTATCAATGCCAGGCTGTTTGGCGCGGCGGCGTTGGCGGCGGCGTGGGCGGCCTTGACCAGCGAGGACTTGCCCATGCCGCGGGCGCCCCACAGCATGGCGTTGTTGGCGGGGAAGCCACGGGCGAAGCGCAGGGTGTTGTCCAGCACCTGGCGCTTTTGGCGGTCCACGCCGTGCAGCAGGCGGATGTCCACGCGGGACACCTGGGGGACCGGGATCAGCTCGTTGGTCGCGGGCTGCCAGACGAAGGCGTCGGCGGCGGTCAGGTCCGGGGCAGCAGGGGGTGGCGGGGCCAAGCGCTCCAGCGCCTCGGCGATGCGGGTCAGCAGGTTGGGGTCCATGATTCCTGGGTCCTGGGGCGGCTCGGTTGTCTTGACGGGGGTGGGGCGCAAACTATGGTCCCGCCGCAACCTCGGCAACCGCTTGCTGCCATCTTAGGACATACGATGCTCATTTCCCCCGCCTATGCCCAGGACGCATCTGGATTGCTGTCCAACGCCACGCAGTTCGTGCCGCTGCTGCTGATCTTCGGCGTGTTCTACTTCCTGCTGATCCGGCCGCAGCAGACCCGGCAGAAACAGACCCGCGCCATGCTGGCCGCGCTGCGCCGGGGCGACCGGGTGGTGACGGCGGGCGGCATCCTGGGCACGGTGCAGCGGGTGAAGGAGGGGTCGGACGAAGTCGAGGTGGAGATCGCCCAGAACGTGCGGGTGACGGTGCTGCGGGATACGATCTCGACGGTGCTGAAGCCGGTGGTTGCGAACGATGTGAAGGCTTAGCTGGGCTGGGCTTGCTTCTTTCGGGAGGGGGGCCGCACGGGCGGGGTTCCGCCTGCCTGGGAGCGGGTTTTGTTTTTAAGGGGGTAAGTTTGGCCCTTGCCGCTTCCCTCACCCCGGCCCTCTCCCGGAGGGAGAGGGAGAAGCGTCAGCGGCGGCGGCGCAGGGCGGCCAGGGTGCGTGCCCAGCCGCGCGCCAGGCGGCCGAATAGCAGGCCCTCGTAGGCGGAGAAGGCGGTCGCCTTCGAGGCGTCCGACCGTGTTGGGTAAGGCACTATGGCGCCTGATACTGCCCAGGTTGACGCCCGCCTGCCCATTGCCAGCACCCAGGGCAGCGCCAGCTCCCCCGCCCCCGCGCCGACCATCGTCACGCCCACCAGCCGGCCCCGCGCGTGGATGACCTTGACGAAGCCGGCGGTCGCGCCCTCCGCCACCGCCCGGTCGTTGTCCGCGAACGCTACCCGGTGGACCCGTACGGCGCCGTGCCGCGCTCGGGCCTCGCCCTCGGTCAGGCCGACCTGCGCCAGCTCGGGATCGGTGTACAGCACTGACGGCAGCGCATCGTAGTTGGCCGCCAGCGGCAAGCCTAGCGCGATGTTGGCGACCGCGAGGGTACCCTCGTAGCCCGCCGCGTGGGTCAGCCGCGGCCCGTCCCGGCAGTCGCCGATGGCGGTCACGTGCCGGTTGCTGGTGCGCCGCCGCCGGTCCACGGTGATGCCGGCCGGGGTTGCGGCGATGCCCGCCGCGTCCAGCCCCAGCCCGTCCACCGCCGGGGTGCGCCCGGCGGCGACCAGAAGGTGGCTGCCGGTCACCGCCGCGCCCCGCGCCATGTCGATCCGCACGCCGCCGGGCACCGCCATGACACGGGTCGGCTGCGTTCCCGCCCGCAGCTCCACGCCGTCCGCGGCAAGCTGCGCCACCACGACCGCCACGGCCTCGGGATCGGCGTGCGACAGCAGGCGGCCGGGCTCGATGACGGTCACCGCGGACCCCAGGCGGCGGAACGCCTGCGCCATCTCCAGCCCCATCGAGCCGCCGCCCAGGATCACCAGGTGGCCCGGCAGCCGGTCCAGGGCGAACAGGGTCTCGTTGGTGAGGTATGGGGACCCTCTCAGGCCGTCGATGGGGGGGATCGCCGGGCGGGACCCGGTGGCGACCACGATGCGCGGTGCCGTCAGGGTCCGGCCGTTGACCTCGATGCTGCGCCGGGCGGTGAAGCGGGCGGCGCCGCGGATGACCTCGACGCCCCAGGCCTGGAACCGCTCGGCGGAGTCGTGCGGCGCGATGGCGGCGATCGCCTCGTGCACATGCGCGGAGACCTGGGCGAAGTCCACGCTCACCCGCTCGGCGGTCACGCCGAAGGCCGCGCCGGTCCGCATCAGGTGCGCGCGCCGGGCGGCGGCCAGCAGGGCCTTGGACGGCACGCAGCCGGTGTTGAGGCACTCCCCGCCCATACGGTCGCGCTCGATCAGCGCCACGCGCAAGCCTAACCGCGCGGCGCCGCCCGCCGCAGTCAGGCCGGCGGCGCCGGCGCCGATCACCACCAGGTCGTGCGTCCACGTCACCACGGACGGCCCGGCCGCATTGCTGGCAGCATCGCCTTGCGGCCGTCCCCGCCCGTCCGCATCTGCTGCCCCATGCCTCCGTCCCATCGCCCGCCCGCCCGCTCCGCACCGCAGCCGCCGGGCCAGGAGGTATCCTTCAAAGGCCAGCGCCCCGCAATCGAACGGGCGGGGGCGTTCCTGGGACGAGCGCCGTTGGAGCGCATCTTGCCGGCCGTCGCAATCGCAGCCGCCGCGGCGATCCTGCTCGGCGAGCGCCGCGCGCCCCTGCGCCGCCGCACCCAAGACGAGGCGCCGCGACTGCTGCGCAATGCCGCCCTCGGTGCGCTCAGCATGGCGGTGGTGGCCGCCGTGGAAAGCCCCCTGGTGCGGCCCCTGGCGCAACGGGCGGAAACCCGGCGCCGGGGCCTGGCGCAGCGCCTGCCGGCCCCGGCGTGGGTGCGGGATGCGGCGGCGTTCCTGTTGATGGACTACACGACCTACGTTTGGCACGTCCTGACGCATAAGGTGCCGGCGCTGTGGCGGCTGCACCTGGTGCACCACGTCGATCTCGACATGGACGCCTCGACGGCGTTGCGTTTTCATGCGGTGGACATGCTGGTGTCGGCGCCGTACCGCGCGGCGCAGGTGGCGTTGGCCGGGGCGTCGCCGCGGGCGCTGCGGCTGTGGCAGGCGTTCTTTTTCGTGTCGGTGCTGTTCCACCATGCGAACCTGCGGTTGCCCGCTGGGCTGGAGCGGCGGCTGGCGCGGGTGTTCACCACGCCGCGGATGCACGGTATCCACCACTCGACGGTGCAGGGGGAGACGGATAGCAACTGGTCGAGCGGCCTCAGCCTGTGGGACCACCTGCACCGCACGTTCCGCCTCGACGTGCCGCAGGAGCGGCTGCGGATGGGCGTGCCGGGGTATCGCGACCCGGATGGGATCAGGCTGCGCCCGTCGCTGCGGCTGCCGTTCGTGCGGCAGCGCGAGGCGTGGCAGGTGCAGGAGGGGTTCGTGGTCCGACACTGACGCCAGGCGGTGGCCAGCGCGTTTTGCCGGCGCC